>CAZYGK010000090.1:0-13535 GCA_964647355.1 uncultured Flavobacteriaceae bacterium | reverse complement strand
TTGCGCGAGAGCACGCTCGGCGTTGTTGAGACCGTGCCGCCGGGGAAGATGATCAGCACGCCGCCTTTTTCGAGCAGTGCTTTCGCCTCGGCGCGGGATTTGATGTTCGTGTCGAGGGCTGCTTTCGATTCTTCGAAGTCGATCGGCAGCAGGGCGTTTCTGATTTCGTCGATGCGGTTGAGAAGCGCATTGGTCAGAATCTTGAAGTCGGGGCGGATGCGGGCAACGAGCCAACAGATCATAATCCCGTCGAGTACGCCGAACGGGTGGTTCGCCACGATGATCGCGGGGCCGCTCGACGGTATCTCGCCCAAACGCTCTTCGTTCAAAACGATGTTCAGCTGCAGCTTGCGGACGGCGGCGTCCCAAAAGCTTTCGCCCGGGCGCGGCCGATCCAGACGCTCCTGGTACATCCGCTTCAGCTCGGGCTGGCCCGACAGACGCTCGATCACGCGGATGACGAGGCGTTTGAAGGCGGGATCGTTCGGCGAGGCGTACGAGAATTGGTCGACTTCGGCGGCCATGGGGTCCCTTCGGACTCAAATCACGCGGCTATTTTGCCCAAAGGCATTTCCCATGGCGAGAGGTTGAAATTGTGGCAGCGGCTACGGGTCCGGCGTTCAAGCCGCGGATTTCATGAGCTTTCCGTTGGCAACGAGCGGAATTAGATAACCGCCCAACAGCAGGATGTTGGGCACAACGTTCAGACCGTAGCCGGTCGCGATCGATAGTGCGCTGTCGCTGATGAACCAGGCGATGAGGCCCAGCGTCACCGCGTTCCAAACCGGTTGGCCGCGGTCGCCCAGTTTGATCGCGGCCAGGATGGCGAGCAGCCCGGTGACGCCCCAGCCGATCGAGACGCCACCCATGACGGCGAGGCTGAAGCGCAGTGCCGGATCGTTGGTGATGGGCCCCGGACCTTGCAGGAGATCGTAGAGCGCCGAGATCGGGCTCGACGTGGCTTCAAACGCGCCGCCCGCGATGATCGCGCCGAACAGGATTACGTTACACGCCCAGACGATGAGCCAGATGCGCCAAAAGGCCGACATGGTGATTCCCTCCGTTCTTTTGCAGCCAGTCATGCACTGCCGCCGCTGCTAGGCAATTACTGACGAGGTAATCGTCTTAAGGCAAGGTTTGGTACAGATTGGTTCGGCCAAAAGAGGGAGTTCGACCGATGAGCACTGGAACGCCACGCGACGTGGTCTTTGCCTTTTTAAGGGCGTTCGAGGCTAAGGACTACGACACGGCATTGCGCTACGTCGCGCCGGACTGCGCGTACGAGAATATGCCTCTCGGCAAGGTGCAAGGCCCCGAGGGCGTGCGCAGCGTGCTCGAGCCTTTTTTCGCGCCGACGATCGAGAACAAGTTCGATATCTTGCGCGAAGCGACAAACGGTCCGATCGTTTTCGTTGAACGCCTCGATCGCCACTTGGTGAAAACGGGATGGGTCAATCTGCCGGTGACCGGCGTCTTTGAAGTTCGTGACGGCCTTATTCAAGTTTGGCGCGAGTATTTCGATGCCGCCACGATTGTGAGCAAGTGGCCACAGTAGCGGAGGATTTCATGGCATCGCACGCCTTTCACAAGTTTTGGCTGAAGGTGACGGCGGTCGTCGTCGGCATCGGCGGGCCATTGTTTTTTCTGGGCACGATGGAATCGACGCTAGAGCCGGCGCGGCTGACTTTGGACATCTTGAGTTGGCCGGTCGATGGCGCAACGACTTACGCGTCACCGGACACGCGGTTCTTGTCGGCGCTAACCGGCGGCTTCTTGCTCGGCTGGGGCGTGCTGATTTGGTGCTTGTCAGCGGGGGTTTACGACGCGGCGCCTGAGGGTGTTCGGCGCGCGGTGGTAACCGGCCTGCTGGCTTGGTTCGTTCTCGATAGCGCAGGATCGATTGCGTCCGGGAACGCGCCGAATGCTGCGTGGAACGTGCTGGTTCTGTTGCTCGCGGTCGGGCCAATGTGGTGGCCGGCGCGGGATTGATCACTCGGTCAGCGGGTATTCCGCCCAGAGCTTCGTTTCGTGGCGATAGGCGGCGATGAGATCGGCGAGGCGCGCGGGCTTGTAACCGCGCTTCGCGTTTTCGGCGCCGATCTCCCACATGGCCTTGTACTGCTGCATGAGCGCTTTGTAGGCTTCGGGAAGAGTCGTTTTGCGATCCCAAATGTGGGTCGCTTCGGCGCCGGCGCCGTTGATTTCGACGATCTTGAAGTTCTCGCCGCGCTGCAGGTCTTCGATCGAAGCGAAGCGCACGTCGAAACGGCCGAAGTAGAATTCGTTCACGTTCTTGGCGATGCGGTCGAAGGCGTCGGTCATCGCTTCGGTGACGAGGTGATTGCCGTTCCTGAAGATCGTGCCGCGGCTGTGGCTGCCGGCATAGGCGATGCGGAACGGTTGGCCTTGGGGCACGATCCAGTCGAGGCGATCTTTGTGGCGCGGTAGGTAGATGTGCTGCAATTGGCCGGCGCGGGGGTCGTGTTCGATGAGTTCGCGCAAGGTCGATTTGCCGTCACCGAAGACATAGGGGAAGTACTTTAGCGTGACGGAGAAGATGCGCCCGCGCGGTTCGCTGGGCTTTCGGATGTAGAAGATGCCAGCTTCGGCTTCATAGTCGACGAGCGCTTGGAAGATGATGCTTTGACCGGGCGGGAAACCGTCGAGGTAGTTCTGCAATTCCTCCTCGTTGAGGATGCGGCGGACGCCGGCGCCGCGGCAACCGAGGTCGGGTTTGGCGATGAAGGGAAACCAGAGACCGGCTCGTTTCGCCGCGTCGAGCGCTTGGGCGGCGGTCGAGGTTTCGGTGCGCGTGAACACGGCCCAAGGGGCGATGAAACGCCGGGCATATTCGCCCGATTGTTCGAAGACGGCGGCCTTCGACTCGCCGATCCAGCCGCCCATCGGGAATGCCGGGTTTGAGATCGTGGGCAGCGTAAAGCGGAAGCCGTGCTTGATCGTGAGCCACAGCCAGTAGGCGCACATGGGCGTGTAGAAGTACTTCTGCGGCCAGAACTCGAAGAACGAGATTTGCTGGCCCGACATGTCGAGGGGCGGCATGCCCGCGTGGGGTTTGCGGATTTCGAGGCGGGCGGCGTCAGCCATTGGTCGGGTCGCGGTCGGCGGGGACGAAGCGCTGGATCACATAGGGTGCCGCGAGCACACAGACGAGTAACACGAACGCGAGCGACCAGCGCCACATGCCCAAGCTGTCGACGGTCATGGCCCCGAAGTAGTAGACGATCGAGAAGATGGCCGACGTCCATACCAGGCCTGCTGCGGCGGAGACGCCGGCGAACGGCCAAAACGGCAGGGCGAGGAAGCCGCTCGACGTGTACGTAGGCAAGCGCAAGCCCGGCATGAAGCGCGCGCCGATGAGGGCGGGCACGTATCTTCGTTTGAGCCAGGCGCGACCTTTGTCCATGCGGTTTTCGCCGATCAGGCGTCTTGCCCAATCATGGGTGCGCGCATAGGCGCCGAGGCCGTAGAGCATCAGGTCGCCGGCGAATATGCCCGCGATAAGGGCGGCGAGCGCGGCCCACGGGCTAATCACGGCCTCAGCCGCGAGGAGAGCTGCAGCGATGGTCGCCGCGTCTTCCAGCACGAAGGTGGCGAGGATGATGGCGGCGGCGATCGCCCACGGGTTCGTACCGAGCGCGAGCAGAATCTGGCCGGCCTCTTCCATCATGGCGTGCTCATCATGGCGAAAGCCTTGGCGATGGCGGCTTCGACTTTGTCCTTCGCGTTCCAAGGCAGGAAGTGGTTTTGGCCGTCGAGCACGGTGACGTCCATCGCCGTGGTTCCGGTCAGGTGCTTTTCCATGAAGGCGACGTTGGCGAACGGGACGAGGTCGTCCTTCGTGCCGTGTACGATAGTCACTGGGACTTTGATTGTGGCGAGGCGAGACTTGAGGGCTGCGAGGTGCGGTTCGAGAGCGATAATCTCGCGGTTCGCGTTACGGATCATGCGGGGGAGTATGGCGCTGACCGGCCAGGTGTCGCCGATGTACTGGATCAGCGGCACGCTCTCCTGCTCCGGGTCGAGGGAGCCGGCAACGATCACAAGCGCAGCCGCGAGACCAGGGTGATCGGCGGCGACTTGCGCGACGATCGGGCCGCCGAGCGAGTGGCCGACGAGGACGGCGGGCTTCGATCCCTTTGCGCGGATCAAGGCTGCGACGGCCGCAGACTGTTCGGCAAGCGACGTGACGGCGTCGTCGGGCCCGCTTTGGCCGAAACCGGGGCGGTCGATCGAGACGTAGTGGTAGCCCTTCGGCACCGTCATCAGATAGTCGGCCCAGCCTTCCGCATCGCCCGGCGTGCCGTGGACGAAGACAATGAGGCGGCCGGCTGGGTCGCCTGCCTCGATGTAGCTGAGTTTGTAGGATGCGAGTTGGAGCGACTTGTGCGGTAGGCGCTCGGCCATCTCTTCGCCGCTGGTTTCGGGGCCTGGGATCGCGCAGCCCGAGAGCGTCAGCAGTGTGCCGACGAGCGCCACGCGGCGGGTCCAGGGCGGGATGTGTATGGCCATGGGCCGCATATTGCGCGAAGGGCGCGCTCTGACAAGCGCGCCCCTCGATCACGGCAGCGTTAGGTGGCGGTGAGCGGCGTCTTAATGCGCCTTGCCGGCCATGGCTGCGCCGATTTTCGATTCGAGGACGATCGCGTTGAACGGTTTTAGGAGGTAGCTGTCGACGCCGGCTTCTTTCGCGGCGATCGCGTGGTCCGCCTTTGCTTCGGCGGTGATCATGATGAAGGGGGTTTCTTTCAGGCTCTTGTCGGCGCGGACGTTGCGCAGCAGGTCGTAGCCCGTCATGCCGTCCATGTTCCAGTCGGAGATGACGAGGCCGTAGTGTGTTTCGCGGAGTTTGGCGAGTGCATCTTCGCCGCTCGCGGCTTCGTCGACATCGGTGTAGCCGAGCTGCGCCAGCTGACCCTTAACGATGCGGCGCATCGTTGCGTAGTCGTCGACGACCAGGACCTTCACGAGAGACACCCCACCTTATTATGTGCGCGCGTTTCCTGCGCCTGTTGTGTGCGAAGATAGGACACGTGTCTTTCCGTTTGGTTGACGGCGGGGCGGAAACGGTGCGATGTCGGCGTTACCTCGCATCAACTTGGGTGAACGGACTATGACTCTCGCAGGCAAAGAGATCGTCGTGACAGGCGCGACGGACGGCATCGGCAAGGTTTCCGCGCGGGAGCTTGCGAAGATGGGGGCGTCCGTCACGATCGTCGGACGCAACGCGGCGAAGGGCGAGGCGGTTGCGGCGGAACTGCGTAAAGCGGCGGGACACGAGCGGGTCGGCTTCGTTCAGGCCGATCTCTTGAGCCAGAAGAGCACGCGCGCGGCGGCAGTTGAGATCAAGGCGCGGCTGAAGCGGCTCGACGTGCTCGTCAATAACGCGGGCGCGTTCTTCCAGAAGCGGGAGGTGAGCGAGGACGGGATCGAGAAGACGTTCGCGCTCAATCATCTGGGCTATTTTTTGTTGACGCATGAGTTGCTGGACTTACTGAAGGCGTCCGGATCGTCGCGCGTGGTGAACGTCGCATCGGCCGCGCATCAACCGGCAAAGCTCGACCTCTCGGACCTGCAGAACGAGAAGCGCTATTCGGGGTGGGGGGCTTACGGACAGTCGAAGCTTGCCAACATCTACTTCACCTACGAACTGGCGCGGCGGCTTCAGGGGGGCGGCGTCACGGCAAACTGTCTGCATCCCGGTTTCGTCGCATCGCGGTTCGGCGACAACAATGGTGGAGTATGGAAGCTGCTGATCGGGTTCGCGAAGTCGGTGGCTGCGATTTCGGAAGACGACGGCGCGAAGACGAGCGTCTTTCTTGCGAGTTCGCCGGAAGTTCAGGGCGTCAACGGCCTCTATTTCGACAAGTGCGCCGCCGTCCGTTCGTCGCCCGTTTCGTACGATGCGGATATTGCGCGCGAGCTTTGGCGCCAGAGCGAGCGGCTGACGGGCGTCGGTTAGCCCTCGAACAGGCTCCAGCCGCCGCGGCCGGAGATGCCGCGCAACATTACGTAGCTCAAGAGGCCGATGGGGCCGACGACGAAGGTCAGGAGCAGCGCGGGTGCCACGATGAACGGGCTTATGCCAACGCGTTGTGCATCGCGCGCGATCCAGGCGCCGACAAACAAATCGAAGACGATGTAGTGCGCCCAGCCGGCGACGACGGCTTCCTTGGTCGAGAACGTCAGCATCAGGGCGTCGAGCGAGGCAAAGCCTGCGCCCTCCGGCATTTGCACGACGCCGCCCATGACGTTGGCGAGCAGCCAGGTGTAGGTGACGCCCAAGACGATAGGCGCGAAGACCGAGTGAACCAACGTGTCGGTGATCTTCAAGAACGGCAGGAAAATGATCAGCGCCCAGAACGGCATCACGCCGTAGTTCAGCGCCAGATAGAGGTCGTCAGGTGTGATCGTGGGCATGGTGTCGCTCGCACGCGTTGGTGACTCGCGACCGATGATAGCGCGAGGTCAAAACGCCGGCAAAGTGGGGCGCGACTTAGGCTTAACCGAAGCGGCGTTTCAGCCAGTCGACGATGACGCGGTTCAACTCGTCGGGCTTTTCGGCCTGGGTCCAGTGGCCGCAGTCCTTGATCAGGTGTTTCTCGAGGTCCGATACGTAGGCCTCCATGCCGTCGGCGAGCGAGGGGCGGAGCACGACGTCGTTGGCGGCCATGACCATCAGGCACGGCACGTTCACTTTCTGCTCGACGCCTTCGGAGGCTTGCCAGTTGCGCGTGAAGTTGCGGTACCAGTTGATGCCGCCGGTGAAACCGGTGCGCGCGAAGGCGCTGCGATAGACTTCGAGTTCTTCGGGGGTCAGCAGGACTTTGCCGGGCCAGAGGCTTTCGTCGACATCGAAAGCGCGGGCGAGGGCGAAGTTCTTTTCCTCGGCCGGGCGTTTGTCGAACTCTTCGAGCGTTATGCCGGACTTGCGATAGAAGAGGCGGAGCGTCTTTGCCGGATCGCGGCCCAGCAGCGCGTCGGCGACGCCCGGCTTTTGGAAGAAGACGATGTACATCTCCTCGCCGTAAGCCATGCGCATGAGCGCGATCGGGTCCATCGGCGCGCGCGGCATGAACGGCGTGTTGACGCCGATGACGCCGGCGACGCGGCTCGGGTGCAAGAGCGGCATCTGCCACACAACGAAGCCGCCCCAATCGTGGCCGACGAAGACGGCTCTCTCGATCTTCATCGCGTCGAGCATGCCGACGAGATCGCCGGTTAGGTGTTTGATGTCGTAGTCTTCGATAGCGGGCGGGCGGTCGGTCAGGCCGTAGCCGCGCTGATCGGGCGCGATCGCGTGGAAGCCGGCGTTTGCGATCGCCGGGATCTGGTGGCGCCAGGAATAGGCGAGTTCGGGAAAGCCGTGGCACATGACGACCGGTACGCCTTTGCCTTGTTCGTAGACGGCCATGCGGATGCCGTTCGTTTCGACGTAGCGCGGTGCGTTCCAATTGATCGTCATGGTGTCTCTCAAGCGGTTTTGAGGCCTAAGGCTTCGAGCATCTCCTTACGCTCGGGGCCGAGCTTCGGGGGGTAGGGCTTTTTCGACTTCGGCGTCAGCCACGTCATTAGAACGCGCCAGACGATGGGGGGGTGGCCGAGCCAGGCGGTCGGTGCGGCCAGCATGTGGAAGCCGCGCATGATCGCGCGAAAGACGCCAAGGTCGGTGCGCGTTGCCGGGCCGACGGCGTCCTCGGCGAAGCTCTTGATCAAGCGCGCTTTGAGGCGCGGCTTGTAGGCGGGGTTCTGTTCGTTTTTGGCTCGGCGGATCGCGCCCAGATCCTGCTTCTTGAGCGCGTCCCAGAACGGGCGAATTTCCTTCCGCGTGCGCTTGGCGAAGGCGAGCGCGCGGGCGCGCGGATCCGTCGTTTCGTTCATCACGTCGCCCAGCATGTGCGCGTGAAGGGTGGCGATCGAACAGCCGCGCCCGTACAGCGGATTCGTGCGGATCGAACTGTCGCCGACGGCGAAGTAGTTCAGCACGACCGGTTCGCCCGCCTTCACGAAATGGCGCCAGACATTGTGCAGATTACCCATGCCGAAGACCTTCGTCACCGGCTCGGCGCGGACGGGATCGATCCAGCGCGCCATGCCGGGGATCCGATTGCAGATCGCGTCGAACGTCGCCGGGTTGAACGTTGCGGTGCGTAACTCGCTTTCGATTTCCGGCACGGCGAGCGTGATCGAGAAGTGGCGGTTGTCGGCGTTAAAGACGCCGTACTTGATGTAGCCGAGATCGCCTGCGCCGGGGATGTTGTCGCGCGGCGGCTCGTCCTGGCCTTCGCGCAGGCGGTAGTGGCGCGTGAAGTAGAGGATGCCCGCGGGGCTCGACTCTTCGTCGATCGTCACGCCGGCCTCGCGCAAGCGGTCGGTCAAGATCGTCGTGCGGCCGCCGGCATCGACGACGGCGGATGCGGTCAGGTCTTCCGCGGCGCCGCCGTCGCGCTCGATGCGGACGCCTTTGATCACCGGTGTCTTGCCCGATTTGTCGAGGATGACGTCGCGCACGATCGTGCTGGTGACGAAGCGCACGCCGAGGAGAGATTCCACATAGCCGCGGATCGTGTGTTCCAGCGTTGTGCGGCGTGAGAATAGGAACGCAAGGTCGCGATCGCCGTCGGCCGGAACGTATTTTTCCCTGAGCGCCGGCGGCAGGCTTGCCTCGCAGTCGATCTCGCGGGCGCCGGCTTTGTGCAACATATCGTGCAGGCGCGGGTGCTTGTCGCGGATCAGCGTGACGAGGCAACCCAAGAAGACGTGACTGTGGCGGAGCTGCGTGACACCTTTGCGCTCCCAGGTTTCGAACGCGGTTTCGACGTTCGGCGGCGGGGCTGGGTCGCGGTCGACGACCACAATTTCTCTGTCGTCCCGGGCTAGCGCCATGGCGGTCCCCAATCCGGCGATACCGGCACCGACGACCACAATGCGGTCGGTCATGCAACTCTCGTCCCATAAGCAAATAGCGAATGGGGTAGATGTAGCGGATCGGGGCGGCCTGTCGAGGGGCTTGCTGCGACGCTGCGGAAATGCGGTGTTGATGAATGGAAATTGAGTTGCAGTGGCAGGGGCAGGCGGCTTTCATCGCGCCGACGGAGGGGATCAATGCGCATCGCAACACTCATTGGGCTTTCGCTTGCTTTGGCAGCTGGGGCCGCCGCGGACGATACGGTTCGCTATACGCTTGCTCCGGTGATGGCGAAGGGGAAGCTAGAAGCGCTCGCGATCGAGGTGCGCTTCAAGGGCGAGGCGGACGGCGAAACTGTCGTGTTGCTGCCGAACGAATGGGGCGGCAAGACGCAACTCTATCAGGGTGTTCGCGACTTCAAGGTGGACGGCAAGGGCGTCGCGGTGGAGACGCCTGCACCGGAGAAGCGGGTTGTGCGCCATACGCCGGGCACGGACCTTCGTGTGCGCTATCGCGTCGTGCAGTATTGGCCTGGTGTCCCGGCGGTGACCGGCGACAACGAGTACCGGCCCGTCGTGCAGCCTGATTACTTTCACGTGCTTGGGAATGCGATCTTCGCCTATCCGGACGGCCGCGGCGAAAGCGTGCCGGCTTCATTCGCCGCGACGGGGCTGCCGCGCGGCTGGTCCTTTGCATCGGATCTGGAGCACGCGAGAGCCGGACGCAAAATCGTGCTTGGCGACGTCATCGAGAGCGTCTTGGTCGGCGGCGACTTTCGCGTCTTGAAGCGCGGGTTCGTGCGCGTTGCCATTCGCGGAAAGTGGTCGTTCACGGACGACGCCTTCCTAGCCCGATTGCAGCCGATCATCGCGTCGCATCACGCATTCTGGCGCGATCCGGACGAGCCCTATCTCGTCACCGTCATACCGCTCGAGACGAAGCCCGGTAGCCGGTCGCTGGGCGGCACCGGACGCGGCGACGCCTTCGCGTTCTTTGCGACCGACAACGCTGACAGCGTCGTGCTGAACCAGATTCTGGCACATGAGCACTTGCACACCTGGATACCGCGGCGAATCGGTTCGCTGCCCGAACCGGAGGCCGGCAACGAGCGCAACGAGGCGCGGGACTATTGGCTGTCCGAAGGCTTCACCGACTTCTACACGGGAAGGCTCTTGGTGCGCGACGGGATATGGTCGATCGAGGACTTCGTCAGCGGCCTCAACGACATGTTGTTCGCGTTCGCGAATTCGCCGGTGCGGACTGCGCCGAACAGCCGGATCGTCGCCGACTTTTGGAACGATCCATACGTGGGCAAACTGCCTTACCAGCGGGGTCAGTTGTTGGCCACGGTGTGGGATCACAAGCTGCGCGCCGCGACGAAGGGCGAGCGCGACCTCGACGATGTCGTGCTTGCGATGAAGGCCCGTGCGGCTGGACCCGCAAAGCCGCCGCTTGCCTCGCAGCTTCTGGTCGAGGAGATGAAGCGCGCGGGCGTCGATATGGGCGAAGACATGACGCGGTATGTCGAGAAGGGCGAGGCCGTACTGCTTCCCGCCGAAGTGTTCGCACCGTGCGGCACCATTGCGACGCTCGATCTGGCTGCGTTCGATCGCGGGTTCGATCCGGAACAGACGGCGGCGAACGGCGACAAGATCGCGGGCCTGCGCGAAGACAGTCCGGGCTATCGCGCGGGCTTGCGCAACGGCATGCAGTTGCTAAAGCGCGAGGCGGGCAAGACGGGCGACAGCCGTGTGCCGCTCAGCTACCGGGTGCTCGACAACGGAGTTGAGCGGGTGATCACGTATCAGCCCGAGGGCAAGGCGCGCATTACAATGCAGGAGTTCACGCTGAAGGCCGGTATGACGGAGGCGGAGCGCAAAGCTTGTGCAGCGCGGTTGGGTGGCGTGTAGGCCGTCGTTGTCGGGAATTTCCAATCGCTCAGATGGTCCGCGAAGGCGGACCGCCCGCGACTTGTTCATTTCGGCTTCAAGAACAACGCCGCGGCGGCGAACAACGCCCATCCCAGCATCAGGCTCGCGCCGCCGACCGGGATCAGCGGCTTGACGCCGGCAGCGTTCGGCCCGAAGGCGGCGTAGATGCCGCCACAGAAGAATACAATGCCGGCGAGGAAGGCTGCGCCCGCGAGATCGAGGAGCAATCTGCGTCCGAACTGGGCGCTCAAGATCCCGACCGCGGTCAGCGCCAGGGCGTGAACGAAGTGCATCTCGCGCGCCGTATCGAAGATGGCGCGGATGACGGGCACGTACTCGCCCTCGAGCCGGTGGCCGACGGCGGCGGCGACGATGAGGGCGAAGAGCATGTTCAGGGCGCCTGCAACGAGCCAAAATCGGGTCATGGTGAGGTTTCCTTGAGGAATCAACGGCGTAACTGCGGTCGATTGTATTGCGCATCAGGCCCCAGCGCGCCAAGCTGACGGCGGCTGGAGAGACGGTATGCGCATTCTGCTTTGGATCGTGGGGATTGTCGCGGCGCTGATTGCGCTCGCTTTCTTGTTTTTGGGCGATCCGTCAGTCCCGCGCGAGTATCTGGTCAAGAGGTACGGGCAGGCGCCATCGCAGTACGCGGATCTCGGCAATGGGATCACTGCCCATTTTCGCGATCAGGGGAATGCGCGCGGTCCGGTGGTCGTGTTGCTGCACGGATCGAATGCGTCGCTGCACACGTGGGAGCCGTGGGTCAAGCTTCTCGGCGATCAGTTCCGGATCGTTACGGTCGACCTCCCGGGACGCGGGCTCACCGTCGTGCCGGACGACTATCCGCTTTCGGCGGAAGGGATGGCGGACTTCGTCGACCGCTTTGTGGCGCAACTCGCCTTGCCGCGGTTTGCGATCGGCGGGAATTCCATGGGGGCCCACGTGGCGCTGCGCTTCGCGCTCAAGTATCCGCTCAAGGCCGCCGCGGTTCTGCCGATTGACGGCGGCGGGATTTTTCCGCCGAAGATGCCGGAGCCACCGGCCTTCTTTCGCATCATGTCGGCGCCGGGCTTGCGCGAGTTCTTGCGCCTCATTCCGGGGCGGCCGATTGCGGAGGCGACGCTGAAGGCATCGTTTGCGAACCAAGCGTTGGTGACGGACGCGATGATCGACCGGTACTGGGAGCTGAACCGTGAGCCCGCGATTCGCGCGGCAACGCGCAAGCGTTTCCGGATGGGGCTCGACTATTGGCGTGCGGAGGACCGGTTCATGCGGGGCAATCTCGGTCAGATCAAGGTCCCGGCGCTCGTCCTGTGGGGGCGGCAAGACAAGCTCATTCCTGTCGAGGCGGCGGAGCTTCTGAAGGGCGCGATACCAGGGGCGCAGCTCATCGTCTACGACGACGGTGGACATATCCTGCAGGAGGACTTGGCGGAGCGTTCTGCACGCGATGTGCGGTTGTTCCTCAAGATGGTGTACTCGCTGCCGTAGGGTTGGCGTCTGGGCGATTGCATCGGCGGCCGGGTCGCGCCAAGGTGCGCGACTTCGTCATTGAAAGTTCGCGCGCCATGCTCACCAAAGCCGACGACTATCCCATTCATCAGACGCCGGAGCCGATCGCCTATGCGGGGACGGATCGGAATTTCTACGACCGCTATTTCTTCAACGGCTATACGCCGGACGGCGCGACGTTCTTCGCGGTGGCGCTTGGCGTCTATCCCGCGCTCAACGTGATGGACGGGGCGTTTTGCGTCGTCGCCGACGGGGTGCAGCACAATCTGCGTGTGTCGCGCGTGCTCGGCATGGAGCGGATGGACACGCGAGTCGGGCCGCTTTCCGTGGACGTGGTCGAGCCGCTGCACTCGCTTCGCGTTCGGGTGGAGAAGAACGAGCATGGGATCACGGCCGACATTCTGTTTCGGGCGCGATCGGCCGCGATCGAGGAACCGCGCTTCACGTATCGCGTCGGCCCGCGGACGGTGATGGACTACACGCGGCTGACACAGAACGGAACCTACGAAGGCTGGATCGAGGTCAAGGGCAAGCGGATCGACGTCGCGGCGCATGTGGGCACGCGTGACCGCTCCTGGGGTATCCGGCCGGTGGGCGCTCAGGACTCGCAGCCCGTCGCGCCGCCGCGTGCGCCGCAATTTTATTGGCTGTGGGCGCCGATGAATTTTGACGACCGGATCACGCTCTATCACAACAACGCGGACGGCGACGGCAAGCCATGGAACACGCATGCGGTGATGGCGGCTACGGGCGAAGGCGCGGTCACGCATATGGCGTCGTGCTGTTCGGACGTCGCGTTCAAGTCGGGCACCCGGCACGCGAAGGCGGCGACGATTTCGATGCGCGACGCGGAGGGGCTCGACTACAAGATCGAACTCAAGCCGAAGTGGAATTTCTATATGAGCGGGCTTGGCTATACGCATCCCGAATGGGGGCACGGTCGCTTCCGCGGCGAGCTTGCGGTCGGATACGACACGATCGAGACGGCGAAGGTGAACGAGAGCGAGTTTCACTATTTGCATGTGCAGGCGTTTTCCGAAGCGACGCTGACGGGGCCGAACGGGCTCGTCCGCAAAGGGCAGGGCGTGCTTGAGCAGCTGATCATCGGTGCGCATGCGCCGAGCGGGTTCACCGGTTTGCTGGACGGTGCGAAATGATCACGA
>CAZYGK010000089.1:2820-13537 GCA_964647355.1 uncultured Flavobacteriaceae bacterium | reverse complement strand
TCGAGCCCGCGTCGGTTTCCTTTTTCAGCGCCTCGCGCTCGATCTTGAGCTGCATCACGCGGCGGTCGAGTTCGTCGAGCTCTTCGGGCTTCGAGTCCACCTGCATGCGCAGGCGGCTTGCCGACTCGTCGACGAGGTCGATCGCCTTGTCGGGCAGGAAGCGGTCGGTGATGTAGCGGTTCGAGAGCTGCGCTGCGGCCACGATCGCGCTGTCGGTGATGCGCACGCCGTGGTGCAGTTCGTATTTTTCCTTCAGGCCGCGCAGGATCGAGATCGTGTCCTCGACCGTCGGCTCTTCCACGAACACAGGCTGGAAACGGCGGGCGAGTGCCGCGTCCTTCTCGACGTGTTTGCGATACTCGTCGAGCGTGGTCGCACCGACGCAGTGCAGTTCGCCGCGCGCGAGCGCGGGTTTGAGCAGATTCGAGGCATCCATCGCGCCTTCCGCCTTACCCGCGCCGACCAGCGTGTGCATCTCGTCGATGAACAATATGACGCTGCCCGCGGCTGCGGTGACTTCGGTCAGGACCGACTTCAGGCGCTCTTCGAATTCGCCGCGATATTTCGCGCCGGCGATCAGCGCGCCCATGTCGAGCGCCATCAGCTTCTTGTCTTTCAGCGATTCCGGCACGTCGCCGTTGACGATGCGGAGCGCCAGGCCTTCGACGATCGCGGTTTTGCCGACGCCGGGCTCGCCGATGAGGACGGGATTGTTCTTCGTGCGGCGGGAGAGCACCTGGATCGTGCGGCGGATTTCTTCATCGCGGCCGATCACGGGATCGAGCTTGCCGTTGCGGGCGGCGTCGGTCAGGTCGCGGGCGAATTTTTTGAGCGCTTCGTAGCCCTGCTCCGCCGTGGCGCTGTCGGCCGTGCGGCCCTTGCGCAGGTCGTTGATCGCCTCGTTCAGTTTTTGCGGCGTCACGCCGCCCGCTTTGAGAATGCGGGCGCTTTCGGGTGCGGTGCCCATCGCGAGCGCGAGGAGCATACGCTCGACGGTGACGAAGCTGTCGCCCGCCTTCTTGGCGATCTGTTCGGCTTCTTCGAGCACGCGGAGGAATTCGGGGGCGGAGTAGATTTGGCCCGCGCCGGACCCTTCGACGCGCGGGATCTTCGCCAACGCCGCTTCGGTTTGCTCAAGCGCGAGCCCCGGGTTGCCGCCGGCACGCTTGATCAAGCCTGCCGCGAGGCCTTCCTCGTCGTCGAGCAAGACCTTGAGCAAGTGCTCAGGCGAGATGCGCTGGTGGTTCGAGCGCTGCGCGAGGCCTTGCGCGTTCTGGAGAAAGGCTCTGGAGCGTTCAGTGAATTTTTCGAGGTCCATGGGTCAGGCTCTTAGATCAATGTGCTTCGGCAGCGCCGGAATCGGGGTTGCGGTCACTATCATGGCCGGGCTTGGGTCGATCACCCAGCGGCCGCGCATGAGGCGCGGGAGAGAGACAGTTGCGTTCCGCGTTGCCGCGGCCCCCGCTTTGCCGTCTCTCGCGCGCACGAAAGCGTGGACTTTTCCGCGCGCACCGGATGATCGACCCGAGCCCGGCCATGACGGCGGTTGGGGTCGTGTCTGATGTTGATTTGGGGAGCGTTTTTTCGCGTGCAAGGGCTTGATCTGCGACGCGTTCGACCGGCGGTTGCGGGTAAGATGCAAAATCGAATCCGTTATATGCGTTATTTGCGCAGAACTCAGCGGAATTTACCGTTCGGAATCCGTTCGGAATGCGTTCTTTGACGTAGGTCATGCGTTATTCCGTTGGGCCTTCGGCCTGCAAAAGTGCGCGCGCGACCGGGTCATTGAGGTAGCGCGCGTAGGCGGTGAGGAGCGCGTCCGCCTTGTAGCCTCTAAACGACGGCGCATTCATGAGATGGATCACTTGCGGGCGCACATCGAAGCGGGCCAAGCGTCTGGCGACACCGCGGGGCGTGAGCTTGGCGCCGTAGTCGCAGGCGTTCCACGGGCTGTCGGGATCGCGCGTCAGCGCGTCGACGAGATGGTTGCTCGATGCGTGGGTGCCGTCGATGCCGGCGACGCGGCGGATGTCGCGCAGCAGCGCGCGGGCCGAGGTGGGCGGCTCCAGGTGTTCCGGGTTTGCGAAATGGCTCGCCGCGACGCGAGCTGCGGTTTCGGCCTCAGGCCCTAGCGCATGCGCGCAGATGAAGAGCGGGCCCCAGGTCTCGGCAGCTGCGGGGCCGAGGAACGTGGGGACCGCGACGGCCTCGTTCGCATTCGCGGTCCTGATCTTCGCGCCGAGTGCTGCGAACTCCGCACGCAGTGCCAGCGCCTCCGCCGGCGGTTCGGCGATGGCGCCGCGCGCCCTGCCCTCGCCTGCCTCCAGCGCCGGCGCCATGGGGATGACGATCGCGTGCGCGAGCAGCTCTTCGGGCGGCGATGCAGCCGTGGCGAGCGCGAGGGGTGCGGCGCAACGGCGAACGGCGCCGTCCTTCTTGCGCGTGCGCTTGCCCAGCAACGCGCCGTCGGCATGTGCGCCCGCCGCGATCAGCGCGCGCATGTCGCGCCGGCCGAGGATGGCGTTCGCCGCATCATCAAGCAGCAGCGTCGGGCTTTCGTGCGCGATGAGTTCCACCACGTTCGCCGCGGTCGCGCGTGCGAAGAGGCGCGGGGACGGCGTGAGCCAGCGCAACAGCCTGAGCGCGCGGGCGTGATCGGCGGTCGCGTCACGGCCGTGGAGAATGAGACGCGGGGACACCTCGAAGCGCGCGTAGGCGTGCGTGTGCAGCGCCCAGAGGATGAGCACGTCGAGCGCAGGCGGCGGCTCGGCGAGGGTGCGCGCGAAGAATGTGCGGGCGCGGGTCAGGAGTGCGGGTGGGCTCAGCGTCGTTGGCGCTGCGGCGGGTTGCGGTGCGGGCGGTTCGGGCGGCGGCATTTCGAGGGCTGCCGTTTGGCGTTCGCGCTGCGCGTCGATCACCGCCGCCGCATCGTCGAGGAGCGCTTGGCGCAGCATCCGCGCAAGGTTTTGCCGTTGCGACATTGGGGGCCGGAGGGGTTGGTGAGAGCCAAGATTTCACTATAGAACATTTCAAGAACAAGTCAAGCAATAAATGGCTCTTTTCTGGCCATTTTGTCTCTTCTAGGGACCGGTGACGCGCCATGCGTGGTATCATTCGCGAAAGCTTGGCCGGCAGTCGGAGTGTTCATTGCCATTCGAATTCAAATGCCGGAGTTGCAGCGAGATACATCGCGGCGACCGCGGCGTCCCTCGCTAGGAAGATCGACCTGCGGCGGGAACACGTATCAACGTCTTTTTCCACGCAAAGTGATGCGCGAGGGCCATCTAGGGATTCGGATGGCCATAGGGCACGCCGATCACGGCGCTAGCAGAGGCTTGCACATCCATCTCAGTGGCCACCGGGCCCCTCGTATTGAACTTCAGCACGTACTTGATAGGTGTGTTGCCACGCAGCAAATCCCAGCTCTCCTCGCTGATACTGAGTTGCGAGCGGAAATACACCCGATCCAATAAGTTGGGCGTTTCAATGAATCCGAAAGCGGCACCGAGCATCGCAACTTCGCCACTGAACCTTCCGTCTGCGGACTGCGCATTCTTCACAGGGAAACGAGCGAATTCTCTTTCATGCCGCGGCATGACCATGTTTCGGCAAGCTGCCAGCACACGCTCAAGCTCGTGTTGATTTCGTCGCATAAAATGAAAGCGAACCGCATGAACATGCATCAGAACGTTGCCGTCACCATCGGAGAAGGACCGCCGCAGCGGAACAACGAGCTCATCCCGAAAATCGTCGGACTTCTCGACGAGCAACTCGAATAACACTTGGTTTAGGACCTTGCTCTGAGGTCGATGTTCGAGCGCCTTTTGAATCGCAACAATTGCAGTGGGCAGATCCTTCGCTCTTATCGCTCGCGCGTAGGTGATAGCGATGTATTCGAGTTGAGGCTGGGCGGCTAACGCGCGCGCCAATAGGCGCTCACCTGCTGCAACTTCTCCAATCAAGCTTTTCAGCTTATAAGACGCAGCCAGTAGCGCTTGAAATTCAGGCGCTCTTGCGAGCCCTTCCGTGGTTGCCTTTTCTGCATCCTCTATCAACCGAAGAGCATGAGCATTCTCTTGAACCTTTTCGTCCGTTGGCATTCCGCGCAGAACATCCGTGAGTTCGTCGATCGCAGTTTGGGCCCGCAAACTACTCACGTAAGGATCGAATGCTTCCGTACGAAGTTGGCCTGTGATTGCGCGCGCGTCCGATCTCAGTGACTTTCTGACTAACTCGTCCTTGGCTTGCTGTGCACGTCGTAAAAGCAACGTCGCCCTGGTGTGCATCAGGGACTTGTCCTTGGGGCGAAGCGCTTGGGCCGCGGTCAGGCGTTCCGCCGCCAGATCGAGGTCGCCTTTGGTCGAATTCATTTCAAGTAGCGCTTGCTGCTGCAGCACGAAGGGGTCGCCATCGGTCACCTCTTCCGCCGCGGCCAGAATTCTTCGCCCCTCTGCCAAACTCGATGAAAGCGTGCGCACATTCCGATAGTTTATCATTTGCCTCATTGCCTCATGGTCCGATGAGTAGGCAATGTTCATTTTCCCAAGCACTCGAAGATACTGTCCGATTTGCTTGGATTGGGTATCAAGGACGCGCCGGAATACAATTTCCGCTATGTTTGGATGTCTAGCGCTATAGACATAGTCTCTCGTTGTCCGGTCCATGCTAGCGAAGACTATGCTGTCAAGCGGCCCGAGGAGACGTCTGCTAAAATCTTCGAATCGTATGCCTGTAAGCCTCTGAACAAGCCCGGCCCTAACAGGGACACGAAATTGATTCAGGGTGCATACGATTAGGTAGAGCTCCTGTGCATCGGTTAGAATTATGCGATTGTATTCTTCGAGAAGAATCTCCTCCAACGGCTTGCCTTGGGTGGCCTCATACAACGCAACGAGCAGTTGTCGATCAGCCAACTTCGTGAATGTCTCAAAGCGCTCTTCAGGGCTCTTTGTCTTTAGAAGACCGAGGCATCGGTTCTGATCCAGCTTCTGCAGGAGTTCCCGTATCTCGCTTTCCTGCAACGGCCTGACTTCAAATCGAAATTTTACGCTGTCATCGAAACGCTCTAGATCACTTCCGAAAGCCGCCTGGGTATCAACTATGACCAATGTCAGAGGCACTTGCAGTCGCTCGAGTGCATCGCGGAGAGACAAAAGCGATCCGAGTTGGTCTGCCGCTTGATCCACGATCAAGACAGATCGCTTTCCCGTTAGCTCGTACAACTCCACAAGTGGCTCTGGCCATATTTTTGCGTCCGGTGGTGCAAAGAGCACCATGTTGTCGTACTTGGTAGCAAGATCCCATGCCATACGGTGCGCAAGCACACTCTTGCCTGCACCGGCGGCGCCTCGAATTACAACAATATCCACAGCCGCCGGCGCACTCTCTAGCGACATCGTTTTTAGCATGGCCGTGGAATAGATCTGGCGCTCGATGTCGAACCCCATTTCGATCGCATTCCAGGAAGTCGATACGCCCTTATAAAACACCTCAGCCGGGATCGAGTCGGACGCTAGTGCTGAATGTACGAAATCAACATTGTTCGTAGTAAGCGCCAGTACACTCGGCGGCACCTTCGCGCTACGCCGGAAAAATCTTTGCATCGGGTGAGTTTGCGACGCAGCCGCGGACGCCAGCGCTCTCGACAGCGGAGACACCGCCGCATCGAGCGCATTCATGAAGTCATCAAACGTCGCCGAAATGGGGGTTATCTTTCTCTTAGCAAACAGCGCCGCCTCGTGTTCGTTGATATTTGGCGCGACGAAATAGTACATGGGCCGGCTGCCGCCATTCTTCTCGACACTTTCGAGGACCGCGCGAATGTGCGGATCTGCTAAACGTGTGCCGACGAACACAAATGGATATTCGTACGCTCTGTCCTCGAGATAGCGAAACAAACGACGGCGCCCTTTGTCGAATTCAAGGTAGCTATCTTGCGTCAGTATGAGTGGGGCAGCTGGATCGTATATGTGGTCAATGCAGCCGTGAAGTTTGAAGTAGGGAACAGGATCGAGATCTGACTTCAGGTCTCTGTCAATTTGATTTTGATCTCTGTGAAATGGTCTCCAACTTCTGAAGCGGAGAGGTCGTTTCGTGGTAGGCATTTTCAACCAGTAGATCGAAGTTTACTGTGAAAAGTGACCGCCAGCGGAACTGCGGTAGCAGCATGTGCCCGGCGCCGGGACGGAAAGGCCGAAACAAGTCGGAAATGAACCGCTCAAGAATATTTCTGCTTCGCTCATTTTCCACAAAGCTGGCAACTTCGTCGAGCGAGTTACCCTTGCACTGGCCGCCCAGAAACTCGTCGCACAGAATGTCTCTCAGTTCGTGACCGAGTGGCATCAGCGTGCCCTTGGGATGACTTGCGCTTCTACCAGCGCCAGCGCCAAGAAATAGTACAGCTTCACCGCGCTGCATCGCTTGAACAAGCGTGATTGGAAGCTGACCTGACTCGAGTTTTGTCATATTACCTCTCGGCTCGGAGTGCTCCTGCAAGCCCTTTCCGCATCTCGACACACTTTTTGCGATGTCACGGAAGACAAGCTAATAGCGCAAAGCTTTCGAGCTTGCGACGGTCAGGAGTGTGGTCCCCTCCCTGCTCCACAAGTCGCCGCCAAACGCGGGGAGCGGTCCGGCGTAGCATATGGTCAGTTCCGGAGTGCCCAGATTTGGCCGAAATGCGCCGACAGGTAGTGTCGCCCCGTAGTGCCGTCTATGGTCAACCGCCTCGAAAGAGCGGGATGGACCCGCCTACGCTGAGGCTTCGGCGGGCGCCGCGCCCGCGGTCCCAGGCGGGTTCGGCGCTTTGGGGGCTAGCTTTTTTTCACGAAGGCCGATTTTAGTTTCATGGCGCCGATGCCGTCGATGCGGCAGTCGATGTCGTGATCGCCGCCGACGAGGCGGATGTTTTTCACTTTCGTGCCGACTTTGACGACCAGCGACGACCCTTTGACTTTCAAATCCTTGATGACCGTCACCGTGTCGCCGTCGGAAAGTGCATTGCCATTTGCGTCACGGATGACGGCGTCCGCTTCTGCGGCTTCTTGGGTGGGCGACCATTCGTGCGCGCATTCCGGGCAGATGAACAGCGGTCCATCCTGATAGGTGAGCGTTGAGTTGCACTTCGGGCAAGGCGGAAATTCGCTCACGGTTGAGTTCCAATTTTCGGTCGATGGTTGGGTCGATCGCCATTAGAGCATTGCGTTCGCGTGCTCGTCTTGCGGCACTGTGACCGCCGCCGGTCGCCATAGAGACTCAGCGGACCCCTCACCGATTTTTCGCTCAACGCGAAAAATCGCCTCTCCCGCAAGGGGAGAGGGTTGTTTGCGGCGCAGGTAATGGTGTCCCCGCGATTCTTCTTACGCTCAACCGCCGCAAGAGCCGGCGGGGACGCCCGCAGTCCCAGGCTGCGCTCGACTCTGTCCGGAGTCCTCGACGCAGTTTCGTGGGGTGCGGCTGGGGCGATGGGCTGCTTGAGTAACGGCGAGGAACAGCCCTTGCGTTGACGCGGTGGCGCTGCCTGATCGCGTCCCGGCGCCTTCGGTAAGGCTTGGAGCGCCTGGGGCTTGACGATTATCGATAAGGTATTTATTGTTTATCAATAAACACGAGATCAACCATATGACCGCTTCCTCCGCCGCACTTTCGTTCGCGCATTCGGTGTTGCGCGTGCTGATCGTTTTGAACTGGCTGTTTGGCGCCGGCGTGCTCGCGATCCTGATTGCGACCGTCGTGGCCGAGGCTTGGACGCTCACGGCGCTTGGGTTTGCGCCGGCGGAGATTCCGCGGATCGCGATGGGGCTGCGCGCGATCCCCGTGTTGGGGTTGATCGCGGTGCCACTCAACGATCTCGTCCTGCGCCGGTTGCGCGCGATCGTCGAAACGGTGCGCGGGCGCGATCCGTTCGTCGCGGCCAATGCCGTCCGGTTGCAGGCGATCGCCTGGGCGCTGGTCGCGTTGCAGTTCGTCAGCATGGCGGTCGGCTTTGCCGCCGATGCGGTTTCCAGCGCGGCGACGCCGCTGCACGTCGATGCGGGGTTCTCGATCACGGGCTGGCTCGCCGTGCTGCTCACCTTCGTGCTGGCGCGCGTGTTCGCGGAAGGCACGCGCATGCGCGACGATCTGGAAGGGACCGTGTAGCATGGCGATCGCCGTCAAACTCGACGATTTGCTGCACGACCGGCGCATGACTTTGACGGAGCTGGCGGCGCGCGTGGACATCACGCTTGCGAACCTCTCGATCCTGAAGACCGGCAAGGCGCGCGCGATCCGCTTCTCCACGCTCGAGGCACTGTGCACCGCCTTGTCGTGCCAGCCCGGCGACATTTTGACGTTCGTCCCGGATGCGAGCGAGGACAACCACTGAGGAGATCTTCACATGGCACTCGATGCGACACACGGCGACGACGCGCCGGCCACCGGCGCGGATCAGGTTTCGGCGCTCCGGCTTTGGGCGATGCGCGCGATGTATTTGATCATGGCCGCCGGTATCGGAAGCACGATCTGGCCGCTGATCGTCGCGCATGATCCCGCCCTGCCGCGCATGACGGGCGTGGCATGGGCGCTGCTCGGGACGATCGGGTTGCTGTCGGTTTTGGGCCTGCGCTATCCGCTCAGGATGATTCCGCTGCTGCTGTTCGAGCTGACGTGGAAGGCGATTTGGCTCGCCGCCTTTGCCGCGCCGCGCTGGCTCGACGGCACGCTGGACACGGCGATGCGCACCACCGTCTTCGAAACCGCACTCGGGGCGGTTCTGATCCTTGTCATTCCCTGGCGCTATGTCTGGACGAACTACGTGCTCCGGTCAGGCGACCCGTGGCTGCGCGCGGCGCGGTCCGCAGACATGTCATGATCTCAGCGGCCGCTGCCTCGGTGACGCTTAGGCGCCGGGGGTTAGGGTGCCGGGGCGATCGTGGCGGCGCCGCGGAAGTATATTTCGGGGACGGTTTGACCCGGGGCGACGTAGGGGAGCGCGTAGGGCGACGGCGCGGGCGCGGCCGGCGTGCCGTCGGGGTTGCGGCCGACGACGGGGCCCACGTTCTTTGGGCCTGTGGGCGTTCGCGCCGGCGTGCCGCCGGTGCAAGCCGAGGTACCTTGCGAAGGATTGCCGTCGCAGCCGCAGGGACACGACGTCTCCGTCGACGGGCGGGCTTCGTCGGCGATGAAGGCTGCATCCGTCAACGCGCCCTGGACACGGACGACGTTGCCTTTGAAGCGCTTCACGGCGGGCACGATCTTGCGGCCGGTCGCGGCGTTGCCCGCAATCAAATGTTCGCCGAGATACGGCAGGAAGATGCGCGCCTCGCCCCCGTCCTGCGCGGTCACTTTCAGGTCGCAGCGAAATTGCGTGGGACGCGGCACGAGGCTGTAGGGGCGGAGTTTGAAAACAAGCGTCGTCACGTCGCGCCGGGTCATCGCGCGATTGGCGAGGCGCTTGAACTGCCAGGTGGTGGGGATCGACGGTCTGACGCCGTGTTCCGTCCATTCCGTCACCGCCGCCAGTGCGCACTCGATGTCGACGGACGTCGTGCTGGGCGGCAGGCCCGCGATGTCGTAGGGCACGGTGAGGTGCACGATGCCGCGGACGTCGTCGCCCGTCGCGTGAGCCGGCGCGGCAAGGCATGCGACGAGCAGGGCGGCGGCTATGGTGGACACGAGATTGCGCATGGGCGTCGCTCCGGTCTTTGAGACCAGTATCGGTCCGTTGGCTGCGGCGCCACAAGTGATCGCCGTCGCAGCGGCGGCGGCTCCTTAGCTTCGTGAACGCTCGTGCGGCGGGCTTGGGTTTGTGCGATGCTCGGATTCGTCAGTGCCGGAGGCTTGCCCATGAGACGTTTGTGCTTTGCGGTTGCCGCCGTTGCGGCGGCCGGGTTTGCGGTGCAGGCGGCGGACGCTTGGAAGACGATCACTTTGCGCGGCGAGGCGGGGTTTACGGTTTCGATCCCCTCGGCCGCGCGGAACGAGGTGGACGGCGCGAAGCCGGACGATTTGCTGTTCGTCGCGGTCGAGGCCAAGCTGCATGGCGCGATGACCTGCATCGCGCAGCGTTCCGACTATCCGAAAGACGTGACGCGCGAGACTTTTGCGGCGGCGTTGGCGACGGCGCGACGCGAGGCGTTTTGCGGGAACGATCGAGCCGCGCCCGGCACGCTCAGCATCGCGGGTTCGCAGTCGTTCGAGCGCGACGGCCGCCAGGGCGCGGTTTGCACGGCGAGCTATACGGACGCGAAAGCGAGCGCGGACCTTTCCGGGCGCGTCGAGAGCAACATGGTCCTCGCCGCCCAGAGCGGCATCTACTCGATGACCTGCATCACCGAAGACGAGGATCAGGACGTGGCCGAGTACGAGTGGGCGTCGTTCTGGGGCGAGAAGGCGCGCCACATTCAAGACAGTTTCCGGCTGCCGCCGGGCCGGTGAGGTTTAGCGCAGCGGGCGGCCTTTGTGGCCTGCAGTAACGCGTTCGATCAGCGGCAGCTGGTCTTGCGGCGCGGCTGCGCCGGCGCCGGCGGTGACAGCCGGTGACGGGAGGGCCACGCCACAAGCCCTTCATGCCGGTTTGCGGCGGTTTTTGGCCGGATCTTCGTGCGTATTTACGGGATGGCAACACCACTCGTGCACCATGGCGCACTATTCGTGCGGGGGCTCATGGCTAAGGTTTTGGTAATCGACGACGACAAGTTCGTCGTTGCGATCATTGCGGGAACACTCAAAAACAACG
>CAZYGK010000089.1:0-2720 GCA_964647355.1 uncultured Flavobacteriaceae bacterium | reverse complement strand
ATCGACGACGACAAGTTCGTCGTTGCGATCATTGCGGGAACACTCAAAAACAACGGGCACGAAGTCGAGGTCGCCTATGACGGCGAGGCGGGCGAGCGGATGTTCGACGCCAGCGCGTTCGACGTGGTCGTGTGCGACATGCTGATGCCGCAGCAGGAAGGGATCGAAACGATCCGCCATATGCGGCGTACGAAGCCGGGCGTTGCGATCGTGGCCGTGTCGGGCGGTTTGGGCTCGGCCTTCGACGTGCTCGGGGTCGCCAAGCAGATGGGCGCGGACGTGACGCTGCCGAAGCCGTTTCACGCGCCGCAGATCATCGCCGCCGTCGACCAAGCCTTGAGCTTGGCGCAGGCAGGGCCGGCGAAGGCGCGCGCTTAAGTCTACCCGCACTCGATCGAGATACGTCCGCCTATGAAAGCGCAAGCCGCTCAACTCAACCGGTTCGTCGTGATTTGCACGTTCAACTCGGGCTCGCGCCCGGCGTTCGATCGCGGCCTCAAAAGCGCGGGCGACGCGCTGCAACTTGCCGACAATTTCTGGCTGCTGCGCGCGGTCGGTACGGCAGGCAGCGTGCGCAATCACCTGTTCCAGCACATGGGCGCGCGCGACACGCTGATGGTGCTGCAGCTCGACGCGGTGCGGACCGCCACGCAGAACTTCGGGCCGGAGACGGACGCCCGCATTCGCGCGATGCTTTATCTCGAAGCCGCCCTACCGCAGGCGGCCGGCGCCTAGGACGCCGGCGCCCGAGCCCGAGCGGGATGCTCACGGGTTTCGCTCTGCCGCCTCCGGGCACGCCGCGAGACAAAGAGCGAGTGCCGAAAGCCAAAGTGAGCGCATGGGAATGCCTCCCGTCTTCTTGCGACGGAGGGCAGACTCAATCGTAACGGCCGCTGTCTTCTTCGCGGTAGGGCTCGTCTTGCGGTTCGGCCGCGGCCGCCACTTCGGTCACGTTGCCGTTCGCTTCGCCTTGCGGGCCGTTGCCGTTCGGTTGGCGATAGTGTTGGCCGTTGTTCTGGTAGCCGCCCTGCCCGCCTTGACCGTTGCCGCCGCCATAGGGCTGGGCCTGACCGCCGCCTTGATGCTGCTGGTGTTGGCCTTGCTGCGCTTGCTGATGCGCTTGGAACGCCATGATCAGACGGTAGTAGTGCTCGGCGTGTTGCAGATAGTTCTCCGCCATCACGCGGTCGCCGGACGAATTCGCATCGCGCGCCAGCTGCAAATACTTCTCATAAACGTGATGCGCGTTTCCGCGGATCTTCACGTCGGGTCCGTTCGAGTCGATCGTACGGTGAATGTTGAAAACCTGATCGGGGCTGTGCTGGCTTGAGCCGCCGCCTTGGTGCCGCGGACCGCCGCCGCCGCCTCCGCCGCCATGATGCTTGCCACGGCCGCGTCCACGCGAACGTTTGTTGTTCGGTCCAGGTCTCATGTTCATGAATTCAGTTCCAATGCAGTTGTACTTGCACGTCACGAGCGCTGGTCCCGCCAAACGCGCGGAAACCATCAGCGGCTCTCAAACACCCTAAACTACGTAGCCCCTCGAAACCCTCGTTCCGGTCCCTTCAGCAAAGATCTGGCAAGCAACGATCTGGCTTTGCGGTCCCTGGGGCGCGCCCTCGCACCCAATCCCTGGCGGTCTCCCGCCCCGACCCCGCCCGCCCTTCAGGGCTTTGGCCGGTCGGATTCTTCCTTTGTTGGGCCGCAAGCTAGACCGATTTCGAGGCGGAATCCAAGGGGTTTTTCCGCCTTTTCCGCTAGGCAGAGCGCCCTTGCGGCAACGTGGCCACGATGACCCTGTCGCGCCCGCCCAGATCCTTCACCACACGGCGGACTTCGAGGCCCTCGTTCCGCAGCGTATTTGAAGCGCTTTCACCTTGATCGTGACCGATTTCGATGAGCGCGAAACCGTGGCCGCTCATCGCGTCGTAGAGCGAGCGCGCGATGCGTTCGATGGCGTCAAGGCCGTCGCGTCCCGCCGTTAGTGCCAGGCGCGGTTCGTAATCGCGCACATCGGCGTCGAGATGCGCGTAGTCGGCATCGGTGATGTAAGGCGGATTCGCGACGACGAGATCGAAGCGCTCCCCTAGCGTCAGGTTCGCGAAGTCATCGATCTTGAACGATGCTCGGTCTGCGACTCCATGGCGTTCGGCATTGCGCTTTGCGACGGCAAGCGCATCAGGCGAGATGTCGATGCCCACGCCGGTTGCGTTGCGCCATTCCGTGAGCAGCGCAATGAGGAGGCAACCCGATCCCGTTCCGAGATCGAGGATGCGGGCGGGCGGGGTCGCTTTCAATTCCTTGAGCGCTGTTTCGACGAGTGTTTCGGAGTCCGGCCGCGGGATCAGCACGGCGGTCGTCACCTCGAACTCGAGCGACCAGAACTCCTTTCGGCCCAGGATGTAGGCGACGGGTTCGCGCTTTTCGCGGCGCGCGACATGGGCGTGGAAGGTTGCGTCGTCCTTTGCTTCGCGTGCCAGCAGGCGGGCTTCGCGCATCGGGTCGTCGATGCCCGCTACGGCGAGGCGCGCGGCGGCGGAACGGAGCGCATCCAGCTCAATCATAGCGATGGCGGAAGGTCACGCATCTTCCAACTGCGCCAGGCGCTTGGCTTGGTCGTCGGCGATGAGGGCGTCGATGACTTTGCCGAGGCTTAGGCCCTGCATCACCTGGTCGAGTTCGTAGAGCGTCAGGTTGATGCGGTGGTCGGTGCAGCGGCC
>CAZYGK010000088.1:0-13567 GCA_964647355.1 uncultured Flavobacteriaceae bacterium | reverse complement strand
TGCTCTCCACGCAGACGCTGGGCTACGTCACCGGCGGGTTCGCGTTCGGCGGCGCGGACCTTGGCGCGGCCTACGCGCAAGACTGCACGGGCTGCACCTGGCTTCCTGCGAACGAGCCGAACGTCGCGTTCGACATGCGCGATACTCTGCTGGGGTTTGCGATCGGCGGCGGCGTCGAATTCGCGCTCGACCACAGCTGGTCGTTCAAGGCCGAATATCTCTATTACGACCTGGGCGAGATGACGCTGCCCTTAAGCGTCGGCGGCAGCGCCTCGGCCGGACCGATCTCGTCCTATGGCATCACCACGCAGAGCAACGCGGACTATGACGGCAGCGTGCTCCGAGTGGGCGTGAACCTTAAGTTCTGATCGCGTTTCGCGGGGGAGGCAACCGATGAGATTCACAGTCGCGTGCGCCGCTGCGGCTCTCTCACAAATCGCTTTCATTGGAAGCGTGCACGGGGCGTCGCGCGATGAACTCGCCAAGCAAGTTCACCAAGAGATATCGACACGTCAAATACGCTGCACCGTCGCGGACTATTTCGAGTGGAATGCTTGTGGCGACACCGGCGAGGACGACGACGTGTGCCCCGCGACAATGGAAGCAATCACCGATTTCAAGTCCGAGCTTTTGACCGCTGACACGCAGAGGCGCGCCGCTTACCGCTGGTGGAAGTTCGTGAGCAGCACGCAAGAGAAGGCCGACTGCATGAAAAAGCTGATCGGCCCCGAGACCTACTGCAACGCCGTGAACCTGGCCGCGAAGTTCGATCCTCGCAGGAACTGCCCGTCGGACGGGACCTTGAATTCGACGTGCTGGCTTAGCCCCAACAAGAGAGATTGGAATTTGGTCCCGAGCGAGCAGGCCGACTGGACGCAACGCTGCAAGGTGGAGGAACCTCAGCGGATGGAGTTTGAAGACGGCGAGTAGACGTCGACCGCACGTTTGCGGCGCTGAGTAGCGATCGAGGATGAGCCTTCAGATGAATCTCAACGTCGCCATTGCGGCCGGCTGCACCTGGATCCCGGCGAACGAGCCGAACATCACGTTCGACATGCGCGATACTTTGCTGGGCTTTGCGACCGGCGGCGGCGTCGAACTCGCGTTCGACCACAGGTGGTCGTTCTGATCGCATTTCGCGGGCTTGAATGGAGGCAACCGATGAGATTCACAGTCGCGTGCGCGGTGGCGGTTCTGTTTTCGCTCGCTTTCGTGGTGGGCGCGCGTGCGGATGCGCGCGAGGATCTTGCAAAAGAGGTTCTTGAGGAGATTTCGACGCGCCAGATGAAATGCAGCAACGACGCGTATTACGACAAGAATGATTGCGGCGAAAATGGCACCGGCAATTGGTGCCACAGAACGATGGAAGCCATCACCGACCTGAAGGCCGATCTTGCGTCGAAGGATACGATCAAGAAAGGGATCTACAATTGGTGGAAGTCCGTGAACAACGGGTCCTCCAAATGCATGCACGCTCTGCTCGGCAACGCGACGTACTGCAAGACCGTGAACCTCGCCGCCAAGTACGACCCGCACCGCAATTGCCCGGAGGCCGGCCGCACGAACTCCACCTGCTGGCTCAACCGGAGTTGGGAGCGCGATCCGCTGCTGCTGCCGCACGAAGAAGGCGAGTGGACGCGGCGCTGCCCGGTGGAAGAGCCTAAGCGCATGGAGTTCGAGGACGAAGAGTGAGCGCGAGCGCGGCCGAGGAGCCGATGAGCTTCGCCGTCGCCGGTGCCGCGGTTCTGTTGGCGCTCGCTTGCACCACCGGTGCGCATGCGGATGCGCGGGATGATCTTGCGAAAGAGGTTCACGCGGAAATCTCGGAACGCCGTATCACATGCGCGGCAGAGGCCGATGATCCTTGCAAGCGCTTTCACGAGTTCAGAGACGGGCTCTGCGAGCAAACGACGGAAGCGCTAGCCGACTACAAAGCCGAGCTCTCGAACGCGGATACGCGCAAGCGCGCCGTCTATCGCTGGTGGAAGTGGGTGAGCGGCCCGCGCGAGCAGGCCGAGTGCATGAACGCCCTGATCGGCAAGGACGCGTACTGCAAGGCGGTGAACCTCGCCGTTCAGATGGACCCGCACCGCAACTGCCCCGACGCGGGCGAAACGAATTCGACCTGCTGGCTCAACCGCAACTTTGAGCGCAGCTGGCATTTGTTTCCGCGCGAGGCGGAGGACTGGACGCAGCGCTGCCCGGTGGAGCAGCGCAAACGCATAGAGTTCGAGGACGCGGATTGAGCGGTCGAGGATAAGGGCCCATCGAATGGCGAAGCGTTTCCGCAGAGGGCGCTTGTCCTGGGAGCGCCGGCGGTCCCAGGGCTTTGCTTTTCCTTTGGCGCCGCCCGCCCGAACGCACGTGCTCGTGAACCCACTCACGGGCATGTGAATTTGAGAACGGGTCGCGAACCCGTCAAATCCCCCTAGGGTTTGGCTGGAGAATCTCCTTGCGCGCGCTGACGGCGATGAGCCTGAAGAGTCCTGCGGCTGTGGCCGTTGGGGTTGCGGTCACGATTCTGTTTGGCGTGTTCGCGCTGACGACGCTGCCCATCCAGCTGTTCCCCGAGATCGAGCGGCCGCAGATCGGCGTTCAGACCGGCTGGCGCACCGCGACGCCGCGCGAGGTCGAGGCGCAGATCGTCGAGCCGCAAGAAGAGGTGCTGCAGGGCATTTCGGGCCTTGAGGAGATGAACGCGTTCGTCGGTTCCGGCGGATCGTATATCAACCTGACCTTCGCGATCGGCACCGACATGCGCCACACGCTGGTGGACGTGATCGGGCGCTTGAACCGCATCCCTTCCCTTCCCGCCGATGCCGAGCGGCCGTTCGTGCAGCTTGCCAACACGCAGGATTCGAATGCGTCGCTGCTCTACGTGTTCCTGCAGCGGATGCCGGGCAATCCGCGCGCGATCGAAGAGTACGAGTCGTTCCTGCGCTACACGGTGGCGCCGCGGCTGGAAGCGATTCCGGGCGTCGGCAGCGTCGAGATGAACCTGACCGGCGCGCAGGAAGAGCTGCAGATCGTCTTCGACCCGATGAAAGCGGCCTCGCTCGGCATCCAGATTCCGCGCATCGCGCGCCAGATCAGCGCCTCCGACGACGTGTCGGGCGGCACGATCGACGTGGGGCGGCGGCAATACGGGCTGTCGTTCCGGGGGCGGTATTCGGTCGAAGATCTGAAGCGGCTGATCCTCGAATGGCGCGACGGCAAGCCGGTGCTGCTCGGCGATATCGCGGAGGTGAAAGTCGACCGGGGCAAGCGCAATTCGTTCGCCTATCAGAACGGCAACCCGGCGCTCGGCTTTCGCATCGTGCGGGAGACGGGTGCGAACGTGCTTGCGACCGTCACGGCGGTCAAGGAAGAGCTCGTCAAGATCAACGAGGGCCCGGCGAAGGAACAGGGCGTCAAGCTGCAATACTCGTTCGACCCGTCGCATTTTATCGACCAGGCGATCGAAATGCTGTCGCGGGACCTGTTCCTCGGCATTCTGCTGGCGGTCGGCGTGTTGTGGTTCTTCATGCGCGAGTGGCGCGCGACGTTGATCATCTCCTGCGCCATTCCGGTGTGTCTGCTGGCGGTCGTGGTGCTGTTGCAGATGACCGGGCGCACGATCAACGTGGTGTCGCTAGCCGGCCTCGCATTTGCAACCGGCATGGTGCTGGACGCCGCGATCGTCGCGTTCGAGAACATCTTGCGTTTGCGCGAAAACGGCATGCCGGCAGCGGAGGCCGCGCAGAAGGGCACCGATCAGGTGTGGGGCGCGCTGCTCGCCACGACGGCGACGAACGTCGCGATCTTCCTGCCCGTGATCTTCATCAAGGACGTCGAGGGCCAGCTGTTCGCGGACTTGTCGCTGACGATCGCCTCGGCCGTGTTCGTGTCGCTGATCGTGGCCGTTACGCTTGTGCCGATGCTGTCGGTCACGTTCCTGCAGACGCGGCCGCGCGTGCCGGAGTTCGCCAATGTGTGGCGCGGCATCGCCGACTACGTGATGGGCGCGACCGACACGCCGGGCAAGCGGCGGTGGTGGATCGGCGGTCTGATCGGCGGATCGATCGCGGGGACCATCCTGCTCGCGCCCAGTCTGCAATATCTGCCGCAAGTGAAGCGCGCGGCGATCGACGTGTTCTTTCAACTACCGCCGGCGGCCACGACGACGTTCACCGAGAACGAGGTCGCCAAGCCGATCATCGCGCGGCTCACGCCTTATATGAAGGGCGAGAAACAGCCGGCGCTGCTCAACTACTATTTGATCAATTACGGGCCCGGCAATCTGAATATGGCCGTGCGCGTGCTCGACGACGCCGACCTTTCGCCGAAGATGCTCGACATCGTGCGCAAGGAGATACTGAAGGACCTGCCCGACACGCAGGCCTTCGCGGCGGTCGGCAGTCTGTTCGGCGGGTTCGACGCGGGCGGCGGCATTGCGATCAACGTGCAGTCGACGAACGCCGAGGCGATGCGGGCGGCGGCCAAACGCGGCTTCGAGCTGCTCACGAAGAAATTCCCCGAGGCTTCCGTCAATCCGCAGCCGTCGCTCGACTACGACCGGCCGGAGTTCAAGATCACGCCGAACGACCGGGCGATCAGCGAAGCGGGCTGGACGCGCGCGGAGCTGGGCGACGTCGTGCAGGCCTTCGGCGAGGGCGTCTATGCCGGGCGGCGCTATGACGGCGACAAGCGGCTGAACATCATCATGAAGTCGGCGCCGCTGACGTCCTCGAACGACCTGTTGAGTTCGCCGGTCGCGACGCCTAGCGGCGGCGTCATGCCGCTCGGTCAGATGATCGACGTGCAAGAATCGCTGGCGCCGAGCGGGCTCTATCGTCTCGACCGGCGTCGGACGATCGCGCTGTTCTTCTCGCCGCCTGAGAATATGGCCCTGCAGGACGCGCTGGCGATCATTCGTGCCGAGGTCGAGCCCGAAATCAAGAAGCTGCTGCCCGCGGACGGGCGCGTGTTCTATGGCGCGGCGGCGGACCATCTCGACAACGCGCTTTGGACGATGGGCAAGAATTTCGGTCTCGCCGTGCTGTTGCTCTTCCTCATCATGGCGGCGTTGTTCAAGTCGATGCGCGACTCGGCAATTGCGACGATCGGGCTGCCGCTCGGGACCGTCGGCGGCGTCGCGGCGCTGCAGTTCGTCGGGCTGTTCACGTTTCAGCCGCTCGACCTGCTCACCATGATCGGCTTCATCATCGTGCTGGGTCTCGTCGTCAACAACACGATCCTGCTGGTCGCGCGCACGCGGCAGGCGGAAGCGGAAGGCATGACGCGTGCGGAGGCCGTTCGCTCAAGTCTCGAAACGCGGCTTCGGCCGATCTTCTCCAGCACGCTGACCGCGGTGTTCGGGATGCTGCCGCTGGTCGTCATTCCGGGCGCGGGAGCGGACATCTATCGCGGTCTCGCGTCGGTGATCGTGGGCGGCATCCTCGTCAGCCACATCTTCACCGTGATCTTGATCCCAGCAATGCTCAGGCTCGGCGAGCGGCCGGCCGTCGTGACGCGCGAACCCGCAACGCGGCCCAAACCCGAATTGAAGGTGGCAGCATGATCGGAAAACTTCTCGAACGGTTTCGCGCGAACGCCCGCGCGAGGATTGCGGGCGGTGCGATTGCGGTTGCGGTCGTGGGCTTAGGGCTCTGGCTGACGTGGCGCGCCGCTCCCGATGCGGCCGTCGCACCACCGGCGGAAGCCGCGGTGAAGCCGGACGAAAGCCAGTGGCCGCCGGTCAGCATCGCGAAGGTGAAGGCGACGCGCATCGCCCCGCAAGCGACCTATCCGGGCACCGTCGTCTCGCGCAACGATTCCAAGCTCGCCGCCGACGTGGAGGGCCGCGTCGAGTGGGTGGCCGATGTCGGGACGGTTGTCGCGCAAGGCGACGTGATCGCGCGGCTCGACGCCAACCGCGCGAAGCTGCAACAGGATGCGGACGCGGCGAACGTCGCGCGGCTGTCGGCGCAGGTGCGCTACGACCGCGGGCACGCCTCGCGCATGGAGGAACTTGCGGGCCGCAAATTCGTGTCGCGCGCTGCGGCCGATCAGGCCGCCTCGACGCGCGATGCGAACGAAGCGGCGCTGAAGGCCGCGGAGGCCGAACGCAAACGCTCGCAGTACCAGCTCGACCGGTCCGAAATCCGTGCGCCGTTTGCCGGCCGCGTGGTGTCGCGCCTGATCAATGCCGGCGAGTATGCGAGCCCGGGCAAGGACGTCGTGCGCCTGGTCGACCTCGACGCGATCGAAATCGCGACGCAAGTGCCGATCGCCTCGATGCGGCATTTGAAGGAGGGCTTGCCGATCACCACCGAACTGCAAGGCAAGCCGGTAAAGGCCGAGGTGCGCGTCGTCGTGCCCGTCGGCGACAGCGCCAGCCGGACGGTCGAGGTGCGCCTCGCCCTCGCGCCGGGTGCCGCCTTCGTGGGCGATGCGGCCAAGGTCCTCATTCCCGCCGACGAGCCGCGCTCGGTGCTCGCAGTGCCGCGCGACGCGCTGGTCCTGCGCGAGGACAACACCTACCTTTTCAAGCTCGACAAGGAGAACAAGGCCGAGCGGATCGCCGTCGAAGTCGGCGCGGCCGACGGCAACATGGTCGAAGTCACCGGCATGCTGAAGGAGGGCGAGCGCGTCATCATCCGCGGCGCCGAACGCCTCGAAACCGGGCAAAAGGTGCGGCTGGTCGGGTAGTCCGGAGTTGAGGCCCGCGTGCGTTTGCCGATGATGATCGCGCTCACAGCGGGTGCACACGGCAGCGCCCCGTGACAGTTGGGCAACATCGGCGAGTTGGCAGATAAACGCTTCGAGCCCTGCCAGTTCGGCTCGGTTAAGAGCTTATGAACACAAGTAAATAATAGTATAGATTTCGTAAACGTCGCCATCTACACTCGGCAGATACTTTGGCTTTTCTATGCACTGCCAGCCGTCTCACGGTGGGTTGGCGGACATTCTTGAGCCTGAGCCCGAGCGACTGGCGTGCGCTTCCGCGCAGTTCTCTCCGCCCGAACCCGGCTCATCACCCCACCACACCCTTTGGGTAGGGGCTATTCTCCAAAGTGGTATAGACCGGCCCCCAGCAACGGCCTGACGTACGCGTGGAATTGGCACGCGTTTTGTCCTGCTTCGGCACAGCGCGCGCCGCTCACCCAAACACCGATCGGAATAAGCCGCGAGCGGCAAAAATATTGCATCTCACGGACTTTCAGTCGGTCTTGCGGTTCATTTTGGTTGGTGGATACCCGCGATGCGGATGCTCGTAGTCGAAGACGATTTGAAGACGCTCCGTCTCCTTCAGCAGGGGTTCGGCGAGCACGGCTTCGTCGTCGATGGACACGCAAACGGCATCGACGGTTTGGACGCCGCGCTCGCACACGACTACGACATGATCGTGCTCGACGTGATGCTGCCCGAAAAAGACGGCTGGCAAGTGCTGAACCAACTGCGCCAGGAAGACGAACACACGCCGGTCGTCATGCTCACGGCGCGCGATGCGGTGGAATACCGCGTGCGCGGCCTGACGTCAGGCGCGGACGACTACGTCGTGAAGCCCTTTGCGTTCTCGGAACTTCTCGCCCGGGTGCACGGCATCCTCAAGCGCCGGAAAGCGACCGTCTCCGAGACCCTCGAATTCGACGATTTGAAGCTCGATCCGCGGCGCTTCGTCGTTTCGCGCGCAGGCCTGCCCATCGACCTCACGTCCAAGGAGTTCTTGCTGCTCGAATTGCTGCTTCGCCAGCAAGGCAACGTCTTGTCGCGCTCCTACATCGCCGAGCAGATTTGGGATATGTCGTTCGACGGCGACAGCAACGTCGTCGAAGTGAACATCCGCCGCTTGCGCGCCAAGATCGACGACCCGCACCCGCGCAAGCTGATCCACACGGTTCGCGGCCGCGGCTATGTGGTTCGCTGACGCTACTCGTTCGCTTGCTTTTCGGCTGATTGGGTGGTTCACGGTCGCCGCAGCGGCCTTGCTGCTGCTGGCAGCAGTCGTACTCCACGCGACGTTGATTCAAGCGGTCGAATGGCGCGACGACCAAGTGCTGATGAAGCGTGTCGGCACCGTGCGCCAAATTGTGAAATCGAAGACGCTGGACGTCAACTACCTCATCCATGAAGTCAGCGAGGATCTCGAAGGCCCGCACCAGCTGTTCATGCGGATCGTCGGTCCGCCCGAGATCGGGATCCACGAAACACCGTTGATGCCCGAGCCGTTGATGATTACGCGGATGCCCCGTGCGCCCGCCGCTCCCGACCAATTCCACTTTGCGGTCATCACCGACGGCACCGGGTATCGATACCGCGCGGCGACCATGCATACGCTGACGGCCATCGAAAACGGCGCGAAGCCGGTCACAATCCAGGTGGCGGTCGATACGAGCCTCGACGCCAATGTGCTGCGTCTCTTCGTGCAATTCAGCGTTCTTGTGCTTCTTGGAGGCGTCGTCGTCAGCGTGCTGGTCGGGTGGTGGATCGTCCGCGCGCAGCTTACGCCCCTTCGCGTGTTGTCGAAGCAGATGGAAGAAATCGAATACTCGACGCTCAACCGGCGGGTCCCAACCGACGGTCAGCCCTCCGAGATTGCCGACTTGGCGGTGCAGTTCAACCGGATGATCGAGCGTCTTGAAGGTGCCTATAACGGGTTGAAGCGCTACGCCGACGACGTTGCGCACGAGCTCCGTACGCCGCTGAACCGTATTCAACTCGAGACCGAGGTTGCGCTGCGAAGCGCGCGCTCGCCCGAGGACTATCGTCGGGCGCTGTCCTCCACGCTGGACGATTGCGAGCATTTGAACGCGATGGTCAAGTCGCTGCTGTTCATTGCGCGCGCGGAAAACGGTAAGACTGACTTGCGCTACGAGCGGCTGAACGTTGCCGACCGGCTCGAGACGATTCGCGCGTTCTTCGAGGACAGCGCCGAGGAAGCCGGCGTTAAGCTTACCCTGTCGTGCGATCCGGCGCTGTCGATCAACGCGGACGGCACGCTGCTGCAGCGCGCAGTCAGCAACATCGTCGCCAACTCGCTCGCACATACGCCGAAGGGCGGCGCGATCAAGATGGCAGCGGAAGCGTCTCCTTCCGGCGTAACCATAGAAGTCGCCGATACCGGCGAAGGCATCGCGCCCGAACACCAACCCTACGTCTTCGATCGTTTCTTTCGCGGCGATGCCGCGCGGCGCACCGACAAGGATCGGGTCGGGCTCGGCCTTGCGATCACCAAGTCGATCGTCGACCTGCATCGCGGCCGCATCGCGCTCTTTAGCGCACCGGCCAGCGGCACGCGATTTACCCTCTTCTTCCCGGGGGCTTAAGTTCCGTTGATCTTTCTCGTGTTGTGCACCGCCGTTGTGCACAAGCTACAGCCCCAAAAAAAAATTCACCGTGCCTGGGAATAAGTTGCGTTGTCATCTCAGCGTTATCTAAGCGTCAGGTCTGCGACAGATGTCCCTGTCTAGATTCACGGTACGAGGGCTCCGCTCGCCACTAGATTCGCCAACTGCGTGAACTCTGCCTGTCTCCCGCGACACTAGCGCGAGACGGGTGGCGAAACGCAGGTACAACGTCAAGGCGAACGAAAGGATGGCGGCGACCCTGTGAAAAACATAAGGGGACGTCATCATGGCCGTTTCATTCACGAGAACCGATCTCGACCGTTTGTTGCAGATGCTTGTCGAGATGGAGTCGGGTCAGCCGCCCGTGAATCCGCATCTCGCTTTTGGCTTCCGCGAGCTTGCCGGCACGAACAACAATCAGGTGCCTGGCCAGTCGACGTTCGGTTCGGCCGATCAGCCGTTTGCGAACGCGACCACGCAGTACTTCCAGACGGTCACGGTGAATGTCGACGGGACGCCGTTCGATCCAAACCCGGGCGTCGATGGGGACACGCTGACCACGAGCTATGCGAGCACAGCGCCCGGCGCGCCGCAGCAGTTCGGGGTCAACGTTGTGGACTCCGCCCCGCGCACGATCTCGAACCTGATCTCCGACCTCAGTATCAACAACCCCGCGGCGCTCGCCGCAGCGCAGGCGTTTGGCGCGCAGCTTGGCGACGGCTACACGGTTTTCAATACAAACCCTACCGGGTTGCAGCTGCCGGGCGTAGACGGCGTCTTCGGCACGGCCGACGATCTGTGGGGGCCTGACGGCATTCAGGGGACCTCCGACGATCTGGCGCCGCGCGACCTCAACAACCTGTTCATCGGCAACATTACGCCGGACGCAGGCCTCTCCGCGCCGTTCAACAACTGGATGACGTTCTTCGGCCAGTTCTTCGATCACGGCCTCGACCTGATCTCGAAGGGCGGCAACGGCTACGTCTATATCCCGCTGGCCGCGGACGACCCGCTGGTCACGTTGGGCCAGGACGGCGTCGCGGGCACCGGCGACGAACTGACCGACCCGTCTAAGCGGTTCATGATTCTGACGCGGGCGAGCGACATCGAGATTCTGCCAGGCGCCGACGGCCAACTCGGCACCTCGGACGACATTCACAAATTCCGCAACGAGATCAGCCCGTTCGTCGATCAGAACCAGACGTATGCGTCGGATGGTTCGCATAATGCGTTCCTGCGCGAGTACCTGATCGGCGGCGACGGCAAGCTGCACACGACCGGCAAAATGCTGCAGCACACGACGGGTGCGGGCGCCGATACTATTCTTGGCGACAACCAAGCAACTGTCGGCGTCGACGAGAGCATCGACGACGAGCGCTCCGGTATGGCGACTTGGGCGGACTTGAAAGCGAACGCGCTGAAGTTCGGCCTGATCATCACCGACCACGATGTCGGCAACGTCCCGCTGTTGGCGACGGATGCATACGGCAATCTGATCTTGGACGGCGCGGGCCATGTCCAGATTCTGGTCGACATTGGCGGCACGCCGACGCAAGTCGCGCTGGACGCACAAGCGCCCCAGACTCTGGCTCAGATCGCGACCGCCGCGGGCGGCACGATCATGTACACGGGCCATGCCTTCATCAACGATATGGCGCACGCCGCGTCGCCGTTCAGCGATAGCGGTGCAGCGCTTCTGGCGGACACGGACAGCGCCACAGGTCTTGCCAATTCCGACGCGTCGTCGACGGTTGGATTCTACGACAACGAACTGCTCGATGCCCACTATATGGCCGGCGACGGCCGCGTGAACGAGAACATCGCGCTCACGACGGTCCACGCGATCTTCCACGACGAACACAATCGCCTGGTCGAGCACGTCAAGGCGCTGGTTCAGGCGCAACTCGATGCAGGCGACACGGCCTTCGCCTCTAACTGGGTGCTCGCCGGCACCGTTCTGACGCCCGGTGTGCAAATCGCCGACAACGCATGGAACGGCGAACGCATCATGCAGGTCGCCAAGTTCGGCACCGAGACGCAGTATCAGCACTTGGTGTTCGAAGAATTCGCCCGCAAGGTTGCGCCGACGATCCACCTGTTCGGCAATGTCGACATTCATCTCGATGCGGCGATCACTTCGGAATTCGCTAACGCGGTCTATCGGTTTGGCCACTCGATGCTGGACGAAAACGTCCCGCTGTATCAGGTGAATCCCGACGGCACGATGATGATCGGATTGGACGGAAAGCCCATCCTGTCCGACATGGGTTTGATCGAGGCGTTCACAAACCCGCTGGCGTTCGACGCCCTGGGCGACACGGGCCTCGCGCAGATCATCCAAGGCACGACGCACCAGATCGGGTCGGAGATCGACGAGTTCGTGACGGGCGCGTTGCGCAACAACCTGCTCGGATTGCCGCTCGACTTGGCTGCGTTGAACATCGCGCGCGGCCGGGACGCGGGCGTGGCACCGCTCAATTTGGTGCGCGCTCAGATCTACGACGCAACGAACGACGTCACACTGAAGCCCTATGCGAACTGGGCCGAGTTCGGCCAGTTCCTGAAGCACCCCGAGTCGCTGATCAACTTCATCGCGGCCTACGGCACGCATGCCTCGATCACGGCTGCAACCGACCTCGCGGGTAAGCGCGCCGCGGCACTGACGTTGGTCCTGGACGGTTTGAACCCGGCGAATAGCCTGACAGACGCCTGGCAGTTCATGCACTCGACGGGCGTGTACGGGAACGACGTGCTGAACCCGCTCGCCGTGCATGCGCAATGGTCCACGGGCTCGATCACCGGCGTCGACAACATCGACCTGTGGATCGGCGGCTTGGCCGAGAAGCAGAATCTGTTCGGCGGCCTCCTCGGATCGACGTTCAACTTCATCTTCGAAACGCAGCTGGAGTCGCTTCAGGACGGTGACCGGCTCTACTATCTGCCGCGCATCGAGGGTTTGGATTTCGGTTTCCAGATCGAGAACAATTCGTTCGCGGACATGATCATCGCGAACACGGGCGCCAAGCACATCTCGGCGTCGATCTTCCTCACGCCGGAATACACGGTTGAAGCCGGTAGCGTCACCGACGATCCGGCGACCTGGCTGAAGAACCCGGTGACTGGCGCCTATCTGGTCGAAAAGCTGCCCGACGGCACCGTGCACTTCATCGGTGACGACAACTTCTTCGGTAACACGATCGTCTTGGGCGGCACCGAAGGCGACGATCGCCTGCAAGCAGGCCACGCCGACGACGACACTGTCTGGGGCGACGGCGGCAACGACTGGATCGACGGCGGCAACGGCAACGACTTCCTCTACGGCGGCACCGGCGACGATACGATCGTCGACAGCGCGGGCGACGACGTCATCCACGGCGAGGCGGGCAACGACAGTATCTTTGCGGGTATCGGCGACGACATCATCTTCGCGGGCGACGGCGACGACTATGTCGAAACCGGGGCGGGCGGCCTGATCGGCGACGAAGCGCAGGGCGGCGCAGGCAACGACATCATCAAAGGCGGCGAAGGCGACGACGCGCTGATCGGCAACGAAGGCGACGACTGGATCGAGGGTGGCGACGGCGGCGACGGTCTGGTTGGCGACACCGGCGCGCCTACGGGCATGGTTCCGCTGTTCGCGGGCAACGACGTTCTCGACGGCGGCCGCAACGGCGACAAGATGGTCGGCTTCTCCGGCGACGACATCATGTTGGGCTTGGGCGGTTTCGACAAGTTCAACGGTCTCCTCGGCTTCGACTGGGCCAGCTTCGAACAGGAGGAATATGGTGTTTCGATCGACATGGAGCGCCGCGTGTTTGTGGCAGACCAGGTCGCTCCGGCGGGCGATGCGATCCGCGACTTCTTCATCGAAACGGAAGCTGCGTCCGGCACCCGGTTCAATGACTTCATGGAGGGCACGGAAGACACCGGCCTCGCAGCGGGCGTCTTCAACGAGTTGCAGAATGTCGGCCTGATATTCAACCTCGACACGTTCTTCGTCGGCGGGCAGGCGGCGAACTGGGATGCGGCCGGCAACGTCATCGCGGGCGGCAACGGCTACAACACCGGCAACATCCTGTTGGGCGGCGACGGCAGCGACTCAATCACGGGTCGCGGCGGCAACGACATCATCGACGGCGATGCCTACCTGCACGTCTCGCTCTCGGGCGACGGCAAGGCCGGCTCCGAAATCGTGCGCGAGATCGGCTGGGACGTCACGGACGGCGACATCGACACGG
>CAZYGK010000087.1:0-13626 GCA_964647355.1 uncultured Flavobacteriaceae bacterium | reverse complement strand
ATCCCGCGAACGCTGGCGCTCACCGCCTACGGCGACATGGACATGTCCCGCATCACCGAGAAACCCGCCGGCCGCAAGCCCATCGCGACCCGCGCCATCCCACTCGCCCGCCTCGACGATGTAATCGAAGGCATCGAGCGCGCCGTCAAACAAGGCGAACGCGCCTTCTGGGTCTGCCCGTTGGTCGAGGAAAACGAAGACCTCGACATGACCGCCGCCGAAGAACGCTTCGACGTGCTGCGAGGCACATTCGGCGATCGCGTGCGCCTCATTCACGGCCGCATGAAGCCCGCCGAGAAGGACGCCGCCATCGCCGACTTCCGCGCCGGCGGCGCCAACATCCTCGTCGCCACAACGGTCATCGAGGTCGGCGTGGACGTGCCCGACGCGACGATCATCGTCATCGAACACGCCGAACGCTTCGGCCTCTCGCAACTCCATCAACTGCGAGGCCGTGTCGGTCGCGGCGACAAACCGTCGACCTGCTTGCTGCTCTATCAGTCGCCGCTCGGCGAAACCGCCCGCGCGCGACTCGACTGCATCCGCACCACCGAAGACGGCTTCAAAATTGCCGAAGAAGATCTGCGGCTGCGCGGCGCCGGCGAACTTCTGGGCGAACGCCAATCCGGCTTGCCGAACTTCCGCCTTGCCGACCTCGAGGTCCACAACGACCTCATCGCCCCCGCCAGCGACGACGCACGCCTCATCATCGCCCGCGACCCCGACCTCCAAACCCCACGCGGCGAGGCCCTGCGCGTGCTGCTCTACCTCTTCGAACAAGACGACGCGGTGAAGACGATCAAGTCTGGTTAAAGTATTCCAAACGGCGCCGCAGCTTTTGTCACACGTTGATTTTGTCGATCATGTGTCGACAATGCCCACCGCACTGGAAATATCCATAGCGCAATGTCGCTCGCACTCCCCTTAAGCCTCGTCATCGGCGCCGCCGTTATCGTCACCTCGATGATCTCCGGTGTCTTCGGCATGGCGGGCGGCCTCATTCTGATGCTGATCCTGGGGCAGTTTCTCACCGTGCCCGCAGCGATGATCCTGCACGGCGTGACCCAGCTCTTCTCGAACGGCTGGCGCGCGGTGATCTGGCGCCAGTGGATCGATTGGCGCATCATCGGCCTCTACACGCTCGGCGCCCTGCCCGCTCTCCTCATCCCGCTCGTCCTTGCATACGTCCCCGACAAAGCGACAATGCTGATCCTGTTGGGCCTCACACCCTACATCGCGCTCGCCGTGCCGCAACAATGGGCACTGGATGCAACCAAGACCTCGCACGCCGTCGCCTGCGGCTTCATCGTGGCAGGCCTTCAGCTCATCGCGGGCGTCGCCGGGCCCTTGCTCGACACATTCTTCGTGCGCTCGAAACTCGACCGCCGCGCCGTCGTCGCCACCAAGGCGGCAACCCAAGCCCTCAGCCACACGCTCAAGGTCGGCTACTACGGCCTGCTACTTGCCCAAGTCCCAAACCTCGGCCTCGACGTCTACGCAGCCGCGATAGCGGCCGCGGTTGTCGGTACGACATTGGCCGGCCCTTTGCTAGAGAAGATGTCGAACGAGAGCTTCCGCCGCTGGACGAAGACGATCGTCCTCATCGTCGGCGCGATCTCGATGGCGCAAGGCCTCTGGCTCCTCGTGGCGCCGCATTGACCTCGCGCCGCACGGCCGCCAATCTCTGTGCATGAGCCAACCCGACTTTGCCCCCGCACTTGAGCGCGCCATCACCCGCGCCATCGCCGGGATCACGGCGATCACTGGCCCCAAGCGCCTCTCTGGGGGCGCAAGCCAAGAAACCTGGTCCTTCGACGGCACAGGCCCAAGCGGCACCACGCCGCTGATCCTGCGCCGCGCCCCCTTCGGCAAGATGGTCCCACGCTCGGCAACCGCCGTATCACTCGCAACCGAGGCGAAAGTCATCCGGCTCGCCGAGAAGGCGGGCGTCCCCGTCCCGCCGGTTCCGTACGTTCTTCAGGATACGGACGAACTCGGCCCCGGCTACATCATGGGCCGCGTCGAAGGCGAGACGATCGCGCGCAAGATCCTCCGCGATGCTGAGTTCGCCGACGCACGCCCCAAGCTCGCGCGCCAGTGCGGCCGCATCCTCGCCAAGATCCACGCCATCGATAAGGCACAGGTTGCCGGCCTCACCGTCGTGCCGCCGCGCGCGCAGTTCGATCAGTATCGCGCGATCTACGACACCTATGACTACCCGCATCCCGTATTCGAAGTGGCGTTCAAGTGGCTCGAACAACGCCTACCCGAAACGCCCGAACTCACGCTCGTTCACGGCGACTTTAGGAACGGCAACCTGATGATCGGCCCGGATGGTGTGCGCGCCGTGCTCGATTGGGAACTTACTCACATCGGCGATCCGGCGGAGGATTTGGGCTGGATCTGCGTTAACTCTTGGCGCTTCGGCGAAACGCACAAAACCGTCGGCGGTTTCGGCGACGTAGGCGAGCTCCTCGCCGGCTACGCCGAAGCGGGCGGTAAGAACATGACCGCCGAGCGGGTGAAGTTCTGGGAAATGTTCGGCACGCTCAAATGGGGCATTATGTGCATGACGATGTACCAGGCGTTCGCCACCGGCAGCGACCGCAGTGTCGAACGTGCCGCCATCGGTCGGCGCTCGTCCGAAACAGAAATCGACCTCGTCAATTTGCTCTATGGACCGAAGCGGCCATGATGGACCAACCTTCCGCCCTTGAACTCGTCACTGCCGTGCGCGAGTTCATCGAAAAGCACGCGATGCCGGAGCTTCAGGGTCGCACCGCTTTTCATGCCCGCGTCGCCGCCAACGCACTCGCCATCGTCGCCCGCGAGCTGGAACAGGGACCTCAGTCCAGCGCCGAAGAATTGGCGAGGCTCAAGGCCATGCTGGGCCAAGACGGCACGGTCGACGCGCTGAACCGGGAACTCTGTCGCCGGATTCGGTCCGCCAGTCTCGCCGTCGACGAACCGGCCCTAGCAGCGCATCTGGTCCAATCGACTCTCGCAAAGGTTGCGGTAGACCAGCCGACTTACTCAGGGTTTCAGCATTCACCTCACCGCGCGCCGAAATAACTGTGTCCGCCAAGGCACGTCCGCAGGATGAATGTGACCGCCACGATGCGCTTTCGGCGCCGCGTGATACGTAGCTGGCCGGTTTAGAGTCGAGGGCGGAATGACGGCCGGCCGTCGCAGGTTGTTGTTCATCGGGGGAGGGTTGCTGGCCCTAGTGGTGGCCGCGGCAATCGGCGCCTATGGCGCGCGCGACAACCTGATCCGTTACACACTGAACCCGGGCCGCAGCTTTGGCGAAGGCGCGCAAGCGACCGCCCCGGACTATGCCAAGCCGAATACCTGGGCCCTGCTTGGCACCAAGCCCGACAAGCCTATCGACGTGTTCTTCATCTACCCGACCGCGTATTTCTCCGGCGAGTACTGGAACGCCCCCGTCACGAACACTGCGGTGCGCGAGCGCTTTGCCCGCATGATCCGCCCGCTTTACGTCGCGCCGTTCGAAGCCAGCGCCAACGCCTATGCGCCCTACTACCGCCAAGCAGCTCCTTACAGCTTCATGTCGGCGAGTGAAGATGGCCGCCGCGCACGAGAAGTCGCCTACGCCGACGTCAAGGCGGCGTTCGATGCGTTCATCGCAAACCACAACAAGGACCGCCCATTCGTCATAGCAGGCTATGGTCAGGGCGCTCTCTACGGTCTGCGGCTGATCGGCGAAATCAAACCCGAAGATCGCACGCGCCTTGTCGCCGGTTATTTACTGGAAGTCGCGATTCCCGCCGAAATGATCTCGAGCGCAACACCGCTCTGCGACTCGCCCGATCAGACGGGCTGCCTCGTGATCTGGCATTCGACGACCCAGCACGCTCGCAGCGACATGCCCCGCCAGAACGCACTCGTGTGGAAGGAAGGCGGCGGCTTCGAGCCCACACGCGGGCGCGATCTCGCCTGCGTCAATCCGCTGACGTGGACGATCTCGGGCCGAGCCGGCACGCCGGACATGAATTTGGGTGCCGCCGAACTCTCCGACTTTGCCGCAGACGGCATCGTGAAAACGCGCGCAGCAACGTCGGCCGACTGCTGGAACGGCCTTCTGTTCACCGACGTTACGACGAATCCAATGTTCATGTGGACGGGCCCGCGCTACCGCGAACTCTTCCCGTCCAGGTTCAACCCGTTCTTCGCCGACATCAAAGACAACGTCGCGCGTCGCGCCGAGTCCTTCGCGGCACAAGCAACGTTGCCCGAGCCACCCGACGGCGAGCTCGCAGGCGAACCGGCGAACCCGGCCGTCGTTACTTCGCAATAGTACAACGGCGGCGCCTGAGCACCGCCGCTCTCTCAAGCAACGACAACAGCGTGAGGGCTATGCCCCGTGCGCTCCGATGATCGCGACCGAACACACGTTCATCGACGGTGCGCCGCCAAGATTGTGCGTGAGTCCGATCTTGGGATTCTTCAGCTGCCTGGCTCCCGCACGTCCTTGCAGCTGCAGATACATCTCATAGAGCATCCGAAGACCGCTCGCTCCGATCGGGTGCCCAAAGCACTTCAAGCCGCCGTCGATCTGGCAGGGCACTTTACCCGACGCATCGTAGAAGCCATCCATCACGTCGTGAACCGCGCGACCTTCCTCGGAAATGAAAAGGTCCTCCATCGTCACCAGCTCCGTGATCGAAAAGCAGTCGTGCACCTCGATCATCGACACCTCGTCGCGAGGCTTCTTAATTCCGGCTTCGTCGTACGCGCGCTTCGCGGCGATCCGCGCGGTGTGGAAATAACTGCCGTCCCACGAATTGTGCATGCTCTCCAAGCCGTTCGAGAGCGCTAGCTGCAGCGCCTTCACGGTGATCACATCCTTCTTGCCCATCGAACGTGCGATCTCGGGCGTCGTCACGATCGCGCAAGCTGCGCCATCTGACACGCCGCAGCAGTCGAACAGCCCAAGCGGCTCGGCGATCATCGGCGCATTCAAAGCCATCTCTTCAGTTATGGGCTTCTGCAAATGCGCCTTCTGGTTCTTCGCGCCGTTCTCGTGGCTCTTGACCGAAACGTGCGCGATCGCCCGCTTCAGATCCTGTTTCGACACGCCGTGCTTGGCCCGATAGGCTGAAGCAAGCTGCGCGAAGTTGCCGGGCGCCGACCCGTTCGCGCCCCACTGCGGCAACAGCGTGCCAGGCTGCCCCGTCGGCAAGCCGCCATAGCCCGTGTCCTTCAGTTTCTCGACTCCGAGCGCCAACGCAATGTCGCAAGCCCCGGCTGCGACCGCATAGACGGCGCCGCGAAACGCCTCCGACCCGCTCGCGCAGAAATTCTCGACCCGCGTCACGGGAATGTTGGGCAGCCGCAGCGCGACCGATAACGGCGTTCCGCCCTTACCCACCGACTGCTCGTCGATGTGCGTCGATAGCCAAGCAGCTTGTATCTGCGAGGTCTCGACCCCGGCGTCCTTCATCGCTTCGAGATACGCCTCGACCATGAGCTCTTCCGCCCCCATGTCCCAGCGCTCCCCGAACTTCGAGCAGCCCATGCCCAGAATGGCGACTTTATCCTTGATCCCGCTAGCCATGACGTTTCTCCGAATATCCGAACAATTGCATCTAACGACGCGCTCTCCGCGCTTGTCAAAACCGGCTCAATAGATCGGCGCCGCCTTCCAGAAATAGCGCCGAAACCCGCGCTTCTCGTCGAAGTCCTTGATCCGGAACACCATCCGCACGGCGGTCCCTGAGTCGATAGTGCCGATATCGACGTCGGTGATGTCGGATAGAAAGCGCCCACCTTCTTCGAACGTCACCATGCCGTAGTGCGACGGCGGGTCCTGGCTATACGTCAGATAGTCGGCCGACCACGACAGTATCTTGCCTTTGAGTTCGGCGAACGAGAACGGCTTCTGTTCGTCGACCGCGCGGCAGTTCGGATTGACGCAAATGCGCGTGCGAGGAAACTGTGCCGTTCCGCACTTCTCGCACTTACCCCCGACAAGCCCGAACAACATGTCGCGTTTGCGGTAGGTCACGGTCAGCGCGGTCTTGTTGTCCTTCTCCGCCCGCATGCCCTTTTCCATCTCAACGAGGCCGTTGAAGGAGAGCCACTTCAGATAATTCGTCTCTTCCTTGCGTCGGCCGAGCCATCCCTTGACGCCCTTGTGCGGCCGCGCCTTGTCGATCTGATCGGTCACCTCGAACACAGCCACGTCGCAACCCTGACCGAACGCGGCAACGACAATCTTCTGGCCCGGCTTCGCGTCCTCAAGCGCGTGCGCGAACATCAGCAGAGCATGCGCGGTTCCGCACTCGCCGACATTCGCCGCAAGATTGTCTCGAACCTTCGCGGCATCGATCCCGCATTTCGTTGCCAGCTGTTGGTCCAGCTTGGCGAACTGACACGGCAAGATGAAATGGTCGATCGCCGCAGCGGCGACGCCGGCCTTCTCAAGTGCCCCCTTCACGGCCCGTGGCACGATCTTCGTGTAGCCTTCGTCGCGGATCCAGCGCTCTTCCCAATTGTAGTCGTACTCTTCGGCCTCGCCGCGAAAGTGGTCGATAAAGTCGACCGAGATCGAATGGCTGCCTAAAAATCTCGCCGCCACGCGCTCCGACCCGACGATGAGCGCCGCCGCGCCATCTCCGAATTGAAACTCTTGCGTGGAACCGCCGCGGGCCTTGCGCCGATCGCCGGAGGCAATCATCGCGGTCTTAGCCCCACCGGCCTTGACCTTTTCAAGCGCTGCGATCAGCGCCGAAACGCCGGCACGTTGCGAACCGGTCACGTCCGCCGTGTGGATGTCTTCGGGCAAGCTCAACGCCGCCGCCACGATCCCTGCATTCTGCCGGTCGGCAAAGGGCATAGTTGTCGAAGCGAAATAGAGCGCCTGCACGTGCTTGCGCGCGACAAACGGATCGCCGTTCGGCAAGGCATCACGCGCGGCTTCCACGGCCATGGTGACGGCGTCCTCGTCCCAGTTCGCCATCGTGCGCTCGCCCTTGCCTTGCGCGCCGATGCCGGGATTGAACCACGTGTTCGCTGCCGCCATGGCCTTTCGCTGAAGCCTCAGGCGCGGCAGATAGGCTCCAAAGGCGGTGATGCCGACGTCGGTCATGACAAGCGATCCCTGAAAGTGAGGTTCAGGTTCGCCTAACAGATTTGAAGGGTGGCCTCAACGGCCGCGCAGGTTAGCGGCGCACGACGATGCAGGGCGTGCCTTTGTCCCGTAGCGTCCGGCACAGACCGAGCGCCGCCTGGCGATCGGGCAATGCCTCCGCGAACAGCCGATGGACGGCGCCGTCGGACGTCGGAACGGTCTCGATCACGTGGCTGAGTCCATCGAGCAAGTCACCCGCAACGCGCATCGCCTTACCCCAACCGTCTTCAGCAAGCTCGCGCGACTTGAACGAGCCTAGCTGGATCGCAAAGGCGACATCGCTCCCGCCCGAGCCGGTTGCCGTTGTGGCAGCAGACGGCTTCACCGTGGGCTTCACCACCCGCACCGTGCTCGCCGGCGGCGTCGGCGTCCGCGCGGCGGGAGGCACAGGCGGCGGTGTCACCAAGGGCTTCGCCTGGGCGGTGACGATCGGCGTGGCCGGCGCAATCTGCTTCGGTTGATCGTCGAACGCGGGCCGGAGCGAGACGCTTCCGGACGCAGGCTTCGCCGGTTGCGCAGCAGGAGTGGGTGTAAGCCGCTCGGCAGTCGGCGTCCAGGGTGCAAGCTGCACACTACCTTCGGCCGCCGCGACCGGCGACGACCCCGGCACCGCCGAAACGACCAGCGGCGCGACCGGACCCTTGGTCGCTTTGCGCCGCTGCAGCACGTTGCTCATCTGTTGCGTGTCTTCGAGCTTATCGAGCCGCGACTTGGCCAGCGCAAAATTCGGATCGATGGCAAGCGCACGGCGGAACGCGTCCATCGCCTCGCGCCGCTTACCTTGCGCTTCGAGGGCCATACCCTGCCACGCGAATACGAACTGCGGCCGCGGGTGATTGTTGCGCAGAGCGGAGTCATAGTCGACGATCGCGACATCGAACCGATTGAAACGCCGATGCACGTTGCCGCGGTTGGCGAAGGCTTCGGCGTAGTTTGGGCTCATCTTGATCGCGAGACTGTAGTCGGTGAGCGCAGACTCGAAGTCGTTGATCGCCTCGAACGCAAGGCCACGATTGTTCAAAGTGCGCGGCCGGAACTCGCGCGGCAGATCTTCCGCCCATAGCGCTGTCGCGTAGTCGAGAATCGCGCGCCCGGCTTGCCCCTGGCGATAGAAGGCCATCCCGCGGTGATAGTATGTGAGGGCCAAGCTCTCGGCCCCAAGCTCCTTGCTCTGGATCGCCCGCGTGAAAAGTGCGATCGCCGTATCGGCATCGCCAGCGTTTAGACGCGTGATGCCGGCGTCGGCATCCGTGAGCCCGCCCGCAAAGGCTGGAACCCAGGAAACCATAACACTTACAAGGACTAGCGCCACCCGCAGCATAACCGCCAGGATATAGTGATTCGGCGACAGTCCATACTGCCGATGGTATTGAGACGCTGCAGTTGCTAGGTGTCTGCCACAAAATCTAGACCCGAGAAATGAGGATGTTCTCGGGATGTTTCAGGGTCTCGCAAACATGACCACGAACGCAATCAAGCCAGTTCGCAAGGCCGTCTTCCCGGTTGCGGGCATGGGCACGCGCTTCCTGCCCGCTACGAAGGCGGTACCGAAGGAAATGTTGCCGGTCGTCGACAAGCCGGTCATCCAGTACGCCGTCGAGGAGGCAAAAGCCGCGGGAATTGAGCAGTTCATCTTCGTAACCGGCCGCGGCAAGCACATCATCGAAGACCATTTCGACCATGCGTACGAACTGGAAGCGTTACTGTCGTCCCGTGAAAAAACGACGGAATTGCAGAGCTTGTTGGAAGCGTTGCCGCCAAGCGGCTCCGTCAGCTTTACGCGTCAGCAAAACCCGCTCGGCCTCGGCCACGCAGTCTGGTGCGCCCGCCACTTCGTGGGTGACGAACCATTTGCGGTGCTGCTGCCCGATGAGCTTCTCGTTGATCAGCCCGGTTGCCTTGCCCGCATGACCGACGCGTATCGTAATGCCGGCGGCTGCGTCATTGCGGTACGCGAGGTTCCGAAAGAAGAAACCAAGCGCTACGGGATCATCGATCCGATCTCCGAGGTGAATGGGTTAATCGCCGCTCGCGGCATCGTGGAAAAGCCGGCGCCCGAAGCCGCGCCATCGCGCCTTGCGGTGATCGGCCGCTACATCCTGCAGCCCGAAGTGTTCGCCGAGCTCGACCGTCACGAACGCGGCGCCGGCGACGAAATCCAACTCACAGACGCGCTTGCCCGGCTCATTGGTCGCATGCCGTTCCACGGCTTCCGCTTCTCGGGACAGCGCTATGATTGCGGTGACAAGGTGGGCTTCCTGCAAGCGAACATCGCGATCGGCTTGAGCCGTCCGGACACCGCAGGACCGTTGAGACAAATATTGAAAGACCTGCCGCTCTAAGAGAAGCAGGCCCGTTGGGGACTTGAGAAATGCGCGTTGCGATGATCGGCACCGGCTATGTGGGGCTCGTTTCCGGAGCCTGTTTCTCGAACTTCGGCCACCACGTCGTGTGCGTCGATAAGGATGCCGGCAAAATCGCGCGCCTGAAGAAGGGCGAGATCCCGATTTTCGAACCCGGCCTCGACGCACTCGTTGCAGACAACGTGAAAGCAGGCCGCCTCGCGTTCACGACCGACCTGGCGGCCGCAGTGCCGGATGCGGAGGCCGTCTTCATCGCGGTGGGCACGCCGAGCCGCCGCGGCGACGGCTTTGCCGACCTCAGCTACGTCTACGACGCTGCCGCCGAAATCGCTGGCAGCCTGAAGAACTACGCGGTGGTGGTCACCAAATCGACCGTCCCCGTCGGCACCAGCAAGCGCGTCGAGGAAATCATCCGCGAGCGCAGCCCGAAGGCCGACTTCGACGTTGCATCGAACCCGGAGTTTTTGCGCGAAGGGTCCGCGATCGAAGACTTCCAGCGCCCCGACCGCGTCGTCGTCGGCACTGAGAGCGAGCGCGCCCGCAACGTGATGCGCGCACTCTATCGCCCACTGTTCCTGAACGACAAGACGCCGTTCGTCTTCACGACACAGGAGTCGTCGGAGCTCATCAAATACGCCTCGAACGCCTTCCTCGCGATGAAGATCACCTTCATCAACGAGATGGCCGACCTCTGCGAAAAGTCGGGCGCCGACGTCCAGGACGTTGCCCGTGGGATCGGCCTCGACGGGCGCATCGGTTCGAAGTTCCTGAACGCCGGCCCCGGCTACGGCGGCTCCTGCTTCCCCAAAGACACGATCGCGCTTGTGCGCCAAGCAGACGAGTTTGGAGCCCCCTCGCGCCTCGTCGAAGCGGTCGTCGACGTCAACGCGAAACGCAAGAAGCGCATGGCCGACAAGATCGCGACGGCCTTCGGCGGCGTGAAAGGCAAAACGATCGCAATCCTCGGCGTAACGTTCAAACCGAACACCGACGATATGCGCGACAGCCCGTCCCTCGACATCATCCCGGCGCTGCAAGCGGCGGGCGCAACCGTCCGCGCCTTCGATCCGGAGGGGAAGAAGGAAGCCGAGAAGCTCCTCTCCGGCGTCACCTGGGCCGAAGATGCCTACGATGCCATGACCGGCGCCGACGGCGTTGCAATTCTCACCGAATGGAACGAGTTCCGCGCGCTCGACCTCAAGCAACTCAAGGCGAAACTAAAGCGCCCGCTTCTCGTCGACTTGCGCAACATCTACACACTGCGCGAGATGGCCGAAGCCGGCATCGAGTATCACAGCATCGGCCGCCGACCCGCCTAAGGAATAATCCCGGCGCTCCTGAGGCGCGCCACGATTTGATCCGCCGCCGCTTCCGGCGTCATGTCGACGGTGCGCACATGGATCTCCGGTTTCTCCGGCGCTTCATAGGGCGAGTCGATTCCGGTGAAGTTCTTGATCTCGCCGGCCTTCGCTCGCTTGTAGAGTCCCTTCGGGTCGCGTGTCATGCACACCTCGATCGGCGTGTCGATGAACACTTCCAGGAACTCGCCGGGCTCGACCAGTTCGCGCGCTGTCCGCCGCTCGGAGCGAAACGGCGAGATGAACGACACAAGCACGATCATCCCCGCGTCCACGAACAGCTTCGCCGCCTCTGCCACGCGGCGGATGTTCTCGACGCGATCGGCATCCGTGAAGCCCAAGTCGCGGTTCAGGCCGTGGCGCACATTGTCGCCATCCAACATGTACGTATGGTGCTGCAGATCGTGCAGCTTGCGCTCGACGATGTTGGCGATCGTCGACTTGCCAGACCCCGAGAGCCCGGTGAACCACAGGATAGCAGGGTTCTGTCCCTTCAACGCCGCGCGTGACTTCTTGTTCACGTCGAGCGCCTGCAAATGCACGTTCGTCGCGCGGCGCAGACCGAATTCGATCATGCCCGCACCGACCGTTCCGTTCGTGAAACGGTCGATCACGATGAACCCGCCGCTTTCGCGGCTTTCGCCGTAGGGATCGAACGCAATCGGCGCCGTCGTCGAGAAATTGCAGAAGCCGACCTCGTTGAGCTGCAGCGTCTTCGCCGCCAAATGCTCCAAACTGTTGACGTCAACTTTGTGCTTCAGCTCCGTCACCGAAGCGGGAACCGCTTTCGTCCCGATCTTGATCAGATACTGCCGCCCCGGCAGGAGTTCGTCCTCCGCCATCCAAAGCAGGTGCGCGGCGAACTGGTCCGCCACGTCGGGCCGCGCGGTCGGCGACGCCAAAAGGTCGCCGCGCGAGATGTCGACTTCGTCCTTGAGCGTCAGCGTCACAGCATCGCCCGCCGCCGCTTCGGCAAGATCGCCGTCCATCGTCACAATTCTGGCGACCGTCGAGGTCCGACCGGAACTCGCAACAACGATGGGATCGCCTTGCCGCACGACGCCCCCGCTAATGGTTCCGGCGAACCCTCGAAAATCGAGATTCGGGCGGTTCACCCACTGCACAGGCATGCGGAACGGCCGATTGCGCCGGTCGGATTCGATGTCGACTGTCTCAAGGTGCGCAAGTAGCGTCGGCCCTTTGTACCAGCCGAAGACGGCGCTTGGCGCGATGACGTTGTCGCCACGCAGCGCCGACATCGGAATCGACACGATCGAGGCGAATCCAAGTTTCGATGCAAAGCTGCGGAACTGCTCGTCCCAAGTTTCGAACACCTCGCGCGCCCGTTCGTCCATCAGGTCCAGCTTGTTCACGGCAAGCACGACATGGCGGATTCCAAGCAACGCGCAGATATAGGCGTGCCGGCGGGTCTGCGTGAGCACGCCCTTGCGCGCATCGAGCAAGATGATCGCCAGATCCGAGTTCGAAGCCCCCGTCGCCATGTTGCGCGTGTACTGTTCGTGCCCGGGTGTATCGGCGACGATGAACTTGCGCTTGTCGGTCGCAAAGAACCGGTAGGCGACGTCGATGGTGATGCCCTGCTGACGCTCCGCCTCAAGCCCGTCTAGCAACAACGCAAAGTCGATGTTTTCGCCCGTAGTCCCGTGCTTGCGGGAATCCTTCTCCAGCGTCTTCAGTTGATCTTCGAAGATCACCTTTGTGTCGTGCAGCAGACGGCCGATCAGCGTCGATTTGCCATCGTCCACCGACCCGCACGTCAGGAACCGTAAGAGCGACTTGTCGTGCTGCTTCGCCAGATAATCGCGCAATTCGTCGGGCCGCATCAGAAATAGCCCTCGCGCTTCTTCTTCTCCATCGACGCATTCTCGTCGTGATCGATCACGCGCCCTTGTCGCTCCGACGTGCGCGCGGTGAACATCTCGGCGACGATCTCTTCGAGCGTCATCGCGGTAGAATCGATTGCGCCGGTAAGCGGATAGCAGCCGAGCGTCCGGAAACGCACCAAACGCTCTTCCACCACCTCGCCGGGCTTCAGCTTCATCCGTTCGTCGTCGCGCATGATCAGCGCACCGTCGCGCTGCACCACCGGGCGCTTCGCCGCGAAATACAACGGTACGATCGGAATGTTCTCCGCCAGGATGTACTCCCAGATGTCGAGTTCGGTCCAATTCGACAGGGGAAACACCCGGATCGACTCGCCTTTCTTGATCCGCGCATTGAAGACGTTCCAAAGCTCGGGCCGCTGGCTCTTCGGATCCCAGCCATGCGCCGCCGTCCGGAACGAGAAGATGCGCTCTTTCGCGCGGCTCTTCTCCTCGTCCCGCCGCGCGCCGCCGAACGCCGCGTCGAAGCCGTACTTGTCCAACGCCTGTTTCAGCCCTTCGGTCTTCATCACCTGGGTATGCGTGGATGAGCCCGAGTCGAACGGGTTCACACCCGCACGCACGCCCTCTTCGTTGATGTGCACGATCAAGTTCAGCCCGAGGCGTTTCGCCGTCTCGTCGCGGAACGAGATCATTTCGCGAAACTTCCACGTCGTATCGATGTGCATAAGGGGAAACGGAGGCTTCGCCGGATAGAAGGCCTTCATCGCCAAGTGCAGCATCACCGACGAGTCCTTGCCGATCGAATACAGCATCACCGGGTTCGCGAACTCCGCCGCGACCTCGCGCATGATGAAAATGCTCTCGGCCTCAAGCCGCTTCAGATGCGGGCTTCGGGTGCGTGCAGG
>CAZYGK010000086.1:0-14496 GCA_964647355.1 uncultured Flavobacteriaceae bacterium | reverse complement strand
CCTACATCGACACGATCAACGAGGCGCGCAAGGTTCTGGTCGAGCAGATCGGCGGCACGCTGTTCACGATCGCCAAAGACGTGAAGTTCCAGATCGAGTTCAATCCGGCGCGCGTGAGCGAGTATCGCCTTGTCGGCTACGAAACGCGGCTGTTGAACCGGGAAGACTTCAACAATGACAAGGTCGATGCCGGCGACATCGGCGCGGGGCACGCCGTGACGGCGCTCTACGAGATCGTGCCTGCGGGGTCGAACGGGCACTTGATGGATCCGCTGCGCTATCAATCGAAGGCGCCGGCAACGCCCGTCAGCACGACCGGCGAGATCGCGTTCCTGCGCATGCGCTACAAGTTGCCCAGCGAAGACAAGAGCCGGTTGATCGAGCGCCCAGTCACCGAACGCGACAAGATCGAAGATGTCGGCCGGGCGCCCGCAGACTTGCGCTTCGCGGCCGCCGTTGCGGGCTTCGGGCAGTTGCTGCGCAGCGACCCTTACATGAAGAACTTCGGCTATGCGGACGTCGCGGAACTAGCAAACGGCGCGAAGGGGCAGGACGGATTTGGCTACAGGTCCGAGTTCGTGCAACTCGTGAAGCTCGCGCAAGCGCTGCCGGCGATGCCGGCGCTCGACAAGGACGGGCAAGGCGGACCTGGCTAATTTAGTTTCGAGGCGACACAAGAAGGAATGATCACACAAAGCAACGAAGACACGAAGGGTGTCGGTCCGCGCAGCGTGCGCATTGGAATGGCGCTCCGCGCCGATGGGACCCTTTCTTCGCTTCTTCGTTGCTTTGTGTGAGACCTTCTTTCTCACTAGCGGAACCTGAAAACAAAAGGGCGGCCGGTTGGGGCCGCCCTTTTCGCTTGTACTTCGTATGCCGCTACCAGGTGGCGCGGAGGCCGGCCGAGGCTGCGTGCGTGTTCAGGCTGCTCGAGAATTGGCCGTTGTAGTCGAGGAAGACCACCAGGCTCTTCGAGACCTGCGCGCCGAGGCCGAGGTTGGCAATAATCGTGTCGCGGGCTTGTTCGGCCGAGACGATCTGGAACTGTGTCGCCGGGTCTTCCAGGAACGAGGCCGAGAAGCTCTGATCGTCGTCCAGGAACTCGTGACGCCAGGCGATTTCGGCGACCGGCACCAGGCGCACGCCGCCTGCCTGCCAGGCACCCGAGAGGCGAAGGCCCAGGGTCGTGGCGAGGCTGTCGGCGTCAGACTCGGCGACGAGCAAGTCGAAGGCGCCGGCGCCCGACTCGACGAAGCCGTCGGTCGATGTCGAAGCGTAGGCAAGTCCTAAGAACGGCGTAAAGTCGATCCGGCCGGTGTCGTAGATAATGCCCACTTCCGTGCGCACGCCGAACGCGTTCGCATCGTAGCTTGCGGATGCGACGACGGGCGGGTTCAACGTCACGTCGATGAGGCGCGTCGAGGTGATGTCGAGGAAGCCGAAGCCGATTTGCGCATCGGCATAGAAGCTCTTGCCAGTGTAAGCGCCGTAACCCGCGAATTGGAACGCGTCGATGTCGGCGCTGTCGCGGAGCGTGTCGAACTCGACATCCGACGTCGAGTATCCGATCGCACCACCGACGTTCCAACGGCTGTCGACGGCGAAGTCCATGCCGCCCGCGAAGCCGCCCGTGTCTTGGTTGTAGCCTGCGGCTTCGGCATCGCCGTCGCTTTGCGTCCAGGCACCGTAGCCACGGCCCCAGATCGACATGCTGCCGCGCATTCCGCCGGGACGGGTGATCGCATCGGTCGCGGTGTCGGTCGGCGTTGCGTCCGCGTAGCGGCGCAGCGCAAGTTCTGCCGTCGCGGCTGCGCCCGCGGGGCCGCGCAGATCGTCGAGGCGTGCACCGACGGCGTCGTTGAAGCCTTGGCTGATGCGCAGACCTGCGTCTTGCACGCTCGCGTGTTCGGAGCCGCTCAAGTCGTCATAGACGCGGGCAACTTCGGCTTCCGAGCCCGCCGGGATGCTCAGGAGGTAGTTGAACAGGTCGACGAAATCGGAGCTGTAGCCGCCGGCGTTGTAGATCGTCTCGAGCGTTGCACCGATCGTTTGTTGATTTTGCGAGAGATTTGCCAACGCCAACGCCGTGCTGAAGCCCTGACGGGTCAGCACGATATCGACGTCGCCGGCATTCACCTGCGCGATGCCGGTGAAGAAGATCGAGTTTGTGGTGATCGCACCGGCATTCGCAAACGTGCCCGCCGTCGGGCCCAAGATCACGTCTTGGTAAGTGAATGTGTTGCCGCCGATGGACGCAAACGTGTCGCCTTGGATGTAGGCGGCGATGTTGCCGCCAAGGTTTGCCGCGCCGGCAACAATCTGACCGTACGCGCCGGGGGTCGTGTCGGACGTGAGCTGGAACTCCAGTATGCCGGCGGATTGCGTGTACGCGCCGACGTTCAGGATCGTGTCGTCGTCGAGATAGACCGTGCCGGTGCCGCTGTGCGTCATGCTGGCGGCATTGACGGTGACGCCCGCGCCGGTGGAGCCGCGCAGGTCGGCGCCGAGCACTGCCGTGCCGGTGCCCAGCATATCGAATTGGTTGAGATCGGTTGCCGTGCCGCGAAGGTAGGAGAAGGTTCCCGTCGCGTGCATGACGAAGTTGTCGGCGCCGCCGACGTCGCCGGCCACGTCGCCGTCCAGCGTGCCGCCGTCGCCGTTGAACGTGTCGGCTTGCGTGTTGACGAGGTTGAGCGCGGTCGTGACGGTACCGGCGTTGTTGCCTTGGATGAGGCCCGCGGTTTGGGTGATCGTGTGGCCGGCGTTGGCGGTACCCAGGTCGATGCCGTAAGTCTCACCGGTGATCGTGCCCGCGTTCGAGATGCCGCCGCTCACGGAGCCGTCGATCCAGATGCCTGCGGCGTTGCCCGTGATAACGCCGGTCGCGGAGTTCGTGATCGTGCCCGTAATCACGCCGAGATCACCGACGCCGATGCCCGAGCTCGTCAACGAGGTGATTGCACCGTTGTTGGTGACGTTACCGAGGAACGCTGCCGAGTTGACGTAGATGCCGGAGACGCCCGCCGTGATCGTGCCGTCGTTTGTCACGTTGCCGGTGAACGCCGTGGCGCTCACTTCGATGCCGTCGCTACCCGCCGTGATCGCCCCAGTCGAGCTGTTCAGGATGTTGCCCGTGAACGCCGCGCCGGCGGCATGTACGCCGTCGAGGACCGCCGCGTTGATCGTGCCGTTGTTCGTGATGTCGCCCACGAAGCTTGCGCTGTTTGCGGCGACCGCTGTCTGGTCGGCGCTGATCAGGCCGCCCGAGTTGTTCACGATGTTTCCGGTAAACGCGGTCGTCCCGGTGATGACGATGCCGAACGAGCCCGCGCTGTCGCCCAAGACCTGACCGGAGTTCGTGATGCTGCCGTTGAAGGTGGCGCCGTTGACGAGGATCGCCGTATTGGTCGCGCCGGTGACTTCGACGATGCCGGCCGCGTTATTCGTGATGCCGCCCGTGATCGTTCCGTTCGTGAGGCTAATGCCTTCGGCGGTGTTTTGACCTTGGATAAGGCCGTCGTTCGTGATCCCGCCTTGCAGCAGCAAGCCGGCGCCCGAGGCGCTGATCGCGGCTGCGGTCGTGCCCACGATCGAGGCGCCGGACGTGTTGGCAATCCCGCCTCGTATCTCGGACGCGGCGCCGCTCATGTTGAAGCCGGTGGCGCCCGTGATGTCGCCGTTGTTCGAGACGCCGCCGTTGATGGCGCTGTTGGCTCCAAGCAGCACGCCGTTGACCGCGCCAGAGATCGAACCGTCGTTCAGGAATTGGACTTCAACCGCCGAGCCGGTGTCGATCGTGATGCCGCTCGTCGTTCCGTCGATCGTTCCTTCGTTCCAAATGCCGCCATCGATCTGCGAGAAGTTTTGGACAACAATACCGACGCCGGTCGTGATCGTGCCCGAGCCCGCGTTGTGGATGGCGCCCGACAGATAGCTGGCGTCGACGGTGAGATCCACCATGCCGATGCCGTTGTAGAAGCTGTCGTTGTTGGCGTCGTGGAGGACCTTCGCGTTCGCGGTGATCGTGGTCGATGCGGGATCGGCGTTGATGATGGGATCGGTCCAGAACGGCCCCGTGAACGCGGCCGCCGATGCGTGTCCGGCAGATGCGAACGCAGCGACGACCGCCATCAGCGAAACGCCGGACAACAACTTGCTCGAACGAGCGCGCATGAGCCTAGTCCCCTCGAAAAATTAACACCTTGGTGACGATTGGACGGCCTTGACCGCGCTCTTGCCCCGCGAGCGCGGTCAGCCCACCGCCATGCGTTCACCTTCGTTTACGGGGATAGGTGGTTAATCCTACCAACTTCTTAATTCGCTTCCGGCCAGTAGGATTTCGCTAAGAACCTGGTTTGCGCTGTGCCCGCCCGGCAACAAAAACGCGATGTGCGGGCAGCGCGACGTGCCCGTGCGAGCATTTTTCAGGAGCGATTCGTGCCCGTAGAGCGGTCCCGCGCGCTAGGCGCAGCGAATCGTCCGTGCAATACGTGTTTACGCTTGAGTAAGGAATCGCCGACCGCATGAACAGCCAACGGATGAGTGCCGCGCAGGCGCTTCAGCTTGCGGTGCAACATCAGCAAGCGGGGCGGCTGGCGCAGGCGGAGGCTGTGCTGCGGCAAATCTTGCAACAACGGCCGAACGATGCCGAAGCTCTGCATCAACTTGGCATTGTTGCCTTTCAGGCGGGGAAGATGCCGCTTGCCGTGCAGCTGATCGAGCGGGCGCTCGGCATCAATCCGAACGTCCATCTCTATCTTGCGAACGTCGCCGAGATGTACCGGCGGCTGGGCCAACCCCAGAAGGCCATTGCTTATGGGCAGAGGGCCATCGCCCTGACGGAGGATGCGGCGGATGCGCACAACAATCTCGGCATCGCCTATTTCGATACCGCTGCCTATGAAACCGCCATCGGCTGCTACGACCGGGCGATCGGACTCAAACCCCGCTTCGTGGAGGCGATCAGCAACAGGGCCAACGCGCTCCGGCAGCTGAAACGGCACGCGGAGGCCGAGACTGAGTACCGCCGTGCGATCGCTTTGGCTCCCGCTTACGCCGAAGCCCACAACAATCTCGGCAGCGTTTTGCGCGATCAGGGCCGGCACGCCGAGTCCGAAGGCGCGTACCGGCGCGCGGTCGAGCTGAAACCACACTACATCGAGGCTTCGAACAATCTGGTTCTCGCGCTGCGGGAACAGAAGAAATACGACGAGGCGATCGCGACGGCAAACGGCGTGCTCAAACTCGACGCCCGCAACGCGGATGCGCTCTCGTATCTCGGCGCGGTTTACGTCGACCAGAAGAAGCCCGACGCGGCGCTGGAGGTATTGCGGCGATCGCTGACGATCGCGCCGGACAAAGCGGAGACCCATAACATGCTGGGCCGAGCGCTCTTCGATTCGAACGAACCGGAGAAGGCCGCCGAGGCGTACCGGCGCGCGATCGCGCTCAAGCCCGACCTTGCCGATCCGCACAACAATCTCGGCAACGTGCTGAAGGAACTCGGCCGCTTCGACGAGGCTCTCGAGTCGTTCGACACGGCACTCGCGCTCGAGCCCGATACGGTGGGCGTGTATGTGAACCTCGCCGACGCGAAGCGGTTCGAGACAAACGACGACAAGCACCTCGCGGCTATCGAGCGGTTCCTCGGCAAGGCGGATTTGAGCGACGAGCAGCGGATGCATGCGGGGTTCGCCGCCGCCAAGGCTTACGACGATCTGAAGCGCTATGACGATGGGTTTCCCATCCTGATCCAGGCGAATGCTTTGAAGCGCAAGACCGTCATGTACGACGAGCCGGTCGTGTTGGGGCTCTTCGAGCGGATCGCCGCCACGTTTTCCGCCGAGCTTGTGCGCGCGAAGACAGGCGGCGGGTTTGCGACGCAACAGCCGATCTTCGTGCTCGGCATGCCGCGCTCGGGGACCACGCTGGTCGAGCAGATCTTGGCGAGCCATCCGGACGTTCGCGGCGCGGGCGAGGTCAAAGATCTGAGCGAGACGATCAACAGCGTACGCGGCAGCGACGGGCAACCCATTTCGTACCCCGAGTTCGTGCCGATACTCTCGGCCGGCGAACTGGCGAAGCTCGGCGAGGCTTATGCACGTAAGCTGGCGGCGCGGGCGCCGGGTGCCGCGCGGATAACCGACAAGATGCCGTCGAACTTCTACTTCCTCGGCCTCATTCACTTGGCGCTGCCGGGCGCGAAGATCGTGCACACAAGGCGCAATGCCGTCGACACGTGCTTGTCGTGTTTTTCGAAGCTGTTCGCGGGCGAGCAGAACCAGACTTACGATCTTGGCGAACTCGGCCGCTACTACCGGGCCTATCACAAGCTGATGGCGCACTGGCGGAACGTGCTGCCGGACGACGCCTTTCTGGATGTACAGTACGAGGACGTCGTAGCAGACACCGAGGGACAGGCGCGGCGCATTCTCGACCATTGCGGCCTTGCGTGGACGCCGCGCGTGCTCGACTTTCATCGGACGGTGCGGCCGGTGAAGACCGCGAGCGCGCGGCAGGTGCGTCAGCCGATCTATGGCTCGTCGGTCGCGCGGTGGCGGAACTACGAGCTGTTCTTGGGGCCGCTGCTCGCCGCGCTTGGCGACATCGCCTAAGCGGTGACCGCGCGCGCCATCGCGTCGTAGGACTGCCGGAAACCGTGCAGCATCTGGTCGACGCGGACTTTACGGTCCTGTTGCTGACGGTCTTTGATCGTGTAGACCAGCGAGAGTGTCCGTCCAGTGCGGAGTTGTTCGACCGCTTCGGCCGGTAACGCGCCCTGCACCAGGCATTGCTTGGCGTTGCACTTGATCGGTGCGTTGAAGGCGGTGTTCTGGTCGACCGCGAAGCTCACGGTCTCGGATGCGCCGGCGCCCAACGGCAGGACGAAGAGGATGCCGGGCGCGGGTTGCGTGTTCATCATCACGACGTTGAAGCCCGCCGCCAGCACGGCCGTGTTGTTCGGTCCGCGCACCGTCATCTTGGCATTCGTCAGGCACAAGCGCTTTGCCGTTGCCTCGTCCGGGCGTTGAACGTTGTGGCAACTCAGCGTCCAAAGGCCGAAGGCTTGCTTGCCGACGAAGCCGGGGGCGATGTCCACGTTCTGGATCGGGGGGAGGCGGAGGGATTTCACCGCGCCGGGCCGCTGTTCGCGCGACCACTGGATGGCCAAGACCGATATCCAGATCAGGGCCGCGACCGCGGCGATCCCGACCAAGGTGCTTGTCTCAAAGAGCTTGTTCATTCGAGTCCGGCGAATTGGTTAAAGGCGGCGGGACATTAGGGTAGCAAGGGATGTGCTTCAATCCGGGGCAGTTGCAACCTTAAGACGCGACAACGCGCGATCAGCAGGTTCACGGCGGCGTCCGGCAATGGTAGAAAAACCGTTGGGCCTCAAGGGTCTCGCACAATCCCCTTGTTGCGGGTGAATTATGACGCGGTGGATCGTTTTCGCCGGCCTCACGGCGCTGATCGTGACCGGCTACTTCGCAACGTTTTATGCGCACGGAAAATCGTTCTGGCGCAGCGTGCGAGTTGTGCCCGCGGAGCTTCAGAGCAAAGCGGAAGAGACGATCAAGAAGAACAACGCCCAAGCTTGGGCGCGGGTGCAGGTCGACGGACAGATCGCGACCCTCTCGGGCCAGGCGCCTACCGAGGCGGACCGGGACGATTTGAAGCTCGCGGTGCGGCAGGCGGCAGGACCCGGCGGCGCGTGGTGGGGCGGCATCACGCAGGTGCGCGACAGCATGAGCTTGGCGCCGGTACGCAAACCCTATTTCTGGATGGCGCGGCTTGGCGAGAACGGCCGCGTCAGCTTGAGCGGCTATGTGCCCGGTCAGCGCTACTATCGCGAGATCAAGGGGGCGGCGAAGAACATCTTCCCGACCGGCGTCGACGACCAGCTTGAGATTGCCGGCGGGCATCCGACGGGGCCGTGGGCCGAGACCGCGATCGCCAGCCTGAAACAATTGACGACGCTGCAGTCGGGCGAAGTGCGGTTCGAGAACCAAGTCCTGACCATCAAAGGCGAGGCGCGCGACAGCGCCGTGCAAGCGGCGGTCTATGCGTGGGCCAAGGCGTTGCCCCGGCCCTATCAAGGCGGCGCGGACGTGTCGCTCGGCACGGCGATGGCGCTGCCCGAGGTGACGGCGGACACGCCGCAAGTGGCGGAGCCGATAGTTGCTGCGCCCGTACAGCGGCTTGCGGCGGCCGACTGTCAGAAGCTGATCGATCAGGCGATGAGCGCGAATTCGGTTTCTTTCGAGGTGATGTCGGCGAAACTCAAGGCGGCGAGCAAGCGTCTCGACAAGATCGCGCAACTCGGCGTCGATTGCGGCGACGTGCGCTTCCGGGTCACCGGTCACACGGACGGTTCGAGCTTGGAGGCGGCAATCGAATATCTGAGCCAAGACCGTGCCCTTGCGGTATCCAAGTATCTTCAAGACAAAGGCGTTGCGAAGGATCGCATACACCACGAGGGCGTGGGCTCACGATCGCCGGTCGGCGACGTCGACACGCCCGAAGGCCAGGCGCGCAATCGCCGGGCCGAAGTCTCGATCGTGCCATAGGGGAACGGACGCAACAGATGCTCTATTTGATCGTCCAGACCTGGTTGTTCCTGCTGATCGCTTGGCTGATCGGCATGGCGGTCGGCTTTGCGCTTTCGCGGGATCAGAAATCGCAGCGGCACACCCACGTCGAGGACGAGCTGCGCGAGGAACGGGCGCGTACGATCGCGCTCGGCAAGGACGTCGAGGACTTCCGCAACCGCGTCACCGAGCTTGAAGGGCTGCCGCAGGGCGTGCGAGCCTCGCGCGTCGCGGCACGCGAGGAGATGGTCGGCCGGATCACCCAGCTCGAGCGCGAGCTTGAGATGGCGCGCGGCCAGGAACGCCGCGCGAGCGAGGAGACCGAACGGCTGCGTTCGGATGTCGACGGGTTCCGCCAGCGCTATCTTGAGGCGCGGGCGAAGTGGGACGAGTATCAGGCGAAGGCCGAAGCGCTGGCCTCGGCGCCGCAGTTGACGCTGACCGAGGCGCATGTCGCGCCCAGCGACGGCATGCGCAAGCGGATGGCGGAGCTCGAGGGGCAACTCGCGGACGCGGGCAAGGGGCGCGAGCGGGCGCTCGAGCAAGCCAAGCTCCTGTCGACACGGGTCAGCGAACTTGAACGGCAATTGGCGTCGGCCGGCTCCGGCAAAGGCGGCGACTTCAAGGTGCTGCAGACGCGCATCGGCGAATTGGAGGCGCAGCTCGCGACTTCGGCGCAGGCACGCGAGCGGGCGCTGGAGCAAGCGAAGTTCCTGTCTTCGCGGATCGGCGAGTTGGAGAAAGGCTTCCAAGCCGTCGGCGCCGACAAGGCCAACGAGCAAAGCCGTGTTTTGCAGGCGCGTATCACGGAGCTTGAGGCGCAGCTTGCAGGCGCCGGACAAATTCGCGCCGAGGCGGCCGAGCAATCGAAGAGCTTGCACTCGCGGATCAGCGAGCTTGAGTTGCAGCTTGCAGCCGCGGGCAAGGGCAGCGACAAGGCCGCCGAGTCCACCCGCGTTCTTCAAGCGCGCATCGCGGAGCTTGAAGGGCGGCTTGCGACCGGCATATCGGTGGCGCGGGAAACGGATACGCTGCGCTCGCGGGTCGCCGACCTGCAGGACAAGCTCGGCGAAGCGGAAGTGGCGCTGAGCCGCGCCATCACGACCACGCGCCAGGATGCGGCCGGGGAGGCGGTGGCGCAGAAAGCTGCGGCGGAGGCCACGGCTCTGCGGGCGCGCATAGCGGGCCTGGAAGCCCGCCTTGTCGAAGCGGAGCAGCAAGCGGCCGAAACGCGTGCGCTCAAGGTGCGGCTTGCCGAAGTCCAAAAGCTGCCTGCGAAGGCCGAAAGTTCGGAGCGCATCGGCGAGCTTGAAAAGGCGCTGGAGCGGGCGCGGCGGCAGGCGAGCGAGGCCGAGTCTCTGCGGGCGCAAGTTGCGAGCCTCGAATCGCGCCTTGCGTTGGCGCAAACCGCGACCGAGGAGCGTATTGGGAGCGGCGAAGACGTCGGGCTGTTGAAGGCGCGCCTCGCGGACGTCGAAGCGCGGCTGATGTCGTCGAGCCAATCGCCGACGGAGTTCGAGTCGCTCAGAAGCCGCGTGATGACGCTCGAGGCGCTGCTGCACGAGGCGGCCAAATCGCGCGACGAGGCGGCGATTCTGCGTTCCAAGGTCGCCGAACTCGACGGGCGGTTGGGGCAAGCCATGAAGGCCGTCGCCGACAACCGGCCGCGCGAGAGCGAGAAGGCTTAGGCGCCCTTGAACCGGCGCGGCCCGGCGCCGGCTGCCCGCTCGGCGGCGATCGGCGCACGGGGGGCTTGGGTACGGGCGGGGGGGTACCGGGCCGGAATTTCGAGCGAACAACCCCATGTACCCGAGAGTTAGGCGGAGAAACCGCGACGGAAGGCCGCCAAAGCGCGGCTTGACCGGCACGTCCGGCGTTCCGCGGCTATCTTTGGTCGTCATCGAGACATTTGCTGTTTTTGTGTTTCGACGATTTAGCACAAAACGCGAACAAAAACAAGACGGACTGAGACATCTTCTATTGCTGATGGACGGGAAGCCTGCTCCGCGCGCCCTTGTATTAGCTTGCAATTTAGGAATTATAGTCCATATTTACAACCATGATTCCGCGCCATCTTGCAGCCGTTGTTCACCAGCGCCTTGCCGACTTTCCTGCGGTTGGGCTTTTGGGCCCGCGCCAAGTCGGCAAGTCGACGCTGGCACGGGCTGTGGCCCAGTCGGTGCCGGGGGCAGCGCTGCGGCCTGAGTATCTCGACCTCGAAAACCCCGCCGATCAGGCGAAACTCGAGGATGCCGGCGCCTATCTGAGGACGCGCGCGGGGCGGCTCGTCGTGATCGACGAGGTGCAACGCGCGCCCGGTCTGTTCCAAGTGCTTCGCGGCGTCATCGACGACAACATTCGCGCCGGTCGCCGCGCAGGGCAGTTTCTCCTGCTTGGTTCCGCATCCATAGAACTTCTGAAGCAATCGAGCGAGAGCCTCGCCGGCCGGATCGCGTATCTCGAATTGGCGCCGATCGACGTCACGGAAGCGTCGCCTGGGCAAGCCGAGGCCCTATGGGTGCGCGGCGGCTTTCCGCTGAGCTTGCTTGCCAAGTCAGACGAAGCCAGCGCCGCGTGGCGCGCGGCGTTCATCACCACCTATCTGGAGCGCGACATTCCCCAGCTCGGGCCGCGCATTCCGGCGACAACGTTGCGCCGGTTCTGGACCATGCTCGCCCACCGTCAAGGCGCGCCGCTCAATGCAGCCGAGCTGGCACGAGCGCTGGCCGTCGATGGAAAGACGATCGCCAACTACCTCGACCTGATGGTCGATCTCCTCTTGGTTCGCAAGCTTCAGCCTTTGCACGCCAATGTCGGCAAGCGGCTCACCAAGTCTCCCAAGACCTATGTTCGCGACAGCGGCCTCGTTCATTCACTGCTGCGTCTGGACACATTGGGCGACGTGCTCAGTCATCCGGTTGCAGGCGAAAGCTGGGAAGGTCATGTGATCGAAACGCTGATCGGCGCGGCGCCCCCGCGCACCGAGGCCAGCTTCTATCGCACCGCGACCGGCGTCGAACTCGATCTCGTGCTGGACATGCCGGGCGGCGAACGCTGGGCGATCGAGATCAAGCGGTCGAGTGCACCGAAGCTCGAGAAAGGCTTCCGCACCGCTATTGAGGACGTGCGCCCGTCGCGCGCCTTTGTCGTCTACGGTGGTGGCGAGCGCTATCCCAAGGGCGACGGCGTGGAGGCGATCGGTCTTAAGGGCTTGGCGGAGGAACTCGCCGAACACACCACGAGACGTGCCGCAAAATAACCACAGGCTCTTCCCCCCACCCCATTTTTTTCTCCACGCTTCGCGCTCCGAAAAGTCAACCGCCCCTCGGTGGGGCGGTTTGAACTAGCCCTTCGCTACCAGGTCCCGGTCGTAGGTCACGGACGAGAGCCAGAAGAACCCGGCTGCCGGGATCATGAACAACACCGTTGCGGCCATCGCGAGGCGTAGGCCTTCGCCGTAGGCCGCGGCGCAGATTGCTTTCTGGGCCTCGGGCAGTGTCGCCACCACGTCCTTTGCCCGGCACATTGCCGTCGTCAACGCGCCGGAGGAGTCGCGTGCGTGGAGTTCCATCGTCATGAACGTGTCGGAGAGCCAGCCCACGATCTGCGGTCCGAGGCCGTTACCGATCAGCGCCACAATCAAGAGCAGGATCGCAATCGCCGACGCCCGCGAGCGTGCCGAGACCACGCCTTGCCCGATCGTGTACTGACTGCCCAGATACGTGAAGTGAGCCAGTGCGGCCGCGCCCCACAACCACCACGCCATGTCGATGTTCTCGGTCGTGGTGAAATAAGCCATCAGATAGAACGGCACCGACAGGAAGAGCCCGAGTGCCGGTATCCAACACACCGCCGTCGGCGAGCGCGGCGTCAGGCGCTCGGTCAAGTAGCCGCCCACAAACGTGCCAACCGCCGCAAACAGCGCGAGCGGTAAGCCGAATTTCAGCGCGAATTCGCCGGGCCCAATGCCGTGAATGCGCTGTGCCATCGGCGCCTGAAATCCGGCGAGGCCGTAGCCGACAAGCGCCGTCAGGGCAGCGCCCATCGCCATGGTCCAAAACGTCGGCTTGCGCGCCAGTTCGCGCCACGTCTCGAACATGCCTGCTCGCTCCGGCTGTACCGTACCCGGCGGATCGGAGATCCCGCGCGGCGGCTCCTTCACGGTGAAGAGCATGATGAGAGCGACGATCACACCCGGCGCGCCGATCAAGACAAACGCGATCCGCCAGCCCTCGACGTTCGCCCAGTCGATCGGAAACAGCGCCGACATATTGTTCCGGACGAGCCACGCCTCGACATTCGCGCCGGTCAGCCCCGTCGCGATCGGCCCGCCGAACGCATTCGCCAGCGCCCCGCCCAAGGTCACGCCGATCGAATAGATCGCAAGCGCATTCGCCCGGCTCGACGGTTTGAAGTAATCGGCGATCAGTGAGTTCGCCGGCGGTGTGCAGCCCGCCTCCCCGATCGCCACCCCGATGCGTGCGATCAGCAAGAACAGAAAGCTCGTGGCGAGCCCGCACAACGCCGCCATCACCGACCAAATCGCGATGCAAAGCGCAATGATCACGACGCGATTGTACCTGTCCGCCGCGATCGCAATCGGAATGCCGCACAGCGCATAGAAGATCGCAAACGGCGGCCCGTTCAAGAACCCGTACTCGGTGTCGGACAGATCGAATGCGTTGATCACCGGCTGCGCAATCACCGACAGCAGATTCCGGTCGATGAAATTCAGCGTGTAGACGATCATCAGGAGGATGAGCACATACCCCCGGTACGCGGGCGCGCCGTAACTCTGCCCGCCGGCAGCCGCAGCCGCCGCGCCCTGAACCTGTGCCATGTTCCCCGTGTATCGTTTGCTTGTTTGCGGCGAGCTTAGCGGCAAACGGGAAGCGCGCAACAGCGCACGCTTCCTTTGTGGGTAGTGTGGCAGAGTACAGTTTTGCGCAGTAGAACTGGCGCACCGCCGGTGCCGGCATAACTCGGCGGCCCCTCACCATTCTTCGCTCAACGCGAAGAATGTACTCTCCCGCAAGGGGGGAGTGGGGTCCTATCTCAGCGGTTGACGGCGCCCCCCGTTCGGGACGACATTCGCGCCCGTCCGAAGGGGGGCCTGTGAAGGCAGGCTGAGATCGGCGCCTTATGCGCGACCACCCTTTGAACCTGATCCGGTTTGTACCGGCGGAGGGATGCGGATGTGCGGCGTTCGACTTTGAACGCGCGTTGTTTGCCCTCTTCGTTCGCCGATCGGATCAGCGCTTCAACCGCCATAAAGCCGCGCGTGGTCCCATGAACATTCAGCACAAGCCGTCCTTCCAGATCACGACCGGTTCGATTCCCGGATCGCGCAAGATCTATGTCGCGGGAACGCAGCACAAAGACCTACGCGTGCCGTTCCGCGAGGTTGCGCTGCATCCGAGCGCAAACGAGCCGCCGATTCGCTTGTACGATCCGTCCGGCCCCTACACAGACGAAAGCGCGCGCATCGACATCTACAAGGGCGCTGCCCGCGGCCGCGAAGCTTGGGTGGTCGCGCGTGGCGACGTCGAGGCCTACGAGGGACGTGCGGTCACGGCCGAAGACAACGGCGGGGCAACCGGCGAGCGGCTGGTGGCGCCCTTCCCCGCTCTGCACAAGCCGCTGCGTGCGAAGCGCGGACGCGGTATCACACAGCTGCAGTATGCGCGCGCGGGGATCGTGACGGCGGAAATGGAATATGTGGCGATCCGCGAGAATTTGGGCCGCGCGAAACTTGCGCGCGACGGCGAGGACTTTGGGGCGTCAATCCCCGATGAGGTGACGCCGGAGTTCGTGCGCGACGAGATTGCGCGCGGGCGGGCGATCATTCCCGCCAACATCAACCACGGCGAATTGGAGCCGATGGCGATCGGGCGGAACTTCCTCGTCA
>CAZYGK010000085.1:0-14537 GCA_964647355.1 uncultured Flavobacteriaceae bacterium | reverse complement strand
TGCGCGCAAGCGGGCGTCGTCTGCGCCTGCGATATCGAAAGCCTGCTTGGCCTGTCGCAGGCGACCGTCAGCCACCATATGAAGCTGCTCGTCGACGCGGGCCTCGTGCGCGCGCAAAAGCATAGCCGCTGGATGATCTACCAACTCGACGCCGAAGCGTTTTCCGACGCGATGGCCTGGCTCGCACCCTTCGCCCGCGCCCCAAAGGCGAAGCAGAAGATCCCCGCATGACCATGGTGGCCCCGCAACCGACGCGCGCCGAAGCGGCGCCCTGCTGCGCGTCCTACGCCGCCGAACTCGCGACAAAACGCGCTGCGACCGACGTCACGGTCTCTGCCCTCGACGTCTGGCGCATGGACGAGGTTGTGGCGGCCGTGCACGAAGTGGCGGCAAGCCCGGCCTGGCAGGCGACCGTGCTGGCCGAAGCCGCGCCTATCGCCCGCGATCAACGCCAGCGCGTCAAAGGCCTCTTCACCGGTTTCGACTTCCATTTGACGCCGGCGGGCCCGAAGCTCATCGAAATCAACACGAACGCAGGCGGCGCCTTCTACGGCGCGCTGATCGACCAGACGAGCTGGAACGACGGCAATCCTGATGCGCGTCCGCTTGGCAATTGGGCACAAACATTCGTACGCCAGTTCCGCAATGAGTGGCAGCTCGCCGGACACGGCCGCCTGCGCTCCGTCGCGATCGTCGACGACAACCCGGAAGAGCAGTTCCTGAAGACGGAGTTCGAACTCGCGGCACGCATGCTCGATGACGCCGGCATCGCCGCGACGATTGCCGACCCGCGCGAGCTTACGTTCCGCGACGGCCGGCTGTGGCACGCAAATCTCGCGATCGACCTCGTCTATAGCCGGCTGACCAGCTTCAACCTGGAACGTCCAGAGGATCAAGCGATCCGCGACGCACTGCGTGCAGGCGCCGTCGTGGTGTCGCCCGACCCGCGCACCCACGCGCTGCTGGCCTGCAAGCGTAACCTGGCGCGCCTCGGCGACGACGCCTTCCTGCGCGACGCCGGTGTCGACGAGGCGGTCCGTCAGACGCTCATCGACGCGATCCCGCGCACCACGGTGCTGACATCCGCGAATGCCGCCGAACTTTGGGACACGCGAGCCCAGTATTACTTCAAGCCCATGAACGGTTTCGGTTCGCGCGCGGTCTATGACGGCGCAAAGCTCACCGCCGCCACCTGGCAGCAGATTGCCGCGCGCACCGACTACGTCGCGCAAGCTCGCATCGAGGCGCCCCGCATCGCCGTTCCTGGCCACGAACCGATGCGGTATGACATCCGCACGTTCGCCTATGGCGCCGCGCCGTTCATGCGCCTGGCGCGCGTCTACAGAGGCCAGACGACCAACTTCCGCACCCCCGGCGGCGGCTTTGCAGCGGTGCGAATTCGCCCCTGATTTCGATGCACGGCAAGCCCCCGTTGCCGCACCCCAGAAAGCGGCGGAATTCTGCCTCGAATCGACGGGGAAAACCCCTCGAATTTTGCTAGGTTTTCTTGGGGCCAGCGGCTATGGTCCGGCCGCGTTTCCATTCAAGCGAAATAACCACTTTGTCCGGCTCAAAAGACGATAAGCCGGCGGCCGGGTCGTCCGGCACGCCAGGCGGCGAAATTCACCCGATCTCGATCGAAGACGAGATGAAGCGTTCGTATCTCGATTACGCGATGAGCGTGATCGTGAGCCGCGCGCTTCCAGATGCGCGCGACGGTCTGAAGCCCGTTCACCGCCGCATTCTTTATTCGATGCACGAGGCGGGCTACACGCACAACAAGCCCTACCGCAAATCCGCCCGCGTCGTCGGTGACGTGATCGGTAAGTACCACCCGCACGGCGACCAGTCGGTGTACGACGCGCTCGTACGCATGGCGCAGGACTTCGCCATGCGCGTGCCGTTGGTGGACGGGCAGGGCAACTTCGGCTCCGTCGACGGCGACCCCGCGGCGGCCATGCGTTACACCGAGGTGAAGATGACGAAGGCGGCCGAAGCGCTGCTCGAAGATATCGAACTCGACACGGTCGATTTCCAGCCGAACTACGACAACCAGGACAAGGAACCCGTCGTCCTTCCGGCGCGCTTCCCGAACCTGTTGGTCAACGGCTCGGCCGGCATCGCTGTCGGCATGGCAACGAACATTCCGCCGCACAATCTGGGCGAGGTCGTGGACGCCTGTCTTGCCTACATCGCCGACCCCGAAATCGGCATAGAGCAACTCGTCGACATCGTGCCCGGGCCCGACTTCCCGACCTCGGGCATCATCATGGGCCGCAATCAGGCCCGCCTCGCGCTCGTGCGTGGCCGCGGCGCCGTCGTCGTGCGCGCCCGCACCCACATCGAAGAAATCCGCAAAGACCGCGAAGCGATCATCGTCACCGAGTTGCCGTATCAGGTGAACAAGGCGATGCTGATCGAACGCATCTCAGAGCTCGTCGCCGAAAAGCGCGTCGAAGGCATTTCGGATGCGCGCGACGAATCCGACCGCCACGGCATGCGCGTCGTGATCGAGCTAAAGCGCGACGCGATGGCCGACGTCGTCCTGAACCAGCTTTGGCGCTTCACGTCGATGCAGACCTCGTTCGGCGTCAACATGCTGGCGCTCGACCGTGGCCGTCCGCAGGTGATGAACCTGAAGGACATGATCCGCGCCTTCGTCAATTTCCGCGAAGACGTGGTCGCCCGCCGCACGAAGAAGCTGTTGAACGACGCGCGCGACAAGGCGCACGTGTTGGTGGGCTTGGCGATCGCCGTCGCAAATATCGACGAATTCATCCGCATCATCCGCTCAAGCCCCGACGCCGCCACGGCGCGCCAGCGCTTGACGGAGCGCTACTGGCCGGCCCTCGACGTCGCACCGCTGGTCGCGCTCGTCGACGATCCGCGCCACGCGATGCAGCCCGACGGCACGTTGAAGCTTTCGGACGAGCAAGCCCGCGCCATCCTCGAACTGCGCCTGCAACGCCTGACCGCGCTCGGCCGCGACGAAATCGGCGACGAGCTCAAGGGGCTCGGCAAGTCGATCGAAGAATATCTCGAAATCCTGCGTTCGCGCGAGCGCATGATGGCCGTCGTCCGCGAGGAGCTGGTCGCCGCCCGCGCTGCCTTCGCGACCGACCGCAAGACCGAGATCATGGACGTCGACATCGAGGTCGAAGACGAAGACCTGATCCAGCGCGAAGACATGGTCGTCACCGTGACGCACCAAGGCTACATCAAGCGCGTGCCGCTCAACGCCTACCGCGTACAAGGCCGCGGCGGCCGCGGCCGCGCGGCCATGGCGACGAAGGACGAAGATTGGGTGACAAGCCTGTTCGTCGCATCGACGCACCAGCCGCTCTTGTTCTTCTCGTCCGTCGGCATGGCCTACGTGCTTAAGAACTGGCGTCTGCCGCTCGCGACCCCGCAGGGCAAAGGCAAGGCGTTGATCAACTTGCTTCCGCTCAAAGAAGGCGAAACCGTCACGAAAGTCTTGGCGCTGCCCGAGGCCGAGCTCGAATGGGACAAGTTCGAGGTGATGTTCGCGACCAAATCGGGCGACATCCGCCGCAACGCGCTCTCCGACTTCACGAACGTGAAAGCGAACGGCAAGATCGCGATGAAGATCGAGGCCGGCGACGCCATCATCGGGGTCTCGATCTCGACCAAGGCGGACGACGTGTTGTTGACGACGCGCCTCGGCAAATGCATCCGCTTCTCGACCGAAGACGTACGCGTCTTCAAAGGCCGCGACTCCACCGGTGTGCGCGGCATCAAGCTCGCTGAGGGCGACGAAGTCGTCTCCATGGCAATTCTGCGCCACGTGGACGTCACCGTCGACGAAGCCCGCGCCTATCTGAAGCAGTCCGCCGCCATGCGCCGCGCCGCCGGCGAAGAAGCCGACGCGACGGAAGTCGCGGCGGAGGAGGGCGAGGAAACCTCGGCCACGGAAACCGCGCTCTCGCCCGAACGCTACGCCGAACTCGGCGCCCAGGAACAGTTCGTCCTCACCGTCTCCGAAACCGGCTTCGGCAAGCGCTCCAGCGCCTACGAATACCGCGTCATTGGCCGCGGCGGCTCGGGCATCGTCGCTATGGCGATGGCGAAGAAAAACTCCCGCATCGCCGACTCGTTCCCGGTCGAAGACACCGACCAGCTGATGCTGATCACCGACGCCGGCCAAACGATCCGTCTCCCCGTCGGCCAAATCCGCGTCGCCGGCCGCGCCACCCAAGGCGTGATCCTTTTCCGCCTCGGCGAAGGCGAACGGGTCGTCTCAGTCGAACGCATCGGCGAAGCGGCAGAGGAAATCGAAGGCGAAGCCCCAAGCGCTTAACGCGTGTCTCCCCCGAGCAAAGCTCGGGGGTGCGCGCTGCGAAGCAGTGCTGCCGGGAGGGGGCAGCTCAGACTCTCCGACCGAACCTCAAATTCCGCGCCACAGGTCTTCACCCGCACCTAATGCTTAACGCCCAACCTTGTTGCAACGCACACTGGGTCGGATAAAGATTGACCTCGCGCGCCAGACTCACCGGCACGCGAGCAGGGGCGCCACCATGGCCAAACGTATCGGGCTCTATCCCGGGACTTTCGACCCGATCACGAACGGGCATCTCGACATCATTCGCCGCGCAGTGAAGCTGCTCGATCACCTGGTGATCGGCGTCGCGATCAACGAGGGTAAGGGGCCGCTGTTCACGCTGGACGAGCGCGTTGAACTCGTGCGCCACGAAGTGGCCCAAATTGCGAAAGACGCGGGCGTTACCATCAGCGTCGAACCGTTCGACATCCTGCTTATGCACTTCGCCGAAAAGGTCGGGGCGCAATTCATCATCCGGGGCTTACGCGCGGTCAGCGACTTCGACTACGAATTCCAAATGACCAGCATGAACATGGCGCTCAATCGTGACATTGAGATGGTTTTCTTGATGGCCGGTGGGAAGTACCAGGCGATCGCCTCGCGGCTCGTCAAAGAAATCGCCTCGCTGGGCGGAGACATCTCGCACTTCACCTCGCCCTATGTGGCTGAGCGCGTGCGCGATAAATTCATCGCGCAGGGCGTCAAGTTTGCGGCCACCAAAGTCGTGCCCATAAAGCGCAACGGCGCGAAGCCCAAACCGAAGTCTTGAGCGTTTGCGCGTCGCCGATTTCGATTTCGATCTGCCCGAAGAGCTGATCGCCCTTCGCCCGGCAAGCCCACGCGACTCCGCGCGCCTGCTGATCGTGCGCGAAGGCGCGACGGCGTTTGAAGAGGCGACTGTCCGCGACCTTCCGCGTCTTCTAAACGCGGGCGACGTCGCGATCTTCAACGACACCCGTGTGATCCCGGCGCAGCTCTTCGGCATCCGCCCAGCGCGCGGAGACAGCGCCGAGGTCGCCATCGAAGTCACGCTGCACAAGCGCGAAGCCTCCGACATCTGGGCCGCCTTCGCGAAACCCGGCCGCAAGCTCGTCGTCGGCGATTCGATCCGCTTCGGCGATCGTCTCGCCGCCGTGGTGGAAGCCAAACGCGATGGCGGTGAGATCGCTCTGCGCTTCGACGAATTCGGCGCCAGCCTCGACCAAGCCATCGCCGAGGTCGGCGTGACCCCGCTGCCACCCTACATCGCCGGCCGCCGCGCGGCGGACGAACGCGACGAGACCGATTACCAAACGATCTACGCAGCTCGCGACGGCGCCGTTGCTGCGCCGACCGCGGGCTTGCACTTCACGCCCGAACTGATGGCGGCCCTCGACGCGACGGGCGTGAAGCGCGAAACCGTAACGCTCCACGTCGGAGCCGGAACGTTCCTGCCCGTGAAGGCCGACGACACGAAGGATCACGTCATGCACGCGGAGTGGGGCGAGGTCACCGCCGCAGTTGCGGCCAGCATCAACACGGCCCGCGCGGCCGGCCACCGCGTACTCTCCGTCGGCACGACCAGCCTGCGCACCCTCGAAAGCGCCTCGAACGACGAGGTGCACGCCTTTAAAGGCGACACGCGCATCTTCATCACCCCGGGCTACCGGTTCAAAGCGGTGGACATGCTGCTGACGAACTTCCACCTACCGCGCTCGACCCTGTTCATGCTCGTCAGCGCCTTCTGCGGCCAAGACACGATGCGCTTAGCCTACGCCCACGCCATCGCCCACCGCTTCCGCTTCTATTCTTACGGCGACGCGTGTCTTCTGATACGGAAGTCGAAATGAACGCACTCTCCCTGGGACCGCGGACGTCCTCGTCCGCTCTTGCAACGTTGAAGAGACAAGAGCGGACGAGGACGTCCGCGGTCCCAGGAAGTGCGCAACCATGACGACGTTCGGCTTTACGATAAGCGCCACAGACGGCGCCGCGCGCACCGGCGTCATCACCACCGCGCGCGGCGAGATCCGCACCCCCGCGTTCATGCCCGTCGGCACCGCAGGCACCGTGAAGGCGATGCTACCGGAATCCGTCCGCGAAACTGGCGCCGACATCATCCTGGGCAACACCTACCACCTGATGCTCCGCCCCGGTGCGGAGCGCCTGGCAAAACTCGGCGGTCTGCACAAGCTGATGAACTGGCCACGGCCGATCTTGACCGACTCCGGCGGCTTCCAAGTCATGTCGCTCGCGCAACTCCGCAAGCTCGACGAGCAAGGCGTCTCGTTCCAATCGCACATCGACGGCACGACGCATAAGCTAACCCCCGAACGCTCGATGGAGATCCAAGCGCTCATCGGCTCCGACATCCACATGGCGTTCGACGAGTGCACGCCGTTTCCGGCCAGCGAGGCCGAAGCCGAAACCTCCATGGAACTCTCCATGCGCTGGGCGAAGCGCTCGAAGGCGGCGTTCCGCGAAGCCCCCGGCCGCGCGCTGTTCGGCATCGTCCAAGGCAGCGTCTACCCGAAGCTCCGCGAACGCTCTGCCCACGCCTTGAAAGAAATCGGCTTCCCCGGCTACGCCGTCGGCGGCCTCGCGGTGGGGGAGGGCCAACAACGCATGTTCGAGGTGCTCGACTTCACGGTCCCGCATCTGCCCACCGACCGCCCGCGCTACCTGATGGGCGTCGGCAAGCCCGACGACATCGTGGGCGCCGTGCTGCGGGGTATCGACATGTTCGACTGCGTGCTGCCCACGCGCTCTGGCCGCAACGGCCAAGCCTTCACGAAGCGAGGCCCCGTCAATCTCAAAAACGCCCGCCACGCGGAGGACAGCCGCCCGCTCGAATCCGACTGCCGCTGCCCCGCCTGCCGCCGGTACAGCCGCGCCTACCTGCATCATTTGGTGAAGTCGGATGAAATCTTGGCCTCGATGCTCCTCACCTGGCACAACCTCACGCACTACCAAGACCTAACGGCATCCCTGCGCGAAGCAATCACACAAAAAAAGCTCGCCGAACATGCAGCGAGCCTTTTGCAGATCTACAATTCCGGCGACATAGAACCGGCGTAGCGTCTTCTTTTTCCGGGGACCGCGGACGTCCTCGTCCGCTCTTCCAGCGTTGACAAAGAAAGAGCGGACGGGGACGTCCGCGGTCCCAGGAAGATCAGTTCCCAAACCACCCGTTCAACCACGACCGCAAATTCTTCGCCGCTTGGCTCGGATTGGTCGAATCCCAATCGCCCTTATTGTCGAGCATAACCTGCGAATACGTGCGAGAGCCTGGATCATACGTGTAGCAATAGGTCAGCGTCTGCCCCATGTCCGCACCGTGCGGCGACGGCTGCGTTGGCGTCGCTTCGGCCGCATCGCCAATCAACGGACGCACTTTGTCGACCTCGGGCTGCGGCACTTTCTTGCCGGACACGACCATCGCGCCCTCATAGCGCATCTTCAAATCCGCCTCGGTCAGGCGCGTGACGTCGGTGACGTTCCACGGCCGCGCGCCCGGCCCCTTCACCTCATAGGTCCAGATGTTCCCCGATACGTCCAGCACGGTGCCGCGCCGCTGATAACCCCACGCGTGGTTCACATACTCGCGCCCGCACAGCCACGTCTGTTGCGACGGCGAAGGCGTCGTCGGTGTTGGGGCAGGGGGCGTCGTCGCATTGACACCTTCGCAAGCGGCAAGTGTGACGAGCGACACAGCGGTCAGAAGCGCACGGTTGAGCATCGGTCTTGTCCTTGTCTAAACGTCGCCAACAAGTGAGAGCCGATTGTGGCGCAATCTGGCCGACTGCGCGCGCCAATTCGCCACGCTGATCACGAGCGCGTGTGAAGGCAACTGTGGGCAACCGCTGAACGGGAAATGAACATGACCCTCGCACCGCGATTCGAAGACGGACGCGCCATGCTGTTGGTGGGCTTGCGCGAGCTCCACGGCTTTGACGATGCAGCCGCCGGCATCCCGTCGCAATGGCGGCGCTTCGTGCAGTTGGGCCTCGTACAGCACGCCGGCGCCACCACCTACGGCGTCATGTGCGGCACCGACCAAGCTGCGCGCCGCTTCGAATACATGTGCGCCGTCGAAGTGCCCTCGTTCGAGAGTGTGCGCGCGGACATCGGCCGCATGCGCATCCCGGCCCAGCACTACGCCGTCTTCACCCACAAAGGCCACGTCGCAACACTGCGCCAAACCTGGGACGCAATCTGGAGCCAGTGGCTCCCAACTTCGGGCTTCCGCCCCGCAAGCACGCCCGACTTCGAACGCTACGACGAACGCTTCAACCCAATGACGGGCGAAGGCGTGATCGAGATTTGGTTCCCGGTCGAGAAAGCGAGGTGAGGTTTCCGCCTCACTTCATCTTCGCGTAAGCCCCCGGCGCGTCCTCGATCACTTTGAGCTTGCCGTCGCCCGGCACGCGCGCATCGACTTTGGACCCCGACTGCTTCGACAGCCACTTGTCCCAATGCGGCCACCAGGAGCCCGGCGTTTCGGTCGCGCCCGCGATCCAGTCTTCGACCTTTTCGGGCAGCTTGTCGTTCGTCCAGTGCTGATACTTGTTCGCGTCCGGGTGGTTGATGACGCCCGCGATATGGCCTGAACCCGCCATCATGAACGTGATCGGCCCCTTGAATAGTTTCGTCGATTTGTAGACCGAGCGGTACGGCGCGATGTGGTCTTCCTTCGACGACTGCAGATAGATCGGGATCTTCACCTTCGAAAGGTCGAGCTTCTCGCCGCCCAAGACCATCTTGCCCTTGGCCAGATTGTTCTGCCGGTAGCATTCGCGCAGGTAGAACATGTGCATCTGGATCGGCATCCGCGTGGAGTCCGCGTTCCAGTAGAGCAGGTCGAACCGCATCGGGTCGCGACCCATCAGGTAGTTGTTGACCACGAAGCTCCAGATCAAATCGTTCGAGCGCAGCATGTTGAACGTCGTCGCCATCTTCGCGCCGTCCAAATAGCCGCCTTGCGCCTTCATCGTCTCTTCCATCGAGCGCAATTGCTCGTCGTCGATGAAGACCTGCAGATCGCCCGCCTCCGAGAAGTCGGCCTGCGCCGCAAAGAACGTCGCCGACTTGATGCGGTTGTCGCCCTTCGCCGCCATATAGGCGAGCGTTGCCGAAAGCAGCGTGCCGCCGATGCAATAGCCGATCGCGTTCACTTCGCGCACGCCCGTTGCCTTCTCGATCGCATCCAGCGCATCGAAAATGCCTTCGCGCATGTAGTCTTCGAACGTCTTCTGGGCGAGCTTCTCGTCCGGGTTGACCCACGACACGACGAACACGGTATAGCCCTTCGCCGTCGCCCACTTCACGAACGAGTTCTTCTCGCCCAAATCGAGGATGTAGTACTTGTTGATCCACGGCGGGAAGATCACGAGCGGGCGCTCGTACTGCTGCTCCGTCGTCGGCATATACTGGATGAGCTGCATCAGATCGTTCTGATAGACGACCTTCGCAGGCGTCAGCGCCAAGTTCCGCCCGACCTCGAAGAAGTCCATATCCGTCTGCCGGATCGCGAGCTGGCCTTTGCCGCGCTCGAGGTCCTTCAGCATGTTATTCAAACCCTTGACCAGGTTCTCGCCGTTCGACTTGAACGTCTCGCGCAGCACCTCGGGGTTCGTGAACACGAAGTTCGTCGGCGACAGCGCGTCCGCGAACTGCTTCGTGTAGAAATCGATCTTCTTGCGCGTCTTCGGGTCGAGCCCGTTCACCTCGCCCATCGACTGCTGCAGCCAGCGCGCGGAGAGCAGATACGACTGCTTGATGAAGTCGAATATCTGGTTCTCCGACCAGTCCTTGTCCTTAAACCGCTTGTCGCCGGGCGACGGTTCGATGACCGGCGGCACGTCCTCGCCAAGTATACGGCGCGCCGTGTGGTGCCAGAGGTTCAGATAATCGTGCCAAAGCTTGAAGTTCGCCTCGATGAAGTGGCCGGGGTTCTTCATCGCATGCCCCAGGAAGTCGACGAACGTCTGCCCGAGGTTCAAGGGATCGCGCGAACCGCCGGACGCCCCGTTCCCATTCTTCATCTGGCCTTTCAGAAAATCCGTGACCAGTCGCTGGCTCTGCGCCGCCACCTTGACCATGTTGCGGGAGAACTCTGCTGGATCGTCGATTCGGTACGCGCTCGCGATCTTCTTGAGGTCCTGGGGCTCGGCCATTCTTCTCGTTCCTCACAAACCGGGGCTTGAGGCCCCCGCCCGTATTGGGGCGATTGAAGCCCACGGCCTTTGCCTGCGGCAAGTGTGACAGGGGCCTCGTCGGGCGTATGACAAAGATAAAAGTAGCGTCCCGCCCCCGAATTGCGGCAAAATCCGTGACTTCCGAAGCGTTGGAGCCTCGGATATACCCCAGCGCCTTAAGACGGAGTTTCAATGATGTCCCGCTTGGTTTTGCGCGTTTTGCCCATGGCCGCCGTCGCTGGCCTTCTTGCCGCCTGTTCCGCCATGCCGGAGTGGACGAAGCCGACGACCTGGATCGACGGCGCGACCGAAACGAAGGCGCCCGCCGAGAAAAGGGCTGATGCCAAGCCCGCAGAACCCAAGGAACTAACCCAGACCGCAGCTTCGGCCGAAGGCGGCCTGGCCCCGGTCGTCGACCCGCTCGACCCGGAGAGCGAGAAGAAGAAGCCCGCCATCCAACCCTCGGCCAAGCCCACGGAATTTCCGAACCTGGCGGCCCAGCCCGCCCCGCGGCAGGCCTCTTCGACCGAAGCTCAGCGCCGCGAGATCCGCGACAGCCTGGTCGCCGACCGCGACAACGCGCAGCATTCGGCTGACGAGCTGCGCGGTGGCACCGTCCCGGCAGCCCCGCCGCCGGCGCCCGCAAGCGCCACGGCAGGCACGGACAAAAAGGCCGCCGAAGACAAGCCCAAGGACGAATAGTCTTAGGCCTCAGATCCGTCATGGCCGGGCTTGACCCGGCCACCCAGGGCGACCGCTCAACGGCTTGAGCTGCGACCCTGGGTGGCCGGGTCAAGCCCGGCCATGACGATATAGTGGTATGAATCGAACATCCCCGCGCCGGAGCCTTACCCAGTGAACCCCGACTTCCACCGCATCAAACGCTTACCGCCTTACGTGTTCGAGGAAGTGAACCGTCTGAAGGCGAAGGCGCGTGCGGCCGGTGACGACATCATCGACTTCGGCATGGGCAATCCGGATATGCCGACGCCGAAACACATCATCGACAAGCTGGTCGAAACGACCGCCGACCCGCGCATGAACCGCTACTCGGCCTCGCGCGGCATTCCGGGCCTGCGCAAAGCCATGGCTGCCTATTACGGCCGCCGCTTCGGCGTGAAGATCGACCCGGACAAAGAAGTGATCGCGACGCTGGGCTCGAAGGAAGGCTTCGCCAACCTCGCCCAAGCAATGACCGCGCCGGGCGACACGATCCTCGTGCCGAACCCCGCTTACCCGATCCACGCCTTCGGCTTCATCCTGGCGGGCGCCTCGATCCGCCACGTCGAAGCCTCAAGCCCCGAGCAGTTTCTGCACGGCCTCGAACGCGCCGTGCGCCACGCCGTTCCGCCGCCGACCGCCGTGGTGGTGAGCTACCCCTCGAACCCGACCGCACAAGTCGTCGACTTGGACTTCTACAAAGACGTCGTCGCCTTCGCGAAAGCGAAGGGCCTGTGGGTGCTCTCCGACCTCGCGTACGCGGAAATCTATTTCGGCGACAAAGCCCCGCCCTCGATGCTGCAAGTGCCGGGGGCGAAGGACATCGTCGTCGAGTTCAACTCGCTCTCGAAAACCTACGCGATGCCCGGCTGGCGCATGGGCTTTGCGGCCGGCAACGAGAAGCTGATCCACGCGCTCGGTCGCATCAAATCCTACCTCGACTACGGCGCTTTCACGCCGATCCAAGTGGCGGCAGCGGCCGCCCTCAACGGCCCGCAAGACTGCGTCGACGAAATGCGCGCGATCTACAAAGGGCGGCGCGACGCGCTCGTCGAGAGTTTCGCGCGCGCTGGATGGACCGTACCCTCGCCGGAAGCGTCGATGTTCGCCTGGGTGCCGATCCCGGAAGCGTTCCGCCACCTTGGCTCGCTCACCTTCTCGAAGCTCTTGATCGAGCACGCGAAGATCGCGGTCGCCCCCGGCATCGGCTTCGGCGAGTACGGTGACGGCCACGTGCGCATCGCGCTCGTCGAGAACGAGCAGCGCATTCGCCAAGCCGCGCGCAACGTGAAAAAATTCATCGCCGCAGGCCCCGCCATTGCCGAAGCGCGCAACTCGCGAGACGCCGCTCAATGACCTCACTGAAAGTCGGCATCGCAGGCCTCGGCACTGTTGGTGCCGCCGTCGCTAAGAGCATTGTCGAGCAAGGTACCGCGCTCGCCGCCAAATGCGGTAAGACGCTGGAACTCACCGCCGTCAGCGCGCGCGACAAGCGCAAGGATCGCGGTACCCCGCTTTCCAAGGCCGAGTGGTTCGACGATCCCGTGAAGCTTGCGCAATCCGCCCAAATCGACGTCTTCGTCGAACTCATGGGCGGGGAGGGTGGCGCCGCCAAAGCATCCGTTGAGGCTGCAATCGCGCGCGGCATTCCCGTGGTTACCGCGAACAAGGCGCTGCTCGCCCACCATGGCGTCGCGCTCGCCAAGGCGGCCGAAGGCAAGAACCTCGCGCTCAATTTCGAAGCCGCGGTCGCCGGCGGCATCCCCATCATCAAGGCCCTGCGCGAAGGCCTCGGCGCCAATCAGATCGAGCGCGTCTACGGCATCCTGAACGGCACCTGCAACTACATCCTGACGACCATGGAAGCGTCGGGCCGTACCTTCGCCGACGTTCTCGCGGAAGCGCAGAAACTGGGCTACGCCGAAGCCGACCCGACATTCGATATCGGCGGCATGGACACGGCCCATAAGCTCTGCCTGCTCGCGGCGGTCGCCTTCGGCAACGCGCCGGCGCTGAACGGCATCCACGTCGAAGGCATCGAGCGCGTTTCGATCGCCGACATCAAGTTCGCCGACGAGTTCGGCTATCGCATCAAGCTCCTCGGCGTCGCCACGCGCACGGCCACCGGCATCGAACAGCGCGTCCACCCCGCCATGGTGCCGCACGGCACGCCGCTCGCCGACGTTGACGGCGTGTTCAACGCCGTGGTCGCCGAAGGCGATCTCGCCGGCAAGTCCGTCTACGAAGGCAGAGGCGCCGGCGCCGGCCCGACTTCGTCGGCCGTGATGGCCGACCTCCTCGACATCGCAAGAGGCGTGCGCCTGCCGACATTCGGCGCCCCGGCAGCAACGCTTAAAGCCCCGAAGATCGTGCCCATGAGCGAGCACATCGGCCCGTGTTACCTCCGCTTCACCGTGATCGACCGCCCAGGTGTGATCGCCGTGCTGTCGCGCTGCCTCGCCGACCAGGCCGTCTCGATCGAAAGCATGCTGCAGCGCAGCCGCAGCCCCAGCGAGCCCGTGCCCGTGGTCATGATCACCCACGAAGCCCGCGAAGCCTCCATGACGAAAGCCCTCCAAGCCATCGTCGCCGCGGGCGTGGTGACCGAACAGCCCGTCATGATAAGGATGGAGCGGTTTTAGGAATGGCTCACCTGGGAGCGCGGGCATCTTGCCCGCTCTTTCTTTTCTGTAACAACGCTCAAAAGCGCGGGCAGGATGCCCGCGCTCCCAGGTGAGCGAACTCGTCAAAGCAAGAGAAAAATTGAGAAGGGGAAACGATGTCCACCACCATGCAGAACGACGGCCTTGAGCGCATCCTGACGCTCGAACTCGCGCGCGTCACCGAAGCCGCCGCCATCGCGTCGTACGAGCAAGTCGGCCGCGGCAACGAGCACGACGCCGACCAAGCGGCGGTGGACGCGATGCGCACCGCACTCAACCTCTGCAACTTCGACGGCACGGTGGTGATCGGCGAGGGCGAGCGCGACGAAGCCCCGATGCTCTTCATCGGCGAGAAGGTCGGCACCGGCAAAGGCCCGAAGGTCGACATTGCCCTGGATCCGCTCGAAGGCACGACGCTGACCGCAAAGGCGATGGCAAACGCGCTGGCCGTCGTCGCGGTCGCCGAAGGCGGAAGCCTGCTGCACGCGCCTGACACTTACATGGACAAGGTCGCGATCGGCGGCGGCTATCCCGAAGGCATCGTCGACCTCGACGCCGACCCGCGCGACAACATCAAGGCGCTGGCGAAGGCGAAGGGCGTTCCCACCAACGAGATCACGGCCTGTATTCTCGACCGCC
>CAZYGK010000084.1:0-14594 GCA_964647355.1 uncultured Flavobacteriaceae bacterium | reverse complement strand
GGCTTGCGGCAGCGCTAGCGCGCCTTGCGTCTTGATCTCCGCGAACTCTGCGGCGACCTGGCGGCGCATTTCGTCCGCGCCGATCTGGTGCACGAGGATTTTGATGCGCGATTTGTAGAGGTTGTCGCGGCGGCCGTGCTGATTGTAGACGCGCATCGTTGCTTCAAGGTAGGCGAGCAGGTCCGTGGCGGCTATGCCTTCGCCGATCAGGTGGCCGATCAGCGGCGTGCGGCCTTGACCGCCGCCGACATAGACGTCGAAGGCGAGTTCGTTCGCGTCATTGCGGCGAATGACGATGCCGATGTCGTGAACCTTGATCGCGGCGCGGTCCTTCGGTGCAGCGGTGACGGCGATCTTGAACTTGCGCGGGAGATACGAGAATTCGGGGTGGAACGTGGACCACTGGCGGATGATTTCCGACCAGACGCGGGGATCGTCCACCTCATCCGCGGCGGCGCCTGCGAAGTGATCGGAGGTCACATTGCGAATGCAGTTGCCGCTCGTTTGGATCGCGTGCATCTCGACGCTGGCGAGGTCGGCCAGGATGTCGGGCACGTCGCTGAGCTTTGGCCAGTTGTATTGCAGGTTTTGGCGCGTGGTGAAGTGTGCGTAGCCTTTGTCGTATTTTCGCGCGATGTGGGCGAGCATACGGAGTTGGCGCGAGGAGAGCGTGCCGTACGGGATCGCCACGCGCAGCATGTAGGCGTGGAGTTGCAGGTAGAGCCCGTTCATCAGGCGAAGCGGCTTGAACTCGTCTTCCGTCAGTTCACCGGAGAGACGCCGCGCGACTTGCCCGCGGAACTGAGTTACGCGCTCGTCGACGAGCTTTTGGTCGAATTCGTCGTAGCGATACATGTCAGCGTGCTTGCTTGCCGAGATCGCGGCGAACGGTGGGGCCGGCGGCGCGGATCACCTCCCGCATCTTCACCGGCTTGCGGTCGGGGGTGATGTCGAAGAGGTAGGCGTGGACGACTTTCAGCTCGCGCTCGGCGGCCGCGCCGGTGGCAACAGCCTGAGCTTCACTCTCCGCCGTACTGACGACCTGAGCGGCGGCGAGGCTTTCCACCCAAGCGCCGTCAGCGGCGAGATAGACCACCTCGCCGTCGCTCAACCGGTTTGCCGTCAGAACTTGCGCCGCCATTGGCCGATAGTCCGCTGTTACCCCTTAAGAATGGGGTTCACGAACTTAATTGTCAACTTTCGTCGTGAAATATCATAAATCACATGAATTACTGTTTATTTAGTCAGGTTGCCGGGCGCTTTCGTGCCAGTGCTTCAGGGCTTGGCGTTCAAGCAGGGACAACAGGGCGTAGATCGCGATGCCAATGGCGGCGAGCAGGCCTAGGGCGGCGAAGGCTTTCGCGATCTTCAGGTTGAACACCGATTGCTGGATCAGCCAGGCCAGGCCCGTTGCCGTCCCCGAGCCGGCTGCAAACTCCGCGACGACGGCGCCAATGAGGGCTAAGCCGCCCGAGATCTTCATGCCGGTCAGGATGTTCGGCAGGGCGGCGGGGAATTGCAGACGTATCAGGCGCTGCCAACGGCTCGCGCCGTAGAGATCGAACAGCTCGTGCAGTTGCCGATCGGCTGAGCGCAGGCCCAGCGTGGTGTTCGCGAGTATGGGGAAGAATGCGACGATCGTCGCCAGGATCAATACCGCCCGTTCCGCGTTGTCGAGCCCGACCCATATGAGGATCAGCGGGGCGATCGCGACGATGGGGGTGACTTGCAGCGTGATGGCGTAGGGCAACAGAGCACGCTCCATCGTGCGGCTTTGCGCGAAGAGCGTGGCGAAAGCGGTGCCGAGCGCCAGGGCAACCAAGAACGCCATGATCGTGACGCGAATGGTCACCCATGCTGCGTTGGCTAGTGCTTCCCAGTGTTCGATTGCGGCGTGCGCGATGTCCGACGGTGCCGGTAAGACGATCGGCTTGATGGCGAGCGCGTAGACGAGCCACTCCCACGTGCCTAGCATCGCGATTGCGACGAGTGTCGGGAGGCCGTAAGCCCAGAGCCGGTCTCGTGTCATGCGGGCACGCCTTCGTGCTGGAGGGCGGCGCGGACCTCGCGGCAGCGATCGCCGTAGGCCGCGGTGATGCGGAAGTCGCGGTCGCGCTTGGCGGGCTCCGTCATCGCGATGTCGGCGACGATGCGGCCGGGGCGCGGGCTCATGACGATGATGCGAGAGGAGAGGTAGACGCTTTCGTAGACGGAGTGCGTCACGAACACGATCGTGAGCTTCTTCGTCGACCAGAGCTCGCGCAGTTCGTCGTTCAGCCGGTCGCGCGTGAGTTCGTCGAGGGCGGCGAACGGCTCATCCATCAGCAAGACGGAGGCGTCGGCGGCCAGGGCACGCGCGATGGAGACGCGCATGCGCATGCCGCCCGACAGTTCGCGCGGGTAGGCGGAGGCGAATTTTGCCAGACCGACAAGTTCGAGGGCGCTGTGCACACGCCGCTCCGCGTCGGCGTCGTCGCGGCGGGTGAGGTCGAGCGGCAGGCGGACGTTCTTGGCGACGCTCGCCCAAGGCATTAGCGCGGCGTCTTGAAAGACGAAGCCGACGCTTGGCTTTGCGCGGCCCCAGGCGACTTTGCCTGCGCTCGGTTCGATCAGGCCGGCGATGAGGCGCAGTGCCGTGCTCTTGCCGCAGCCTGAGGGGCCCACCAGCGAAACGAACTCGCCTTCGTCGATCGCGAAGCTCACGCGGTCGAGCGCGAGCGTGCCGTTCGGGAAGGTCTTGCTGACGTTATCGAAGGAGAGAAGCAATCACTTCTGCTCTTTCGTTGGCGGGCGCGTAACACCACGGCCCTTGTTCACGAAGGCGAGCGTGTAGGCTTTCGCGACGTCGACTTTGTCGTCATAGACTTTCGCCTCTTTCATCATGTCGAAGAACGTCTTCCAGCGTTCGTCGGTCATCGCGCCGACGCCCAAGGTTGCGGCGTCTCCGCCTTGGACCATGCCACGGCCGCGCATTTGGGCGATCGCATTGGCGATGATCGCGTCGGTCATCTCGGGGTTGTCCTTCTTGATGAGCGCGTTTGCCGGGGCGGGATCGCCGCTCAAGTAACTGTTCCAGCCGTCGATCGAGGCGTCGACGAATGCCTGCACGATCTGCGGGCGGTCGCGGACATCGGCGCCGCGCGCCATGATGAAGTTCGAATAACCGGGATAGCCGTAGTCGGCGAGCAGGAAGACCTGCGGCTTGATCTTGCCCTCGGTCTCAATCGTGAATGGTTCCGAGGTGACGTAGCCTTGCTGGATCGCGTTGGCGTCTGTCAGGAACGGCGCCAAGTTGAACGTGTATTTGCGGATTTGCTTATCGTCGAATTTGTAGCGCGCCTTCGCCCAGATCCACCAGGTCGAGACGGTAGCGTCGGAGATCATGATCGCCTTGCCCTTCATGTCGGCGATCGACGTGACGTCCTTGCGGTCGTGCGTGATGAGGACTTGCGGGTCTTTTTGGAAGATCGCGGCGACGGCAACCGCGTCGCCCTCGGCGGCGACGAGGTTCAGCGGCTGGAACGAGTTCGAGCCCATCGCGAAGTCGACCGCGCCGGCCGCGATAAGCTGCGGCGTGTTCACGGCCGGGCCGCCTTGCTTGATCGTGACTTCGAGCCCTGCCTTCTTGTAGAGGCCGGTCGCCAGGGCCTGGTAGAATCCACCGTGTTCGGCTTGCGCCCTCCAGTCGCTGACGAAGGTGACCTTCGTCAGCTTCGGCTCCGGCGTCGGCGCTGCGGTCTCTTCTTTTTTCTTCGGTGCCTCGCCGCAAGCGGCGAGCAGGAAAACCACGGAAAGAGCCAAAAGGCGGTTGAGGCGGGCCATGAGCGTTGCGTCCGGTCGAGTGTTCGATCGACAGCCTAGCTTAAACGCCAGGGGGTGGCCAACTACATCAGCTCGCACTTCGCCGTGCGGCGCTGTTGATCGAGGTCGGCTTCGCGAGCGTCGTCGTTGATCAACGTGCGGAACAGGACCACGCCCTTGGCCGATGGCGCTGTAACGACGTGCGTTCCGTCGGGCTGCGGCGGGACCGTCTGGCCCGGGCCCATGAGAACGATCGTCGCCGGTAGGCCTTTGGCCTGGGTATCGTTCAAAACGAAGAAGTTGTCCGTGTTTGCGGCATACAACGCGACCGACCAGTAGGTGTCGGTGGGCGCGGCCGACGTGATCTTTAGCGGGCGGCGCGATACGTCGTACACGCACTGCGAATAGAGAAGGTCGGGGCTCGGCTTTACGATGCGTCGCGCGGCGGCCGTCGCACGCTCCCCATGGGTGATGACGTTCGTTCCCTTGCCGCCGATCGCGGCCATTGCGCGCGACATGATGATGGTCGGAGCATAGGCGACTGCCGCCCAGTGGATGATCGCGGCAAGGATCAGGGTGAAGGCGCCCCACTTCAACCAGCTCACGAGCAGGCCTCCTTCACGATTGCGGGGAGTGCAACGGCGGCCGGGTCGTTTCGAACCGTGTCGCCGGGGTTGTAGAGGCGTAGCGTCAGTTGGAAGCCGTCCTTCGCCGCGGCAATCCAGTTTTGCGTCTCCGCTTGCAGCGAGACGCGGACGACAAAGGTGCCGTCAGCGGCGCGCACGACGCTGGTCTTACTGACCGAGAACCGCTTCGACGGGTGATCGATAAGGAAATGGTCGGTGCCGTAGGCCGTGATGCTCCACCAGCGCGCGTCGGGATCGCGGCCTTCGATACGGTAAGCGCAGTTCGGGTCGAGCTTCTCGCCGGCGCTGTCGGTGTCGGCACCGTAGTAGATCGTCTCATCCTTGTTGAGCGCGAGGAGGCCCGCGATCGCTACGGCCGTACGCGTGTAGTCGTCCGCACCGGTCCCGCCCGCCGCGAGGTTGGCGGTCCACGGCCCATTCTTCACGATGGAATCGGGGGGCATCGCGCCCCGGACGGCGACATATGCGCTGCCCAGGCCCAGGGCGATTGCGGCCACCACTGCCGCCAGAAGCTTCAAAAGGAACTGCACGCGAACCGACTCTCGTTGTCCGCGCCGATTGTAGGCGCGCCCGGCTGGGCGCTACCAGTCGCCGAATTGCACCAGGAGGGCGTCAATTCGGCGGCGGCTCGTCCGTGACAACCTCCGGTTCGTCGGTTGCGTCCGCTTCGTCGGGCGGCGTGGCGTTGTCGGGCTCGCGGCGTGGTCTGCGGGCAGAAGCGATTGCGGGTGCTTCGTCCGTCATGGCTTCGACGTCGCCCTCTTCACCGTTGTTGGCGGGGCGATTCGATTGCGGAACGTAACGCGGCTGCGGCGGGGGTGCCGAAGGCCGCGGGCGGTCGCTTCCGAACAGACTGTCGAAGAAGTCCTCGATCACACCGCCGTCTTCTTCATTCGGCACACGCCGCTCGGTGTAGTCGCCATCCCGTTCGACCCACGGGTTATCTTCGTTCTGCGCGTAGGAGTCGTGCTCGCCATACATGTCGACGCCGGGCAGGTTATGCACGGCGACGTTCTTGTGGGCCGCGAGCATGTAGGCCTTCCAGATGCTCGCCGGCAGGCTTCCGCCGACAACTTTCTTCATGGACGAGTTGTCGTCGTTTCCGACCCAGACGCCCGTCACGTAGTCGGCCGTATAACCGACGAACCAAGCGTCGCGCCATTCTTGGCTCGTGCCCGTCTTGGCAGCGACGGGGCGCGGGCTCAAATCTGCGCGCTGGCCCGTGCCGGTCTGTACGACCTCGAACATCATTTGGTTCATCTCTTCGAGCGTGCGCTGGTTCATCACTTGCATCGGCGGCGCGGCGCGATGCTGGTAGAGAACGGTCCCGTCGGCGGTCGTCACTTCCATGATCGCGAACGGGTCGACGCGATTGCCGTTGTTTGCGAACGCACCGAAGGCGCGGGTCATTTCGAACAGCGTTACCTCCGACGTGCCGAGCGGCAGCGAGCGGTTGGGCTCGAGCGGCGAGGTAATGCCAAGGCGCTGGGCGACACCGATGACCTTGCGGCGACCGACCTCGTCGGCGACGCGCACTGCGACCGTGTTGATCGATTTGGCGAGCGCTTCGCGCAGGCTGATCGGGCCGAGATAGCTGCCGTCGTAGTTCTCGGGGCTCCAACCGCGATTTTCGTACGGGGCGTCGTCGCGAATGTCGTCGGGCGTCAGTCCGTGTTCGAGAGCCGCCATGTAGACGAAGGGCTTGAACGACGAACCCGGCTGGCGGCGCGCCTGGTAGGCGCGGTTAAAGCTTGAGTTCGTGTAGTCCTTGCCGCCGACGATGCTGCGCACGGCGCCGTTCGGTTCCATCGCGACAAGTGCAGCCTGGGTTGCGCCGCGGCCTTTGCCGTCGCGTTCCATCAGCTTGACGAGGTTCTGTTCGGCGACCGCCTGCAGTTTCGTGTTGATCGTCGTCTTCACGATCAAGTCCTTGTCGGGGCGAATGTCGAGCTTCGTCAGTTGATCCATCACGAAGTCGGCGAAGTAGTTCGTGCTTTCGACGCCGGCCTTCAGCACCGGCGTTGCGGGCTTTGTTTTTGCTTTGCGGGCTTGTTCTTCGTCGATCTGTCCGTCGAGCCGAAGGAGTTCGATGACGAGGTTTGCCCGTTGCTGAGCGAGTTTGAGGTTCGTGTCCGGCGCGTAGCGGGAAGGCGCGCGCGTCAGAGCCGCCAGCATCGCCGCTTCCGCGAGCGACACTTCACGCACGGACTTGCCGAAATACTCGCGCGCGGCCGCGTCGACGCCATAGGCGCCCGAGCCGAGGTAGATGCGGTTGAGGTAGAGCGTGAGGATCTCGTCCTTCGAATAATGCCGCTCCAACCAGAAAGACAGGAATAGCTCTTCGAACTTGCGCGACCAGGTGCGTTCCGGTTTCAGGAACGTGTTCTTCGCCAGCTGCTGGGTAATCGTCGAACCGCCCTGGACGACACCGCCGGCACGCCAGTTCGTGATGAAGGCGCGCAAGAGGCCGCGATAGTCGATGCCGGAGTGCGAGTAGAAGCGGCGGTCCTCGGTCACGATGAAGGCCGCCGGCAGGTAGGGCGGCATCTCATCGAGCTTGACGCGGTAGCCGAACGCCGCACCGCGTGAGGCGAACACTTTGCCGTCGGCGTCGAGTAGCGTGATCGATGGCGTGCGGTTTACGTCGCCCAGGCGGTCGGCCGTGATCGGCAGGTCGGGCGCGTAGAGGTAATAGAGCGCAACGAAGCACGCCGAGAAGAACAGGACGATGCCGCCGACACCCGTCGCGAGCCAAAACCACCATGGGCGGCGCGTGCGCGGCGGATGTTGATCCCACGGTTCGGGGGCGTTCGAGAGGTTGCCAGGATCTTCGGTGGACATTGCGATTCAGCCGGGGAAAGCCCCGCCTCGTTACTGGATGCGGCTATTCTTTCATTCAGCGCACTGCCCTGCCAGGTGCCATTGTCACTCACCCGCGGGATGGGCGAAATAGGCCGCTCCGGATTAAGGATCGTTCATGCTCGGCGTCTGCTACTACCCCGAACAATGGCCCGAAGACCTATGGGCCAATGACGCCCGCCGGATGGCGGATCTGGGGCTGAAATATGTGCGCATCGGCGAGTTTGCCTGGGGCGCTGTGGAACCTACCCCTGGCATCTTTAATTGGGGCTGGCTGGACCGGGCAGTCGACACGCTAGGCAAAGCCGGTCTCAAGATCGTGATGGGGACGCCGACGGCGACGCCGCCCAAGTGGCTGGTGGACCGTCATCCGGAGATCCTGCCGGTGGACGAGCACGGGCGGGTGCGGCGATTCGGTTCGCGGCGGCACTACTGTTTCTCCAGCCAGACTTATCGCGCCGAGAGCCGACGGATTAGTGCGGCGTTCGCGGAGCGTTATGGGCGTCACGACGCGGTTGTCGGCTGGCAGACTGACAACGAGTACGGCTGTCACGACACGGTTCGCTCCTACTCGCCCGATGCGGCGGTGGCGTTTCGCACTTGGCTGAAAGCACGCTACGGGGACGTCGGCGCTTTGAACGCAGCGTGGGGCAATCGCTTCTGGAGCATGGAGTATCGATCGTTCGACGAGGTAGACCTGCCGATGGTGGCAGTGACCGAACTCAATCCGAGTCATCGGCTGGACTTTTTTCGGTTCTCGTCGGATCAGGTCGCGAGCTTCAACGCGGAGCAGGTCGAGATCTTGCGGCGGCTTTCGCCCGGCCGCTTTGTCACGCACAACTTCATGGGCGCGTTCCTCGAATTCGACCACTACAAGACGTGCGAGACGCTCGATCTTGCGAGCTGGGATTCGTATCCGCTCGGTTTCACAGACAGTCTGCCCACGACGGGTTTCACGGAGGCAGAGCGTGTGCGCTATGCCGCCACAGGCCATCCGGACATCTCGGCATTTCATCACGACCTTTATCGGGGTGTCGGACGGGGGCGCTTCTGGGTAATGGAGCAGCAGCCGGGGCCGGTGAACTGGGCGCTGTGGAATCCGGGACCCGCGCCGGGGATGGTGCGGCTCTGGGCTTGGGAGGCGCTCGCGCACGGCGCGGAGGTTGTGAGCTTCTTCCGGTGGCGTCAGGCGCCATTCGCACAAGAGCAGATGCATGCGGGCCTGAACCGCCCCGACAACGTGCTCGATGTTGGGGGGCATGAAGCGGGCGTTGTGGCCAAGGAGCTTGAGGCCGATTGGTGGCGATCGGCACATGCGGCACCTGCGGCGCAAGCACCGGTCGCGTTAGTGTTCGACTATGACGCGGCGTGGATGCACGCGATTCAACCGCAAGGCCGTTCGTTCAGCTACTTGGCGTTGGTGTTCACGTGGTACACGGCCCTGCGGCAGCGCGGCGTCGATGTCGATATCGTCCCGCCTGGGTGTTCATTAGGCGGCTACCGCGCCGTCTTCGTGCCGAGCCTGCCGCACATCAGCGAACGAGCGCTTCGGGCATTCGTCGATTTTACCGGCGTTGCCGTGTTTGGCATTCGAACCGGAGCCAAGACCGAGAGCTTTCAGATACCGGGGCGCTTGCCGCCGGGGCCGCTCCAGTCGCTGCTTGCCATCAAGGTTTCCCGCGTCGAGAGTTTGCGCCCCGGGGTTACACGTGACGTCGCCGTCGGCAACCAGCGATACGCATGCTCAACTTGGGTTGAAACGATCGAAACGAGTCGTGCGAACGTTGTCGGGCAATTTGCAGACGGGTCGCCCGCACTGGTTCGCCAGGCGAACAGGCTCTACCTCGCGGCGTGGCCGACGCGCGAACTCGCATCTGACGTTGTGCAACGCGTGTTGGATGAATCAGGCGTTGCATCGGTGGTGCTGCCGGAAGGTGTGCGTATGCGCCGGCGCGGTGACGTGACGTTCGCATTCAACTTCGGAAGCGATTCGCAGTCTTCACCCGCCGAGCCAAGCGCGAAGTACGTGCTGGGCGCGCAGACGATCAGTGCACACAACTTTTCCGCATGGAAAAATTAATTCTGCGCGCAAACGAATCGTGTGAAAGAAAAAATTCGATGCGTCTCTGTCGATTCAGCAGTTGACCGAAAAACACTTCGCGCTCATAAGCGATGAAGCAGTGTCAAGTGCGCTGTTGGCGTTTATGACCGCACTGATGTTCGATAGTCACATATCGAAGCGTTCAGTTTGGTGCCGCCGCAAAATCCGACTGTAGACCGGAGTGTGGGTAAATGGATTTGTTCTTCGCGGTGGGGGTGTTGTTTGGAATTGGTTACGCTGCGGGTTTCGGGTTGAGGGCACTCGGTTCGCAGCATCGTGGGACGCGTTATAGGCCCATGTCGTCGTTGCGTGACTTCGACTATCGGGAGGACCCGGTATGGACGCGCTGATCGTCGCCGTGTTCATAATCGGTGCTGGGTTTGTGACCGGGTTTCTGGTTCGCGACCGCTCGGTTCGCCGCCGCCGCATGATCGAGCGGAAGTTGGGCCTGTAGGCGCCACTCCTAAGCCGGTTGAGCAAGAGCGTTGCAGTGCGCCATAGTGCGCCTCATGGACCTTGCTCAACCTCTTCCCTTCCAGTTTCAACTCGCAAGCCTGCCTGCCGAAGCCGAGCGGCTCCGGCAGGAGGTGCGCGCGTTTTTGGCGGCCGAACTTGGGGCGCTTGCGCCCGAGCTCAAGGCGCAGTCGTGGAGCGGATTCAATCCCGACTTCAGCCGCAAGCTCGGCGCGCGCGGTTTCATTGGTCTCACGTGGCCCAAGGCCTACGGAGGGCACGAACGCTCCGCGCTCGAACGCTATGTCGTAATCGAGGAATTGTTGGCTGCAGGCGCACCGGTTGCTGCTCATTGGGTCGCCGACCGGCAAAGCGGTCCGCTGCTGTTGAAATTTGGTACCGAGGACCAGCGCCGTCGCGTGGTGCCGGGAATCGCCAGGGGAGAAACGTATTTTGCGATCGGTATGAGCGAGCCGGACTCCGGCTCCGATCTCGCAAGCGTACGGACACGGGCTACGCGCACGAACGATGGATGGCGTGTCCGGGGCACAAAGCTCTGGAGTTCGTGGGCGCACAAGGCGCAGTACATGATCGCCTTGTTCCGCACTGGCGATGGTGCCGATCAACGGCACATGGGGCTCACGCAGTTTCTGGTCGATCTGAAGGGGCCGGGGATTCAGGTGCGGCCGATCGCCGATCTCACGGGTCATGAACATTTCAATGAAGTCGTGTTCGACGACGCCTTGCTGCCGCACGATGCTGTTATCGGTGCCGAGGGGCAGGGGTGGGCGCAGGTGACGGCGGAGCTCGCGTACGAGCGGTCGGGCCCCGAGCGCTTTCTTTCAAGCATGATGCTGCTCAAGCATGTTGTGGCAGCCGCCGGTCCCGACCCCTCGGAGCGTGTCGCGATCGCTATCGGCCGGCTGACGGCACGCCTGCACGCGCTTCGGCGCTTATCGTTGTCGGTCGCTACGCAATTGCAGCGCGGTGCGAACCCTGCGTTGGAGGCGGCGCTGGTGAAGGACGTGGGCGCGGTGTTCGAGCAGGAGATACCCGACATCGCGCACGATTTGTTCGGGCTGGAACCGTCGCTTGCGTCGAGCGATGCGCTGCGGCGGGTGCAGGCTTATTTGACGCAAGTCGCACCTTCGTTTTCGTTGCGCGGGGGCACGCGCGAAATTCTGCGCGGTATCATCGCGCGCGGCATGGGGTTGAGGTGAGGCCATGAGCGAGACCGCGAACCTCATCCATGATGCTGCGCACAGGCTGTTCGTGCAGCATGTGACCGTCGACCTCCTCACCGCCGCCGAGAAGGGAATTTGGCCGGAAGCGCTTTGGGATGCTGTCGAGGAGGCAGGGTTCCTCGACACGCTTTCGGATGCCGACACGTCACCGCAGGAGCGCGCGGCAAACACCGCTGTCTTGCTGCGGGCGGCCGGGCGGCATTTGGTACCCATCCCGCTTGGCGAGACGATCGTGGCCCGTGCGTTGCTTGCGGCGGCCAAGGTAAAGGTGCCGCGCGGTCCGATCAGCTTCGGCGTGCTCGACGGACATACGCACACGCATGGCGACCACGCGCATCTTGAGGGGCGTGCGCTTCGAGTGCCTTATGCACGTCACGCAGGGAACGTGCTTCTGAGTGCCCCGGGAGGCCGCGAGGCGGTGTTCATTGCCGTGCGGCGTGGCAAGCTTGTCGAGGGCGCAAACATTGCCGGCGAGGCGCGCGACGACGTTGCGTTTGGCGACACGGCTGGCGCGACAGTGTCCGGTGTCTCAGGCGACGATCTCTTGGCGTGCGGCGCGGCGGTGAGAGCGGTGCAAATGGCCGGCTCGCTCGAACGCATCCTTATGCAGACTGTCGAGTACGCCCGGACGCGTGTGCAGTTCGGAAAGCCGATCGCGGCGTTTCAAGCGATCCAACAGCAACTCGCGGTGCTTGCCGGTCATGTTGCGGCGACGGGTATCGCAGCGGATTCGGCTTTTGCCGCGTTTCAAGGTGCAGGTTTCGCGCGCGCAGCCGCCATCGCCAAGGTTCGCGCCGGTGAGGCGGCAAGTGCCGCGACCTCGATCGCGCACCAGGTTCACGGCGCGATCGGGATCACGAAAGAGCACTCGCTGCACTTTGCGACACGGCGGCTTTGGTCATGGCGGGCGGAGTTCGGGTCGGAGGCCTTCTGGGCCGAGCGGCTCGGGCGTGATTCTTGCGCTGCCGGCGCGGATGCCTACTGGCCGGCAGTGACGGGTTAGAAACGCGAAACGCCGGGTGTTTCCACCCGGCGTTCGCAATCAACTTTTCTCGATCCGTTAGATGTAGCGCACGTCGATGACGCGGCCGGTGTAGGCGTTGATGCGCAGCATCACCGGCATGCCGCGGCGGTTGAAGCCGAAGCCGCGATAGCTGCCCCAACGGTCTTTCTTGACTTTGCGCACGCCATAGAAGCCCTGCGCGGCCAAGCGGGGGCGCAGTTCGCTCATGGCAAGCGTGCGTTGATGGCGGTACTGGTTGTGACCGTAGTCGTTCCAGCCGCGTTCCCACCTGTCGAACGTGCGGTCGTGCCGGTCGAAGTTGTAGTTGTCGTAGTAGCGTTGGTCGAAACGGCCGTTGTTCGGGTAACGATTCGGATCGCCATAGCCACCCTGAGGGGCGCCCGAGCCGTAGTTCTGATTGTACCCGCCCTGATAAGGATAATTGTTGTTCTGGTCGTGGTCGGCGAAGGCAGGGGCCGCCAAGCCCAAGGTCAACGCCAAGGCGGCTGCAGCGGTGGTCACAAGTTTGCGCATTCGATTTCTCCTGTTCAGAAGGGCTTGGTTAGCCAACCCTTGAGAGCCATATTGCGGGGGGCTGTCTGAACGTGGTCTGGATGGCGTATTCATTCTGGGTTCAGTGAGCGATCCCTATCTATGGGGGCATGTTGAGCGTCGTCCGTCCCGTCCTGTTTGCCGTGATTGCGGCAGCTTTGGCCCTCCCGGCCCTTGCTGATTCGCAGAAGGCGGGACTGCGCGCTGATGGCGTCACAGTCGTCGCTCAGCAAGATGGTCCCCGCTGGCGCGGGCGCGGTCCCTTCGGCGGGCCGCGCAATGGCCCGCAGCAGTTGGCGCCCCTTGAGGTTGTCCTTGGGAACGTTGCCGCGCAATTCCCCGGGCATCACTTGGCGGTCGATGGGCCGTTCCAGCGGGATGGGCTGTTGATTTATCGCATTAAGTGGCTGACCCCGGATGGACGGGTGCTTATCGTATTCGCCGACGCCGTGACGGGGCGTGTCATCGGTCATCGTGGCTGACGGAAAAACGAACCAATGCGCATACTCGTAGTCGAAGACGATCCGGACCTGCAGCGCCTGTTGGCAAGCGCGCTGCGCGACCAGGGCTATGTCGTCGATACGGCGAAAGACGGCGAGGAGGGCCACTATCTCGGTGACACCGAGCCATACGATGCGGTGATCCTCGACCTCGGCTTGCCCGAGATGGATGGGCTGACCGTGCTTGAAAAGTGGCGCAAAGCGGGGCGCGCAATGCCCGTACTCATTCTGACGGCGCGCGACCGCTGGGCGGACAAGGTCGCTGGTTTGGACGCGGGCGCCGACGACTACGTCGCGAAGCCGTTCTACACCGAGGAAGTCTTGGCGCGGGTTCGTACACTGTTGCGGCGCGGTGCCGGGTTGGCGTCATCCGACATCGAGTGCGGGCCGTTGCGCATCGACACGCGCGCCGCGCGCGTTACCGTGCAGGGAAACCCGATCAAGTTAACCTCGCTTGAGTACCGGTTGTTGGCCTATCTCGGTCACCATAAGGGCCGCGTGGTTTCGCGCGGCGAGCTGGTCGAACATCTCTACGACCAGGATTTCGACCGCGATTCGAACACGATCGAGGTGTTCGTGGGGCGGTTGCGCAAGAAGCTTGGCGTGAACGTCATTCATACGATGCGCGGTCTCGGCTATAAGCTCGACGAAGGAGCTGCCGATACCGACGCTGATGCTGCGCACTAACTCACTCGCATTCCGGCTTGTGGCCCTTGCGGCCATTTGGAGCGTGCTAGGCTTGCTGGCGGGCGTGTTTCTGCTTACGCGCGTGTTCCGCGACTCTGCCGAGCGCAGCCTCGGCAACCGCTTGGCCGCGGATCTCGAAGGCGTTATCACCGTCTCAGAGCTCGATTGCGACGGCACGATCGTGATGCCACGACCGCTGGTTGGCGAGCGGTTCATGAACGTATTCTCAGGCTGGTACTGGCAAATTAGTACGGTCGATGCACCGTCGAAGCCGCTGAAGAAGTCGCCTTCGCTCGGTGACCGTTGGCTGGAAGTCGATTCGGCTGCGACGGGTTCGGTTCGTACGGGCTATGTCGCTGGGCCCAGACAGCAGCGACTTCGGTTCGCCGAGCGCATCGTCTCGCTGCCGGGTCCCGAAGAGCCCGAGGAAGGCAAGACCTGTGTCGGCGGCAATGCCAAGTTTCGGATGCTGGTCGCCGCCGATGTCCAGGAAGTCGAGGCGGATGTTGCGAGCTTCAACAACACGTTGATCTGGTCCATGGTGATCCTGGGGCTTGGCTTCGTCGGTGCAACGGTTTTGCAGGTCCGCTGGGGGCTCGCGCCGTTGGACCAGGTGTCGAAGTCGCTTGCGAACATTCGTGAAGGCCGAGCCGACAAGCTTGAAGGACCGTTTCCGCACGAGATCCAACCGCTGGCCGACGAACTCAACGCGCTTGTCGCTCACAACGCCGAGGTTGTTTCGCGAGC
>CAZYGK010000083.1:0-14764 GCA_964647355.1 uncultured Flavobacteriaceae bacterium | reverse complement strand
CGACGGCGCCAAAGCACTCGCCATGACCTCGCTCGACTACTTCGCAAGCGCCGATTTGCGCACCGCCGCCAAGTCCGAGTTCGAGAAATCGAGCGACCTTTCCCGCACGGCGGTGGCGTCGGCATACCACAAAGACGGCATCCTGCTCGCAGGTGGCTGCGGTTGCTGCTGACGTCATTTGTTGGCGGCAATCCAGCGCAATCGCGCCAGCTGCAACTCGAGTTCAAGCCAGGCTTGCGCCCGTTCGGGAGCCTTGACCGTCGGCAGTTTAGCCCGCAGAACTTCGCACCGCGTCGCGAGCGCCTTCTCGAGATCGCGAAGAATGGGACCGCGTTGCCCGCGCTGCAGCAACAGCCATAGCGGCGCCCGGCTGCGGAACGGATCGATGCCCGCACTTTCGGCGCGGCGCACGTCGCGAGCCCAGCCAAGCAGCGCTCTCTGCCCTGCCGGCGTGACCCGGTAGTACTCTGTGCCGCGCTTGTCCCCGCCGGCCGTCGCCGACAACAAGCCCGCCGCTTTGAGGCGCCGCATCGCTGGATATACCGCGCCCGCGCTGCCGCTCCATTCGAGCGAGGGCGACAGGAGAAACGCCTGCCTTAGCCGATAGGGCGTGATCTGCTCTCCCCGCCCGACCGCGCTCAAAATCGCGCCCTCAAGCTCGGTAAGCCCGACCCTACGCTTTCGTGATGCGACCATCGCTTGACCCCAATAGTACGAATAGCACTTAATAGTACGAATGAGACTATAGACGAGTTCATACGATGAGCGAAGCCAGCGCTGCCGCCGCCTCTCCCGGTCGAAGCCTCCGGCGGGGAGATTTCGGCCTGATCGAGGCGCTGGCGTTCTTGCTTGTCCGGCAGAACATCGCGACATGGGCCAAATCTTGGGCCCTCGCTGCAGGTGTGGCGCTGCCGGCCATCCCCTTGTTCAAGTACAACTACCTGCTGTTCGGAACTGTCCTCGTCATCTTGCTGTGGGTGAAGCTGCGGGGTGAAAGCTGGGAGAGCTTCGGCCTCATCGAGCCTAAGAGCTGGCTGCGCACGCTTGGCCTGGGCCTGCTGCTCCTCGTCTTTATCGTGCTCTATTCCGGCACTGCAGCCCCCGCGATTTCCAAGGCCGTGGTCGATCTCACCGGTGCAAGTCCGAACCTCGCGGGCGACTACTTTGCCAGCATGAAAGGCAATCTGCCGCTCTTCCTCTGGTTGCTGCCGCTCACCTGGCTATTCGCGGCTTTCGGGGAAGAGGTGTTCTTCCGCGGATACCTGATGACGCGCTTTGCTCAGTTCATGGGCGAGGGTCGCGTCGCGTGGGTGATCGCTCTCTTCGCCCAAGCCGTGATCTTCGGTGCGGCGCACTCTTACCAAGGCCCAGTGGGCATGGTCGGCACCGGAATATTGGGCTTAATTTCCGGCGCCGCGACGTTACTCTGGCGGCGCAACCTTTGGCCGGCGATGATCGCGCACGGGTTGAGTGACACGTTGGGCTTCACGCTGATCTACCTGGGCCAATACGGCGACGGCGCTTGACCGCTAGTCGGGGACACCGGCCAAGAAGTCCATCACGGCCGCTTTAAACATCGGCTGCGTGAGGCAATCCATATGTCCGCAGCCCGGAATGCGCTTCGCTTTGGCATTCGTGAAGCACGCGGCGAGCGCCTCCGGCGAACCCGCCAACTCGTCACCGGAGCCGGCGATAACCAGCGTCTCGTTCTTGATCGTTGAGAGGACCTCGCGCGTCCATCCGGTGCCGGTCGCATTGAGCCCGCGCGAACACGCCGCCAACGCCTTCAAATTCTGCCCCTGCCCTTCCGCGAACAAGCGGAACCGACGCGCCATGTCGTCGTTCACCTGATCAGCCGACGGCGCTTCCATGGCCTGCGCGAACGCCTCCGGATCGCGGTCGCCACGCGGGTTGAGCAGCAGCTCGCCGACCCCGCACAACACGCCGAGCAAGAACCGATCGCTCCACTGCCGCAGCAGCTCGAGAACCACGCGCGCACCCAACGAAAACCCGATCAGATCCGGCTTCTTGATCTGCAGATGCTCGACGACGGCAAGCACGTCGCGCGCCATCAGACTGAGTGAGTAGGCTTCGGGCTCATAGACCTTCGCGCTCAGCCCATGCCCCCTCAGATCAATCGCAACGACGCGCCGGTTGGCACGCGTGAGCATCTGGATCCAGCCGGCCTTCGCCCAGTTCTCCTGCACGCTCGCCGCAAAGCCATGCACCAGGACGACGCCGTCGCCTGCCCCCTGGTCGCTATAGGCAGTATCGACGCCGCCGACGTTGAGAACAGCCATGCGCTACTCGGCAGGCTTGGGCGCCGCCGTTTCCGGCGGCAGATCCGATTCACTTTCGAGCGCAAGCCCGACCCGTGCACCGATCGCCGTGCCCGGAACGCTCCGCTCCTCGATGATCCGGCGAAGCTCGCGCTGTTTGGCCTCGTCGAGCGGAAAACGCCACATAACGACGGCGATTAAAACCGAAATGATGGTCGGCGGAACGATATAGATGAACATCAAACTTGAGATGACGTCCGGCGTGTTCAAAGCCTTGCCGTTGAAGCCGATGTAAGCGAGCGCAAATCCGGCAACGACGATCGCGCCCGAATATCCGAGCTTGTTCGTCAGTGCGAGCATCGCAAAGTAAAGCCCGGCGCGCGCATGTCCCGTTTCCGCCTGATCGTGGTCGGCGACGTCGGCCATAATCGCTCGAAAAAGGAACGGCCCGACCGACATGTTGAGACCGAGCAGCATCCACAATACGGCCGCCGCCGTGAGGTTACCCTGCGGCACCAGGAAGATACACGGAATCATCACCGCATTGGCAAGCACATGCGCCACCATCATCCGATGCTTGCCAAGCCGCCTCGACAACCACAGCATCGGCGGAATCGCAACGACCCCCATCGCGAAGTAGACAAGCAGCAGAATGTACGACTGCTGCGGCAACCCAAGCCCGTGCGCGACCATCGGCAAAAACAGCGTCGCGACGATACCGCCCGAGATGCCGGCGATCAGATCGCAGAACAAAAGATAGCGCAGCGGCTTATTCGACAAGACCGCGCCCAACGCGACCCGCCAGTTCAAATGCTCGACCGGCGGGACTTCTCGCTCTTTGAGCGTCAAAACCGCGGCGGCAACGCCGATCGGCAAGGTCACGATCACGTACCAGCCCATCGACGCCACTTGATCGAACTTGTCGCCGCCGTATTGCTGCACAATGATCGGCAACAACAACACGGTAATCATGCCGACGATATAGGCCGCCTCGCGCGAGGCCGTCACGCGCGATCGCTCGTGATAGTCGTCGGTCAACTCCCCGCCCCACGCCAGATGCGTGATCGTCAGCATCGTCCAACCGAGGAACAGCATGACGATCGTCGCGACCACGTACTGCCAACTCGCACCCGGCGTCGGCGAGAAGACGAGGTAGGAAGCGAACGCCATGACCGGCACCGAGGCGATCATCCAAACGCGTCGGCGTCCCCAGCTCGACTTTGTCCGATCCGACCAAACGCCGACGATCGGATCGAGGAACACATCTAAGAAGCGCGCCGCCCCGAAGATCAAACCGACTGCAAACCACCCGAGCCCGATGTCCTCGGCATAGAACGGAGGTAAGTGAACCGCGAGCGGCAACCCCATCGCCGCGATCGGAAGGCCGGGAAGCGAGTACGCAAACAACCACGAAGCCCTGAGACGGTCTTTCGGTGCGATTTGCGTTGCCATGTACCGTTCCGTTCCTCGAGAGAGCCGCAATTAAGCAAGTGCGCTATGACACTATGACCACAACCGGAGGCCGCCGACAAATCGTGACCGGCGGCAACCGGCCGGACGCGGGCGCCGAACCGTAGGGTCAGCACCCCGCCGCCGGAGGCGCCAAGCGGCCTGATACCGATCGCATTCACAGACCGCACTTGATGAAAAGCAGCAAGCGTTGCCGATCTTGGCATCTGGCCGGGTTTCGGACCCAACGGTAAATAATCGCGCAACCAGTAAGCCAATGGAGTTTAGCATGGCGCGTAAGTCCAAGAACGTGCAGTCGGCCGAGAACGAAGAACCCGCAGTCTCCAACAGTGATCGCTACATCGGCCTGACTGCAGACTTGGTCCGCTCCTACGTCAGCCGCAACCAAGTCCCCATGGTGGAACTCCCCGGCCTCATCGCCACCTTCCACGCTGCACTGATAGGCACCGCCGCGGGTCACGCCGTCGAAGCCGAGCGTAAGCCCGCGGTCACCGTGAAGAAGTCGATCGGCGACGACTACATCATCTGCCTTGAGGACGGAAAAAAGCTCACCATGCTCAAGCGCTACCTGCGCTCGCAGTACAATATGAGCCCGGAGGAGTACCGCAAGAAGTGGGACCTGCCGCACGACTACCCGATGGTCGCCCCGGCCTATGCCCGCCTGCGTTCGGCCTTCGCCAAGAAGATCGGCCTGGGCCGTGTCCCCGTTGCCCGCGGCCGCCGCTCGAAAGCAGCCTAAGGGCACCGCTTCTGTTCTGGTGCCGTTGCGTGCTAAAGCCCGCTCCGGGCGATTTGCCCTCTTGGCGGAACTGGTAGACGCAACGGACTTAAAATCCGTCGTTCGCGAGGACGTGCCGGTTCGAGTCCGGCAGAGGGCACCAACTTTCGTCGCAAAGCGACGAAAGTTGTCCCCCGAAGCCTTGGCGAAGGGGGACGACGGTTAGCTCTCGATTGGCTCCACGCCAGCTGCACGAACGAGAGCACCCAACGCCGCCTTCACCTCGGCCAGCTTTTCCGCATCGCTCCCGCGCGCGACCAAGCTTGTTCCGAACTTGCCGTCCTTGTTGAACGGATAGCTGCCGAGTGGAATGTCGGGGTGCTGCTTCTGCAGCGCCGTTAACGCCGCCGCGATCGTACCTTCGCCGAGGTATGCACTCACCGTCACCGACGAAAGCGCCCGTCCCACCGCCAAACGCCCGCGCACATCCTCAAGCATCGCCTGCATCACGGCAGGAATCCCTGCCATCACAAACACGTTGCCGATCTGAAAGCCCGGCGCGCCGGAGAGCGAATTGCCGATCAGCGCAGCGCCGTACGGAATCCGCGCCATCCGCTGTCGCGCCTCGTTGAACACGACATTGTTCATCGACGCATACCGTGCCGCCATCGCAGCAAAGACGGCCGGGTGATAGCCGATCCCCGTCCCGAACGCCTTCGCCATGCAGTCGGCCGTGATGTCGTCGTGCGTCGGCCCGATCCCGCCGGTGGAGAACACGTAGTCGTAGCGTCCGCTCAGGTGCCGGACTGCGGCCACGATTTCGGCCTCGATGTCGGCCACGACGCGCGCCTCACCGACTGGAATCCCCAATTGCGCGAGCCAGCGCGCGATGTAACCGGTGTTCGTGTCCTGCGTCCGGCCGGAGAGAATCTCGTCCCCGATCACCAAAATCGCGGCCCCGCGCCTACGTGCGTCCATTGTTAACGGCCCATCTGCCAAGTTCCTCTGGCGTCCTATATCATGGCCGTGTAACAGGCAGCCGATGACTTACGTACCCGCGACAACGTTGAACGACAGCCGCGCATCCGGCGCGATCAAGCTGCACGGCCCAGAGGGGTTTGCCGGCATGCGCAAGGCAGGCCAAGTCTCGGCCGCCTGCCTCGACATGATCGCCGATTACGTGAAACCGGGCGTCACCACCGGCGAGCTTGACGACCGGATCTACGACTTCGTCCTGGCGGCGGGCGCCATGCCCGCAACGCTGTTCTACCGCGGCTACCGCCACTCGAGCTGCATTTCGCTGAACGAAGTCGTCTGCCACGGCATTCCGGGCGACCGCGAGCTCAAGGACGGCGACATCCTGAACATCGACGTGACCTCCATCGTCGACGGCTGGCACGGCGATACGAGCCGCATGTACATTGCGGGCGATCCGCCGCTGAAAGCCCGCCGCCTTGTCGACGTCACCTACGAGGCCATGATGAAGGGCATCGCCGCGATCAAACCCGGCGCCACGACCGGCGACCTCGGCCACGCGATCCAAGCCTACGCCGAAGCCCATTCCTACTCCGTCGTGCGCGACTTCTGCGGCCACGGCGTCGGCAAAGTCTTCCACGACACACCCAACATCCTGCATTACGGCCAACCCGGCAAAGGCATCGCCTTCAAGGAGGGCATGATCTTCACGGTCGAGCCGATGATCAACGCCGGCAAATACGCCGTGAAGCTGAAGAACGACGGCTGGACCGCGGTGACGAAAGACCGCTCGCTCTCCGCCCAGTTCGAGCACACGGTCGGCGTAACAGCGACGGGCGTCGAAATCTTCACGGCATCGAGCACCGGCCGCCACAAGCCGCCCTACGCTTGAGATCGCCCCAAAGTTTGTCATCCCGGTCGAGCGGAGCGTAGCGAAGCGAGCGCCGGGACCCAGGGTCACCTCGCCCAATCCTCGCCGCATTCTCCGTTCTTAATCGTGCCGCTTCGATCGGGACAGGGCATGACCAAGAGTGGATTCTCGGATGCAGCGCCGCACTATCTCGGCCACCGCGATCGCTTGCGCGAACGTTTCCGCGAAGGCGCGGGCAGCCTGCCCGACTATGAACTCCTTGAGCTGCTGCTCTACGCGGTAATCCCGCGCCAAGACGTCAAACCGCTCGCCAAGCGAATGCTCGCCGAATTCGCAGGCGACCTGACCGCCTTGTTCACGGCCTCGCACGACCGTCTCTGCCAGATCGACGGCGTCGGTGAAAAAGTCGCCGACCAAGTCGGCATCGTCGGCGCCTTCATCACGCGCGCCGCCAAGCAAAGCGTGAAGAACCGCGAAGCCCTCTCCTCCTGGAACGCCGTCGTCGCTTACTGCACCCGCGCGATGGCAGGCGAAACGACGGAGCAGTTCCGCATCCTTTTCCTCGACCGCAAGAACAAGCTGCTCCGCGACGAAGTCCAAAATCGCGGCACGGTAGACCACACCCCCGTCTACCCGCGCGAAGTCGTCAAACGCGCCCTCGAACTCAGCGCGAGCGCCATCATCCTCGTCCACAACCACCCAAGCGGCGACCCCACCCCCTCGGCCAGCGACGTCGAAATGACCAAACAGATCGTCGACGCCGCCAAGACGCTCGACATCACCGTCCACGACCACCTGATCATCGGCCGCAGCGGCCACCAGAGCCTGAAACGACTCGGCCTGATGTGAATCTTCCATGTCCCCGAAAGCTGCGCGCCGCTTACAACTCGCCGCACCGCCTCGCCGGGCATGGGTTCGCCGTGCTAGGATTGCGGCATCGCTTCGGGGGCATTCATGCGCGTTCTGCGTTTTCTGTTCTACACAGTCCTTGTTCTCATCGGCCTCGCCGTTGCCGGCATCGGCGCGATCTGGGCATTGAACCCGTTCGCGCCCGAAGTCGCCCTTGCGGACCCGGCACCCGAAGGCCGCCGTGTCGCTGAGAAGGGCCTGCTCGCGAACTACTACCCGCCGAAAGGCGATGGCAAGCAGGCGGGCATCCTGCTGCTCGGAGGTTCCGAGGGGGGCCTGAGTCCCGGCGTCAATCGCATGGCGAAAGCGTTACAGGAGAAAGGCTTTGCCGTCTTGCAGGTCGCCTATTTCGGCGCGCCGGGTTTGCCGCCGAAGCTGGAACGAGTGCCACTCGAATCCTTCGACCGCGCAGTCGAATGGCTGAAAGCACAAACGGAAGTCGATGCCGAACGCCTCGCCATCGTAGGCGGTTCGAAAGGCGCAGAGGCCGCATTGATCGTCGCCACACGCCACCCCGAACTGAAAGCGGTCGCCGCCGGCATGCCCTCGAACGTCGCGTGGCAAGGCATCGACTTCAACATCGTGAACATGATCGTGAACCCGCCAGGCGGATCTTGGACCGTTGACGGCAAACCGATCCCGTTCCTGCCCTACGGCCAACCGAAACAATATGGCGGTCCCATCGCCGACGTGTATATCGCGGGCCTCGACGCGCTCGCGCAGCATGAAGACGCGATCATCCCGATCGAAAGGACCAAGGCACCCATTCTGTTGGTCTGCGGCAAGGCTGACACGCTTTGGCCCTCGTGCCCGATGGCCGATCAAGTGAAGGCGCGCGCCGAAGCAAAGGGTGGCCCAACGGTCACGATCCTCGCCTACGACGACGCCGGCCACGCGGTGATGGGCACTCCGGTCCCCAAGACGCACCAATTCTACGACCGCCTCGACAGCCTCGGCGGCACCGACGACGGCAACAACGAAGCTCGCGCGGACAGCTGGAAAAGGCTCATCGCTCACCTGGAAGCGGCGCTCGCGACGCCGCCGCCACCGGCGCGATAGCTCGCGCCTACTTGCTCGCCGTCTTGTTGCCCGGGTTTAGCCCCGCCTGATCGAGCAGGAACGCGTTGATCAGCGCGTCTTCTTCCACGCGGCCGTAACGCCCGGAATCGCCCGAGTGCCCCGCCGTCATATTCGTGCGGAAGATCAGCGGGTTCTGGTCAGCCTTCAACCGCCGCAGCTTCGCGACCCACTTCGCGGGCTCGAAATACCCCACCTGACTGTCGTTATAGCCCGCCGTCACGAGCATTGCGGGGTAGTTGCGCTTCTCCACCTGGTCGTACGGCGAATAGCTAAGCATGTACTGATAGTCGCCGGGTTCGGCCGGATTGCCCCACTCCTCGTACTCGAACGTCGTCAGCGGAATGGATTCGTCCAACATCGTCGTCACGACATCGACGAACGGCACACCTGCAACGATGCCCTTGTAAAGCTCCGGCCGCATGTTGGCGATCGCGCCCATCAACAAGCCACCCGCGCTGCGGCCCATCGCGAACATCCGCTTCTCATCGCCCACTTCGCCGGCAAGATGCTCCGTCGCCGCGATGAAATCCGTGAACGTGTTCTTCTTGTTCCGAAGCTTGCCGTCTTGATACCACGCTTCGCCGAACTCATGCCCGCCGCGCACGTGCGCATAAGCAACGGCGAAGCCGCGGTCGAGCAGGCTTGGCCAGCGCGCCTTGAACATCGGTTCGTTGCTGGAACCGTAAGCGCCGTAGCCGTAGACGAGCACAGGACCGTCGCCCCGCTTGAACTTGTCGCGCCGGTAGGCAAGCGTGATCGGAACCTGCTTGCCGTCCTTGGCTGGCGCCATCAAGCGCTCGACCGCATAGGCTGAAGGATTGAACCCCGGCACCTGCAACCGCTGCACCGCTTTCTTGGTGCCCGTCGCGACATCGTAGTCGTAGATCGTGTCCGGATGCGCCGGCGAAGAAAACCCGTACCGCAAACTTGTCGCGTTAGCGTCGACGTTGCGAAGCCCCGGAAAGTTGTACGTATCGGCAAACGAAATATGCCCTGCCGGAGCGTCCGGCGTGACGAACCTTTCGTTGCCCGTTTTGATATCGACGAGCCGAATCCGCGCGCCGCCCTTCGCATACTCGTCGAGCGCAATCGCGCCCGCCACGATGTCGAAAGACTCGATGTAGACCCCGGCTTGCGTGGGCACGACCTCGCTCCATTGCGACGGCGCGCCCAACGCTGCCTTCGCGATCCGGAATTCCGGCGCCTGCAAGTTCGTCCGGATGTAAAGCGTTCCACCTGCCTCTTCCGCGTAGTAGCGCACGCCCTTCGCACGCGGTTTAATCACGGTCCACGCCGCCTCGGGCTTTCCGGCGTCCAGCATGCGCACTTCGGACGTGTTGGTCTGATCGCTTGTCGCGAGCAGAACGCGCCCGCCCTTCGAGCGTTTCAGGCCCATTTCGAACTGCTGGTCCTTCTCCTCATGGACGACCTTGTCGGTCTTGGCGTCCGTGCCGATCACATGGCGCATGAGCCGGTAGGCGCGCGCCGTCCCCGGCTGGAGCTTCAGATAGAACAGCGTCTTGCTGTCGCTCGCGAACGCGAAATCGGCTGCCGCATACTCGATCTTGTCCGGCAGAACAGCGCCCGTCCGCATGTCGCGCAAGATGATGTTGTGCCAACGGTCGCCGGCATAGTCGACGGCATAGGCGAAGACGTTCTCGTCCGGCGATGTACCGTAGTTGTTCACCTTGAACTGCTGCCGGCGCGGCCCCTCGATCTGCCCGTCGAGCAGAATCTCCTCCGCCCCCTCCATCGATCCCTTGCGCCGCGCGACGACCGGGTAGTCGGCCCCCGCCGCATAGCGCTCGTAATACCAATAGCTGCCGTCCTTGAACGGCGGCGTTCCCTGAACCGCTCCGGCGCGCGCACGAATCTCCTCGCGCAGCGTCTTCTGCAGGTCTGCCGTCGGCGCCAGCACCTCGGCCGCGTATTTGTTTTCTTCCTCCAGGTACCGGACGACCTTCTCGGTGTTCTTCTCGTTCAGCCAGAAGTAATAATCCGTGCGCTTGCCGCCGTGCGGCGCGATCAGGACCGTGCCCTTCATCATCGCGTAGGGCGGATAACCGGTCTTACGGTCGATCGCGAGCCCCGGCGTCGTCGAGGTTGCGGTGGCAGGCGTCGCGCCGGTCGACGGACCGAACGGCATCATGTCCTCAATCGTCGCACAGCCCGAAACAATGGTGAGGGAAGAAGCCATAACTGCGATGCCCAACAGGCGCATGAATTGACCTTGAGAAAAGTGCCGGAAAAGAGCGCGCAACTTGCACGCCACCCCCACCTTCCGCAAGGCGGGCCGAAGGGTCTAAAAGACCTTTCACCGAACGACCCGGAGAAACCACCCCATGCGCCTTAAGGACCCGCAACTTCTACGCGATAAGGCATACATAAACGGCGAATGGGCGAACGCAGATTCCGGCGCGACGTTCGAAGTCACGAACCCAGCAACCGGTGCCGTGCTCGCGCGGCTGCCCGACATGCTCGAAGGCGAGACCCGCCGCGCAATCGAAGCGGCGAACGCGGCGTGGCCCGCGTGGGCCGCGAAGACTGCCAAGGAACGCGCGAACATCCTGCGCAAATGGTTCGACCTCATGATGGCAAACCAGGAAGACCTGGCCATCATCATGACCAGCGAGCAAGGCAAGCCGCTCGCCGAGTCACGCGGTGAGGTCGCGTACGGCGCCTCGTTCATCGAGTGGTTCGCCGAGGAAGGTAAGCGCATTTACGGCGACGTGATCCCGCAGACCCAACCCGGCCGCCGCATCTTGGTCTTGAAACAGCCGATCGGCGTCGTGGCCGCCATCACACCCTGGAACTTCCCGAACGCGATGATCACGAGGAAATGTGGCCCGGCGCTCGCCGCGGGTTGCCCGATCGTGATCAAGCCGCCGGCAGAAACGCCGCTCTCGGCCTTGGCGCTTGCCGTGCTGGCGGAACGCGCCGGCATCCCGAAGGGCATCTTCAACATCGTGACCACGCATCACGCCTCGCGCGTCGGCCAAGAACTCACGGGCAATTCGCTGGTGCGCAAATTCTCGTTCACCGGCTCGACTGAAATCGGCAAGCTCCTGATGCGCCAATGCGCGTCCACGGTGAAGAAAGTCTCGCTCGAACTCGGTGGCAACGCGCCCTTCATCGTCTTCGACGACGCCGACCTCGACGCCGCGGTCGCAGGCGCCATGCTCTCAAAATTCCGCAACATGGGCCAAACCTGCGTCTGCGCGAACCGCCTGTTCGTGCAGGACAAGGTCTATGACGCGTTCGCCGCGAAGCTCGCCGCTACCACAGCGAACCTGAAGGTCGGCGACGGCACCGCCGACGGCGTCATGCAGGGCCCGCTCATCAACATGGAAGCGGTGGAGAAGGTCGAACGCCTGATCAAAGACGCAACCTCGAAAGGCGCGAAAATCGCAACCGGCGGCAAGCGCCACGCGTTAGGCCACACATTTTTCGAGCCGACGGTTTTGACCGATGTGAACACCCAAATGGCGATCGCCCAGGAGGAAATCTTCGGACCCGTGGCGACGCTGTTCCGCTTCAAGACGGAGGCTGACGCCATCCGCCTCGCCAACGACACCGAGTACGGCTTAGCCGCGTACTTTTACGCCCGTGACATCGGTCGCGTCTGGCGCGTGGCGGAAGCCCTCGAATACGGCATCGTCGGCATCAACGAAGGCATCATCTCCACCGAAGTCGCCCCCTTCGGCGGCATGAAAGAAAGCGGCATCGGCCGCGAAGGCTCGAAATACGGCATCGAGGACTTCCTTGAAATGAAGTACCTGGCGATGGGAGGAATTGGCACGTGACGATGAAACTCTATCACTGCCCGCAAACCCGCGCGTTCACCGCGCTCTGGATGATGGAAGAAGCGGGCGAGCCGTACGAGATCGTGCGCGTAAACATCCGCGCCCCCGGCCACCCAACCGACGCCTACAAAAAGATCAACCCCATGGGCAAAGTCGCCGGTCTCGAGGACGGCAGCATCGGCTTCGGTGAAACGGCGGCGATCCTGCTCTACGTCGCCGACAAGTTCCCGCAGAAGAAGCTCGCGCCCGCGCTGACCGACCCGCGCCGCGGCCGGTTTCTGCAATGGTTGATGTTCCCCGCGACAACGCTCGAACCGGCGATGATGGAAAAGCGCTTAGGCAGCACGCCGAACTCCGTCTCTGCCGGCTGGGGCGACTACGACCGCGCCTTCGGAACGCTCGAAGCCGCGCTGAAGCCCGGCCCATGGCTCTTCGGCGATCAGTTCACCGCCGCCGACCTCTACGTCGCCTCGACCTTGGGCTTCGGCATGATGTTCGGCATGATCGATAAGCGCCCCGCCTTCACCGAATTCTCCGAACGCGCCAGCGCAAGACCCGCGTTCAAACGCGCGCAGGAAATCGAAGCCAAGGAAGCTGCAAAGACCTAGCCCATGGCGAAGTTCTTGTTCAAAGCCAACGACGATGTGCTGTCTCATTGTCGCTGCGTGGGTGAGCCGGCAGCATCGACCGGTCAACTGGACTGCCCATGGTGCGGCTGCGGTTGGCTGATTTCCTGCTCGAAGTGTCTGAAGGCCTTCACATACGGCGTCATTCGCAACACTGACATACCCATTGTCGAATTGGGCCGACTTGAGGTTAAGAGACGCGGTCTGAAGACCGTCACCGAAGATGATATGCTAGCGTGGGCCGATGCGATGGAGCGCGAGTTCAAGCGCTTCAAAGTTGGTCAAAAGGTGGTGTATCTCGACGGCCATTACTTTCCGCTAGGTGCCACAAACATTTCGTTCAAGGGTTACTTTGCGAAGCACAAGTTCAAGACATTGCCTCACGCAGACGCGCTAAAGCACCCCGACGTATTGCGAGCAACCTTCATCGAACCGTCCTATTGGTTAGAACGCGAATTGCCTAACCGCGAATAAGGAATTAGTCGAATGACCACCAACGCCGAACTCCTCGCCCGCCGTCAGGCCGCCGTGCCGCGCGGGGTCAACACCGCCCATCCCGTCTTCGCGGCGCGCGCCGCGAACGCGGAGATCTGGGATGTCGAAGGCAAGCGCTACATCGACTTCGTGGGCGGCATCGGCGTGCAGAACACCGGCCACCGCCATCCCAAGGTGATGAAGGCGATCGAAGCGCAGATGGCGAATGCGCTGCACACGGCATTCCAGGTCAACGCCTACGAAAGCTATATCGCGCTCGCTGAGAAGCTGAACGCAGCAGCCCCCATCGACGGCCCGACGAAAACGATCTTCTTCACGACCGGTGCCGAAGCGGTCGAGAACGCGGTCAAAATCGCGCGCTACGCCACGAAGCGCTCCGGCGTGGTCAGCTTTTCCGGCGCCTTCCACGGCCGCACCTTCATGGGCATGGCGTTGACCGGCAAGGTCGTGCCCTACAAGGCAGGCTTCGGCGAGATGCCAGGCGACGTCTACCGCCTGCCCTTCCCGGTCGAAAGCCACGGCCACACCGGCGCCGACGCACTCGCAGCCCTTGAGAGCCTGTTCAAATACGACGTCGAGCCCGCGCGCATCGCCGCCATCATCATCGAGCCCGTGCAAGGCGAAGGCGGCTTCTACACCGCGCCGTTCGACTTCATGCGGAGCTTGCGCGCGGTCTGCGATAAGCACGGCATCATGCTGATCGCCGACGAAATCCAATCCGGCTTCGCACGCACCGGCAAGCTGTTCGCGATCGAACATTCCGGCGTGAAGCCCGACATGATCACGACCGCGAAAAGCCTCGCCGGCGGTATGCCTCTCTCGGCCGTCATCGGCCGTGCCGCCCTGATGGATGCGCCCGATCCCGGCGGCCTCGGCGGCACCTATGCCGGCAACCCGGTCGCCTGCGCGGCCGGCAACGCAGTACTCGACGTCATCAAAGAGGAGCGCATTCTCGACAAGGCTGTGACCCTCGGCGAAAAACTGATCGCGCGCCTGAAGCAGATGTCCGTGCGCAACGACCTGCCGCCGATGGACGACATCCGCGGCCTCGGCGCCATGGTCGCATTCGACCTGGTGAAAACCCGCGGCACCCAAGAACCCGACCCCGACCGGACGAAGCGCCTCACCGCCGAAGCGCTGAAACGCGGGCTGATCCTCCTCACCTGCGGCCTTTACGGCAATGGCGTCCGCATCCTCGTCCCGATAACGGTTGAGGACAAAGTGCTGGATGAAGGGCTTTCGATTCTGGAAGAGTCGTTGAAGGCAGTGGCATAAAGGCCAAAACACTGTCATCCCGGACGTTAGGCGAGCCCGTTGCGAAGCAACGGTCGTGCGAGCCTTACGAGCCGGGACCCAGGATCACTGCTCAGACGCTGACGCGTCGACTCTGGGTCCCGGCTCACAAGCTTCGCCAACGATCGCTTACGCGATCGGGCTTCGCTAACGTCCGGGATGACATATCTTTTTTGCGACGGTTGAGAGAATGATCCCACGCTATTCCCGCCCCGAAATGACGGCGATCTGGTCGCCGGAGACGA
>CAZYGK010000082.1:0-14813 GCA_964647355.1 uncultured Flavobacteriaceae bacterium | reverse complement strand
GCGGACCCGTCCACTCTCTGGGAGCATCTCGCGGCGATGGAGGAGGGTGCTCGTAGGGCGCTGTTCGCGCATTGCGTCGCGCTCAGCGTGGACGCCGTCTTCCGGCCCTACGATCGCCGATCGGGTGCAGCCACCAACGCGGATCACCTCGCAGGCGCCATCGATCTCGACTTGCAAGCCGCCGGTTGGCGCCCTTCTGCGGAAGCTTATTTCGGGCGGATCACCAAGGCGCAAATCCTGGAAGCGGTTCGAGAAGCCAAAGGCGAAGAGGCTGCCGACCGCATCGCCAGCCTCAGGAGGCCCGAGATGGCGAAAGCCGCCGAGGACCTCCTTCAGGATTGCGACTGGCTTCCGGCCGTACTGCGAACTCCGATAGCCGACGCACTAGCTACCATCGTCGTCGATGACCCGGCCGCTCCCGCGATTGCGGCGGAATAGCGGCCTGCCGATCATCATCATCGAAGCGCGCCCGCAAGGGCGCGCTTCTTTCATCGGGAGAACGCGCCATGCCGGAGCGAACCGCGGAGATCGTGCGCCGCCTCGCCGAGCGCGCGGAAGACGTTTGCCGCAATTACTTGTCGAACGGCCGAAAGATCGGCGGCTACTGGATCGTCGGCGACCGGCGCAACGCGAAGGGACGCAGCCTCTATTTGCGTCTCCAGGGTCCAATCGGCGGCAAAGGCGCGCGCGGCAAATGGACGGACGGCGCGACCGGCGAGCATGGCGATCTGCTCGATATCATTGCGAGCGCTGTTGGTGCTGACCGGCACCTCGATGCGCTGATCGAAGCCGAGCGGTTTCTGAGCGTGTGTCGCCCGCTTCCTGCATCGAACAATCAACAGCGCGACGCGGCGGCTACTCGGCTCTTTGCAGCCGCTGAGCCGATCTCCGGCACGCCTGCCGAAACCTATATCCACTCGCGTGGTATCGAATGCCCCGTCACTCCTGATGCCCTGCGCTATCATCCCAAGTGCTACTATCGATGCGATGACACGTATCGACAGCTGGCGGCGCCGGCCATGCTCGCCGCAGTCACTGACAACACCGGTCGCATCAGGGGCCTGATGCGCACCTATCTTAGCGCCGACGGATCGCAGAAGGCGCCGATTGACTCACCACGCCGTGCCATGGGCGCGCTCGCGGGCAATGGCGTGCGCTTCGGTCCGCATGCAGAAGTGATGGCAGTAGGGGAAGGCATTGAAACAATGCTGTCCTTGCGCATTGCGATGCCGACCCTGTCGATGATCGCCGCTTTATCGGCTGCGCATCTCGCGGCGCTTATCCCGCCGGCGCAAGTACGACGGATCTACATTGCCGCCGACAGCGACGCCGCCGGACGAAATGCGGCCGCCCGCCTTGCCCAAAGGCTGAGCACCCTTTCCATTGAGGCCATTCTGCTGACGCCGCGGCGCAAGGACTTCAACGACGATCTCATCGCCGATGGCGCCGGTATGCTCGCGGCGCATCTGGCCGACCAGCTCACCGCCGACGATCGACAGCGATTCATCAGCGCACGCAGCCAGTAACATCGTCCGACCGTCGTCACGCCATCGTCGAAGATGGCCTCAGCGGTCCAATGCGCGCGAGCGCGGGGCTCCAGTTTCGGGCGAGAGTGCCGGATGCGCCGCGCGTCCCGCAACGCCGGCTCGAGGATTTCTTCCCCTGGCGGAGATGTATTCCAAGACGCGCTTCACGCGGGCGCCTTTGGCGGGCCGCCATTCCTCGCGAGACAAGAAATCCCCGTTCCGGCGTCCTCCGCTGCGCTCCGGCCCGAAAGGGTGCGGGTCGCGCGCCGGATCCGGCTGGTGGTCGCTTCACAAGAGCCCCGCGCGCTCCCGCGCAGGGACAATGAGGAGGCTATCATGAACGACGACTTCGCCCGCGACGACATCGAACACGCTGAATCGGCGACCGCGCAGGTGCTCCACGAATTGCAGCTCTATGGCTGGCGGCAAGGAAGCGACGAGCCTGATCCGCGCCCCTTGCCGGAAGCAGGTCCTTTGCAAGGCGCCGTCGCCGACATGGTCGACGCGCTGGTCGCGACGCTTGCCGACACGCGCCTTGAAGGCGACCTCTCGCCGCTGCTCTGGTCGCTGACCAACGTGTTTCACTTGAGCCTCCAACGCACGGAACGCGCCCTCGATCACAATGAAAGCGAGCAGCGGCGCAGTCAGCGCGACCAGGACGGCTCAGAGATTCGCTCCGTCGAACTGGAACGCCTGGTCGCCGAAGGCCTATCGCTCATCGAACGGCGCAACGCCCACGAACTCATGCGCGACGCCGCGGTCACGCTGTTCGAGCGTCATCTCGGCGAAGCCTGGCGGCCGCGCAACGGATCGCGCACGAGCCATCGCGCCTTGACCGCCGCCGTGATCGACAGCCGCGACTTCATCGCCGCCAAGCGCCGCGCCGAAATCGAACCGCTGACGCCCGCCGGAACCAAAATCGCCTTCGCCGGCGGGCCCGACTGCAACGATGTCGCCGCGATCTGGGCCGCGCTCGACCGCGTCCGCGCCAAACATCCCGACATGGTCCTCCTCCATGGCGGCACGCCGCGCGGCGCCGAGAAGATCGCCGCCTCCTGGGCCGACAATCGCAAGGTCGCGCAGATCGTCTTCAAGCCGGACTGGACGCGTCACGCCAAGGCCGCGCCCTTCAAACGCAACGACGCGCTGCTCGAAGCGCTGCCCATCGGCCTCGTCGTCTTCCCCGGCGCCGGCGTCACCGACAATCTCGCCGACAAGGCAAAGCGTCTCGGAATTCCCCTCATGGATCATCGGCGATGAGGGCGGCAACGGCGAATTGACGATCTATCTCACAGCTCGCACCCTGCGCGATCGACTGATTGGTCTCGTCGCACGACACTTGCAAAATAGCGGGGACGGTAATTCTGGAGCGTCCGAAAACGCAAACATGTGACAAGAACACGAAGCAGGTTTGCCGCGCGCTGAAACATCCCCAGACTCGACACGACAGCAAGCGCTGCTGTCAAACGCTGCAATAATCTCAATTTGCACGAAAACGGAGTCCAGCAGAGCTGCCTTGCGGCCGTTATCGCCGTCTCGTTCCGCCAATACAATAGCCGGCGTCATCACGTAATTCTGAATATTGGTCGACCGCAGATATCCGTTTCGGCCGCGAGCAGATAATTTTTATGGCGCTTGCAGCATGCAAGATTTGCTGGCCAGCCTGCAAACAAAAATTTGCTGTACGCTCGATTGGCCCCCCCCGACAAAAATATTGCGAAGATGGACAATTGCTTTCGTTGAAAGGGCTTTCGTCGAATTGAGCGACGCAGCATGCGCGCGCCATTCGCGGGAGTTCGATTGCGCTTGATGTTACGAAACAAGAAGTTTACGCGACGACACCGAAAGTGCCGCTGGAAAGAGCGACAATCAGCGTAAATCCTTTGTACTTCCTGTTTCATCCATCGCCAGCCGTTGAGAATGACCGGTTCTATCGCCGCCGAACGCTCAATACCGTTGTCCGTCAATTTGCCGAGGCGCCGCTCGCCGCTAAAATATCGTCGGTTTTCGCCGTCAAGACGCCGATAACGGCAAGGAGCTGAAATGTGGCGGCGCGCGCGTCGCGCTCGGCACTGGCGAGCGCCACTTGCGCATCGAGAAATTCCTGTTCCGCATCGAGAACGTCCAAAGTGGTGCGCGCGCCGACCTCCGCTTCGCGCCGCACGCCGGCGAGCGCCAGTGCGTTAGCGCGCACTTGCGTTTGCGATGATGCGACGTTCGCGCGCGCTGCGGCAAGTCGTTGCCAGCCGGCCCTCACGCGCGCATCAATCTGCCGTTCGGCGGCTGCGATGCGATGGCGGTCTGCTCTGTTGAGCGCGCGCGCCTCGCGCACGCGAGAAAGATTGAGCCCGCCAAGAAAGATCGGCGCAGTCACGCGCACGCCGTAAGCGAACTGCTCATCTTCCGCAATGAAAGACGAAGGCTCTTCGGCATATTGATAACCGGCGGTCAATGACACGGTCGGTGAAAACGCGCCCTTTGCAATAGCGACGCCGCGACGAGAGGCTTGCTCGCGCATTTGCGCCTGGAGGATGACTGGCGATAGCTCGCGCGCGATCGCCATCGCGTCATCAATTGCAGCTGGCGCCTCGGGCAAAGCCGGCGTCTCTTCAAGAGATCCGGGCATTTGCCCGATGAGTTCCGCGAACGCCGCCCGGCTGATCGCCAACTGCGCCTGCGCATCGGTCATCCGCGCACGCGCCGCCGCAAGGCGCGCTTCGCTCTGCGCCACATCTGTATTGGTGACTTCGCCGATCTCAAAGCGGAGAGCGGCCTCCTCGAATTGTTTTCCAAGAACCTCAACGTTGCTTTCCGTCGCCTTCAATACGACGGTGTCGCGCACGACGTCAAAATACGCCGTGGCCGCGCGCGCCAACACGTCCTGCTCGACGAGCGTTAATTGCGCGCCGCCGGCCCGAGCGCGCGCTTTCGCCTGACGGATCGCATTCACGTTTCGCAGACCCGCAAAAATTTGCTGCTCGCCGCTGACCTGCGCCGTCGCCGTATCGAGCTTGAAGTCGCGCCCGCCCGCGCCGACGTTGAAAACCTCGCCATTGATGGATTGGGTATTATCGACTTTTTGATAGCCGGCGCCCGCCGTAATCTGCGGCAGACCGCGCGCTCGGGCTTGCACGACCCCTTCCTCGGTCGCGTCGAGTTGCGCGCGCTCGGCGGCGATCTCCGGATTTGTGACATAGGCGAGCGACAACGCCTCTTCGAGGGTCTGGGCGGCGGCGCCGCTGGCGGACCAGACTGCGAGCGCGGCAGCAAGAATCCCAACAATCAGCGTCCGTATTTCCTCAACTTGTCCAAATTCGCGCCGCATTGTCTCTCTTACTCCGCAGGCTTCCGGGACGCTGATCCGGGCGCAGTCGAGCCGCCCGCAAACACGCCTTTCAGCACGCCAATTAACCGCTTCGCGATGGTATTGATGTCGCCGGGAACCATATAGGCGGCCGGCACAACGAGCAGGGTGAGGATCGTCGACGACGAAAGCCCGCCAATAATCAAATAGCCAAGCCCGTTCCTCCATTCCGCGCCGTCGGAACCGGACAGCGCGACCGGGATCATGCCGAAAATCGCGGCGAACGCCGTCATCAGAACCGGCCGCAAGCGCTCGGGGCAGGCCTTGATGATCGCATCGCGCGCCGCCGCGCCTTCTTCGCGCAACTGGTTCGCCCGGTCGACGAGCAGAATGCCGTTTTTCATGACGATGCCCATCAACGCGATGAGGCCGATCTGGGCGAAGAGCGACATTTCCTGGCCGCCGAAATAAAGCATCGCGAAAGCGCCGGAAAATGACAGCGGCGCCGTCAGCATGATGACGATCGGTTGAACGAAGGAGTTGAACTGGCTCGCCAGCACGATGTACAGCGCGATCATGGCGAGTCCAAAAGCGAACATAATGGCCGAAATCGACTCATTCATCCGGCGGACGGTTCCTTCATAGGTGATCTGCATGCTCGCAGGCGGCGGATTGGCGGCGATGATCGCCTCAAGCGCTTCGGTCGCCGTTCCTAGCGCCACGCCTGACGCGGTGTTCGCCAGGATGGAAATTTTGCGCGCCCGGTCCTGTCGTTCGATTTGCGAAGGTCCGCTGGCGAAACGCATTGACGCTACGCTGGCGAGGTCGATCAATCGTCCCGATTCATTTCTGACCTGAATGAGTTCGAGCTGATCACGGTCCTGGCGTTGAGACTCCTCAAGCCTGACGCGAACATCGTATCGTTTGCCGCCCTCCTCAAAGGAGCCGGCGTCGACACCGCCGATCACGGTGCGCGCCGTCGTCGCCAGAGTGCGCGCAGAAACGCCCAGATCCCCCGCCCGCGTTCGATTGAAGTCAATTAGCAGCTCAGGGCGCCCCTCCTCGAAGCTGGAACGCAGGTCGGAGTAAAGGTTTGTCTCACGCATCAGCGACATGACCATTTTGACATAAGCGTCGATTTCCGGGATGGCGTCGCCGCGCACGACCAGTTCAACGTCGCCCGTTGAAACACCGCCGCCGGAAATCCACGGCACTTCAGCGACGGTAATTTCCTTCGCCTCGGGAACCGCCGCGACTAACGCCTGGCGCGCCGCGTCCATCACCTCAAATTGCCCGATCCGCCGCTCCTGCTTGGGCGTAATCGACGCATAAAGATCGATGACATTGGCTTTTCCCTGACTCCCGGCGCCGGCGGTCAAGAAAATGTTCTCGATGTGCATAACGCCGCGCAGCGCCCCATTCGCCAATGCGATCGCCTTTTTGGATTCAGCAATGCCTGATCCGAGCGGCAATTCTATGGATCCCAGAAATTCGCTTCGGTCCGCCTTCGAGGTGAAGCCGCTCGGCACTTTTGACGCGAAGAATCCGCCCACGAACAGCGAACCGATCGCGGCCGCCAGCGCGACATATCGCCAGCGAACGACAGCCCCGACAATCCGGCTGTAAATCTGATCGAGCTGGTGATGAAACTTTTCGATCGGGCGCAGGAATGGAGGATGACTTTCCGGTCTCAGGAATCGCGACGCCAGCATCGGCGTCAGGGTCAGCGCCACTAGTAATGAAACGGAGACCGCGAAGACGATTGCAAGGCCATATTGAAGAAAAAAGCGCCCGACAACGCCTTCCATGAAAGCGATCGGCACGAAGACGGCGAGCGTTGCGAAAGTGCCGGCAAGCACGGCGAGTGCGACGCGTTCAGTGCCGTGTCGCGCTGCTTTCGCAGGCGCGACGCCGGCGTCGATGTCGCGCTGAACGCTTTCAACGACGACGATGGCGTCGTCGACCAGCAATCCGATGGTCACGGTGAGCGCCAGCAATGTCAGCATGTTGATGGTGAATTCGAAGACCTCGAAGGCGAAGAACGCCGAGATCAGCGATGTTGGAATGGCGATGGCGACCATCAGCGTGGCGCGCCAGCTCAGGAGAAAGAAGAACGTGACAATAACGACGAGAACGATCGCAATCTCGAGCTCATGGGTCACGTCCTCAACGGACGATTCAATAAAACGGCTCACATCGCGGGCGACAACGAGTTCATATCCCTCGGGCGCGACCGCTTTAAGCCGCTCGATCTCCGCATAAACGGCTTCGGCGACTTCAAGCGTGTTGCGACCGGACTGCCGGCGAACATCGAGCGAGACGCCCGGACGGGCGTTGAACTCAGCATAACTCCGCTCATCCTCAAGACCGTCCTCGACCCGCGCCACGTCGCCGATCCGGGTCGGCGCGCCGCTGTCGCGGAACGCCACGACAAGATCTTCAAATTCGCGCGGCGTCTCCGCTTCCGACACCGTCTTGGCGCCGAATTCGCGCGCGCCGCCCCCGGTTTCGAGACGGCCCCCGGGCACTTCGGCGTGTTCGGACCTGACGGCGCGCACAACGTCTTCGGCGGTCACGCCAAACGCGCGCATCTTGTCGGCGTCGAGCCATATGCGGATTTCGCGAAGACGCCCCCCGACGATTGTCACCGACCCGACCCCGGGCAGCCGCTGGACGGCCTCCTTGACGACTTCGTCCGCATAGGTGGTGATGTCGCCGATCGGCGCGTCAGCAGCGATCATGACAGACATAATCGGCGCAGCGTCCGGATCGACCTTTTCAATCACCGGCGGATCGATGTCTTCGGGAAGGTCGCGGCGCGCGATGTTGACCTTGTCGCGTACATCCTGCGCCTTCACATCGACATTTTCCTCGAGCTCGAATTCGATGAAGACTTGAGAGAGTCCGTCCGCGCTCGTCGAACGAAGCTGTTTGATGCCGGAGATCGTGTTGACGCTTTCCTCGATCACATCGGAAACTTCGGTTTCCATCGTGTCGGGGCTCGCGCCTTCGAGCGTCGTCGTTACTGCGACATAGGGAAACTCAACATCGGGAAAGAGATCGACGCCAAGCCGGCCCATCGAAATCCAGCCGAGTACGACGAGGGCGCCGATCATCATCACGGCGAGGACCGGGCGCTTGATTGAAAGGTCGACGAGCCACATCAGGCGGCCTCAGGCGCAACGGAGTCGCCGACGGCGATCGGCTCGCCATTCGGAACAATGACGTCATCGCCAACGTCGAGCCCTTCACGCACGACTGTCGTTCCATCAGGCCGCTCCTCGGCGACGACAAGTCTTTTTTCGACGCGTCCGTCTTTTATTGTGAGGACATAAGCCCCCGTCTGATCTCGTCGGACGGCGTCGGCCGGGACTGACAACGCCTGCAACTCATCCGTGAATATTTCGGCGCGGGCGAATTGGCCTGATTTCAGGGAATAATCCGAGTTGTCGATCGGCAAGCGCAGTTCAACCGTCCGCGCGCCGACATCGAGCATGTCGTTCAATACCAGAATGTAGGTCTCTCGCGGTTCGGGCTGCGACTCGACATAAACAAGCGCTTTCTGATTGAGTTTCAGCGAACCCAGATGTTGCTCCGGCGCATAAACGACCGCGACGACGATGTGATTTTCCTGGATTTGCAGAACGGAGCTTTCCGTCCCGCCGCGAAATACATTGGAGAGATAGATGCCCTCATCGTTGAACCTTTTGGTGATGACGCCGCTATAAGGCGCGCGAACCATCGTATCCTCTCGCTGGCGCTCTGCTGTTTTCGCCGCCGCCGCCGCGCGTGCGACTTCGGCCGCTGCTACATCAAGGGCGGTTCTGGCGTCGTCGAGACGCGCTTGCGGCGCGTAGCCTTCGGCGCGCAGCTTTTCGGTTCTCTCGAGAACCCGTTCTGCGTTCTTGCGCCGGGCGACAGCAAGTTCCAGCGTCGCTTTCGCTTCCTCGAGCCGGCGCTCATATGTCAGGGGGCGCGTCTGAAATAGCGGATCGCCTTTCGTCACGCGATCGCCGACATTGACGAAGATCGACTCTACGACACCCTCGACGAGAGGACCGATATTGCTGGTTTGTTTTGAGCCGATCGAGCCTGTCGCAATGACCGTATTCCGGACCGTCGCCGGCTTCGGTTTGACAATCTTGACCGACTTCACAGCCGCAGCCTCTTCGACAGAGGACCTATGTTTCGAGGCAGCCGCGGAGTCCGCATCCCCGCCGGAACCACAGCCGGCAATCGCGGCGAATGCGGCGAAAAGCGCCGCAGCCTTTATCTTCCAACCGGACCCGGATCTGACATGCGCACGCATTCGCCGACGCTCTCACCACTGACAAAAACGCTATACTAAGACTTAATAACTTAGTATATATTAACGTTGGCAAGCGCAACAGGCGGGTGCGGGCGATGAAGAAGATGGACGACCGGATCGAGCACAATCCCGGCTACCTGATTAACGACGTGGCGAGGCTGCTCCGGCGGGAATTTGATCGCCGGGTCAAACACATAGGTCTGACCCGCGCGCAATGGTTCGTGCTCGCTCACCTTTACCGCAATGACGGACGGACCCAACGGGCGCTCGCGGACGAGCTCGATATCGAGGCGGCGCCGCTCGGCCGGCTTGTCGACCGCCTCGAAGAAAGCGGCTGGGTTCGCCGCGCCCCTGCGCCCGGCGACCGCCGCGCCAATCTGATTTATCTCACGGATAAGATCCTTCCCGTGATTGAGGACATGCGGGCGGCGGCGAACAATCTTTACAAGGACGCTTTCAAGGGTCTTTCCGTCGCGCGCGTCGAGGACTTTATTGAGGCTCTGACGATTGCAAAGTCCAACCTTGTCGAACTCGGCGCGGCGCCTGTCGCAGGTTCTTCCGACGACATCGATTCCCTGCACCGCGTCCAACGCAAAGCCGCCAGGAGCAAGGGATGAAGGCGAACTGCGAGCAAGCTCGAATGTCGCCGCAAGATTCCAGCGACGCGCCGCCCTGGGCGGACATAATGAAATCATTCTTCCCCAAAAGCCACCAATTGTTCGCGGCTCTGAATATGGAGCCGAGCAAGATCGCAGCCGACGAGGTTTGCGTAATCGCGACGATACCGGCCTTTTTCTCGTGCGAGGGGGAGGGCGGCTATGCGCACCCCGGCGCTTACACGATCATCCTCGACACAGTGTTCGGCTTTGCGGTCTTCGCCAAAATTCAAGAACCGCGAGCGATAGCCACCATCAATCTGAAAACGGATTATCTTCGACCGATTGAAATCGGCGCCAAAGTCATTTGCAGCGCCGAGTGTTTCGCGATCAACGGCAATATTGCAAGAACACGCGGCGAAATCGTCGATTATGACGGAAGACCGCTTGCAAGCGCCGTCGGCGCTTTCATGATCGGCAGCGGCGGGCCGGATTTCGCCCGGCTTGCGGAAGGGCCTCAGGCATGACGGGGTTGATCGACTCGCCGCTCGGTCATTGGCTCTCTTTTGAAGCCATCGAAACCGGAGACGGGCGCCTATATTCGATGACGCCGGGAGACGCCCATGTCGGCAATCCGCTGATCAAGGCGCTCCATGGCGGGATTGTCTCGACATTTCTGGAGCTCGCCGCGCTGCATGAATTGAAGCGCGCCCTTGGCTCCGAGGCAAACAGCAGCGCAATCAACATCAATGTCGACTACCTGAAGTCGGTCAAACTCTCACCGCTGTTCGCCAAGGCGCGCATCGCCAAAGTCGGCCGCCGGCTTGTCTTTATCGACTGCGCCGCGTGGCAGGACGATGAGAACTCGCCGGCAGCAAAAGCCGCCTGCAGCTTCGCAATCTCAAAATAGCGCGAAAAACCTCCCGTTTTTAGCGCTTGACTTGCCTCCCGGCCTCGGCCGGGAGGCTCTTTACGTGAAGCGTGTGATTGTCGGCCCGAAGCGAGAGCCAGAAAGGCGCGCCGGCCGGCAGCAATGCGGGAATGAGCAGGAACATTGGTAAACTAGGGGAGCGCGTACCTAACCGTCGCCTGTTCATGATCGGCGAGCTGGACCCAAAATCGCTCGTGTCATGCCAGAGGCAGACCATGCCGAGCACCGGGACAAAAGGGCGCGTTGCGATGAGCACGCCGAAGGCGGGACTGCGCGTAGCAATCTCCGAATCTGTGACGATGAGGATCGCGGAAATCCCCGCTTTCAGAACAAGATAGCGCATTGTCGCGTCCCCAATTGAGGCCGGCGGCGCGTCGGTCGTGGCGGCAAGCATCCTGCGGCGTACCGGATTCGGCCAGATCCACGATCCGCCGCCGTCTTTTTCGGCGCTGATAATCGAACAGGCGCGCGTCACCACCGCTGTCGCGCCGAATGAAGCCACTATTGCTTCATGATCATGGTCTTCGTCCTACGCACGCCGCGCATCGACCGCCCAGGGTGTTCCGCAAAGTCAGCACTGCCGCTCGGCGGCTGGAAGCGTTGGCGTCGTTAGAATGGGTGCTGGAGCCGGCGCATCCGAACGGCGATCGCGTTTTTCGTGCGGGTCCGCGGCCGCCAAATGTCTCCCCCGTCCGCGCGTCACGCCCATCGCGGCCTCGATTGGCCTGATCTAGGCGGAGGGCGGCTTCGCCTCGACGCCTCGGACGCAACGGCGGCGCCCGAATTTTCTTCCCCTGGCGGCCCAGGAAAAGAAGGGCCGCCATTCCTCGCGAGACAAGAAACTTCGCCGCCTGCCGTCCTCCGCGTGCGCTCCGGGTCGTTCCGACTGCGTCGGCGTTCGCCTCCGCCTTGCCGATCGCCATCGAGGCCGCGATGGGCGGCCCGGACAAAGAATGGAGACGAAAATGGCTACGATCGGGACCTTCACCAAGAACGGCGACGGCTTCACGGGATCCGTTTCAACCCTGACGCTCGACGCGAATGTGCAAGTCAAGCCGGCCGAGAAGACGAGCGAGAAAGCGCCCGACTTCCGCATCTTCGCCGGCCGCGCCGAGATCGGCGCCGCCTGGCGCAAAACTTCGAACGAGAACCGCAGCTACCTCTCAGTCCGCCTCGACGATCCCTCGCTCGCGGCGCCGATCCTCGCCAATCTCTGCGAGATGGAGAACGGCGAATACGACCTCATCTGGTCGCGCCCGAACCGCCGCCGCAACGGCGAGTAATCGCCTCGGCCGAAGCGCCCCGCGGGATACCGCGGGGCGTTTTCGCATGCTTTCCAACGCCGCCCCACGGGGGCGCCGACCGTACGCCATGATCGCGCCGCGCGTGCGGCGCGACGACCCGCGGAATCATGAAGCTGGATGGTTACCGGCACGGTTGCTGCATGGCGCCGGGGAGGGAGGCCATTTGTAGCCGGGGGAGCTCAATGGGGTGCATTCTCAATCGCTGTACGGATCAGGTCGCGGGCGATCTTCTCGTCATCGCGTATTATGCGACCTTTGTTCTTGTCGCCGTCGGGCTTTCCTATCTGGCGCAATCACGATCGATCCGCACGGCGGCGAGCCTCATCGGCATCGCCTGGGCGTTCGGTCTTTTCGCCTTCTTCTATCTGAATGGACCAAGTTATTTTCTCGTGGCGGTCATGCTCGACACGATCCTCGCCTATCATTTCTGGCGCATGGCGAAGGCCCAACTGTTCGCGGCGCCGCTCTGCCTTATTTTCCTCTTCGAGATCGCGTTCGTCACCTTCACGCAGGCGGTCGGTTTCTCGACCTTCTGGACCATGTTCGTCCTGAACCGCCTCTTTGAGCTGACGCTGCTATACCTGATCGGCTGCTCATTCTTCCGCATTCGCATCATGCGCCTGCAGAAGAAATTAAAGGAGCCTATCACCGACTGGCGCGTCAGGTTCGTCGTCGGGTAGCCGGGAAAGGCCGCGCGCGTCATTGCGGCTAAAAGCTGCTGGCCGTGCAAAAAGCGCGGCAAAGCTTTCTTGCTTCCGATCGCCGCCGCCGCAGGAAACGCCGTCTTGAGCGGCGTTCAGACCCGGCCAATTTCGAAGGTACTTTGCGACCATCGACTATGGCCGGGGCAGTCTTGGTCCGGCTTTTTCTCAGGCGATGCGCCCGTCAATGGAATTTCGTTTCTTCCCGGGCGAGTTCATCGGCGAGCAGGCGCAAAATCGCCAGCAGTCGCGAATTCACGGTCACTTTTCTGCCAGTCGACAAGGTCACGGTGACGGTTCCGTCCGCCGCCGATCCGGACAATTGCTGGCGCCACACGGCGCCATCGAAAAGATCAAGTTTCATAAGCTCGCCATCGCCGTCGTGCAGCGCGGCTAAGTTAATAAACTCTGAATAATCTCGTGTCACGTCCACTCCCGTGTGCGCGATACCCCTGAGCAACTCATTGGCCTGCGGCCTCATAAAGAAGGCCAAGTGCGGCGGCGTGTTTGAACCCTTGCGGAAAACGCTGGCGATATTTGGCGGCCAATTCCAAAAGCGCCAACGAGGCCTCGTCGCGTACCCCGCCTTCGATCACCGCGAGGTTTTCGTCGAGGAAGAGATAGGCAAGAAAGAGCGCCTGTACCGAAATATGCCGCCGGTCGGCGAGACGCTCGAGCGCCTTGACCGGAATCGGCCGCACGCCTGCTTCCATGCGCGAATAGACTGGCTGGCTGATGAACAAAAGCTCGGCCATTTCGGTCTGGGTGAGATGAAGATCAGACCGCAACACGCGCAACAGCGAGCCGAATTCGAGCACGGAAAAACACTCCGGACTGCGCCCAGATACTGCGCCTCATGTCGGAAAGTGGCAAGACATCATATGAAATAATCCGCACCCCAATAACGCGAATTTCGCAGTTTATTCTGCCGGCGAATAACTTATTCGCCGGCAGAATAAGACCCCTCGAAAAAAGAATAGCGCCCCCGAATTTAGAATAGGGAGGAGTTCCTCAATTGCGTCCATGCGCGTCAAAATCCTTTGCGATGGCGCAATGGAGGTCGCGATCAATGGCGAGGAACAATAACTCAAAACGCGAGCGGTCAAAGCCCAATGGGGCGCAGAAATCCGTCAAGGCGCGGACGAAGACGCGGACCGGTAAAAGCCCCTTTTTGAGCATCGATGAGGCCGCGCTCTATCTCCGCGTCAGCGCCCGCGCGCTGGAGCATTTCAGGGGCGAGGGCGGCGGGCCCGCCTACCGGAAACATGGCGGGTCGATCGTCTATCATATCCATGATCTCGACAGCTGGTCGTCGCTTCGCCGCTTTTCCTCGACCTCGAAAAAGGCCGACCAATGAGAAGCGGTCCTACGAAAATCATCGCGGTTTCCGGCGCGGCTATTGCGGCGAGTTCGATCGCGAGTCTCGTCAATTTCGCGCCATTGTTCGTCTGGAACGCCTCGGCGAGCGCTCCCATCGGTCTCTATCGGATTGAGCGGCATGATCGTCTCGAGGCCGGGGACTTCGTACTCGTCAGGCCCGATGATAAGCTCGGGAAATTGATCGCCGAGCGCGGCTATTTGCCGGAAAATATCCCGCTCGTGAAGCGCGTCGCGGCGGTTCCTGGCGACGAAATTTGCCGCGATAATACAGCCATATTCATCGATGAAATTCGCGTCGCAGATGCACAAATCCGAGATTCCTTCGGCCGGAAACTGCCCGCCTGGAGCGGCTGTTTCACGCTCCAACCAGGTGAGATTTTCCTCCTCAACGATCCCGAAAAATCGCTCGACGGACGATATTTCGGAGCGACGAAGTTTGACGACGTGATTGGCGCCGCGCAACCTGTCTGGGTGCGGAGCTGATGGCGATGATTGACGCGATGAAGGAGCGGATAGGGAGTAGGCGGAGCATAGCAAGATTAAAGCTTTGGCGCTACTCAGCGCGCAAAGCCAGTCTGCACGTCGCTTCTGGTGGAGACACCGGCAAGTTCAGTAGCGCCAAATGGCGCCATGTCGTTTTATGAGCGACGAGGACGAGTTCCGCCCGAGACTGGGCCGCATTCGGTCGATCGGCGGGCGCGCGGCGAAGCGCTTTACGGCCAGGCTCTACGCCCGCATGGAGAAGGCGCGGCCCGGCGTCTT
>CAZYGK010000081.1:4933-15083 GCA_964647355.1 uncultured Flavobacteriaceae bacterium | reverse complement strand
TGTTCGTGCCGGCGAAGATGACATCGTCCATGCCCGAGCCGCGCATCGACTTGGCGGAGTTTTCACCCATCACCCAGCGCAAGGCTTCGAGCAGGTTCGACTTGCCGCAACCGTTGGGGCCGACGATGCCGGTCAAGCCTTGCTCGATCGGCAGTTCGGTCGTTTCGACGAACGATTTGAATCCGGATAGACGAAGTCTTGAGAACTTCACGGGGGTATTCCTAACAGTGACAAGGCCGGGGGCTGGCGCTTTGCGCGAACGTCGCTATTGCGCTGGGGGCGCTTTCGCAGGTTCGGCAGGCGTCGCCGGTGCCGGCGTTCCCGCCGGTGCCGCCGTACCTTCAGTAGGCGTTGAAGCCGCACCATCGGCAGGAATTGCCGTACCCTCGGCCGGTGCTGTTGCCGCACCTTCTGCCGGTGCCGCGGCGTCTGTTGCCGCAGCCGGAATCGTAACACCTTTTTCTTTCGCCGCTTCGCGCAGCTTCTCATCGAGCGTCGACCACAAAATCTCGCCGCTCGCGATGACTTTGCCGTTCAATAAGAAGGTCGGCGTGCCGCCGACGCAGTAGTCCTTCATCGCCTTTTCTTGCACGGCCAAGACGCGCTTCGCGTCGGTGTCGGTAGATAGGCACTTCTCGAACTCGTCGCCCGACATGCCGGCCCGGCGCGCCATCTCCTTCAACGCGTTGCGCGGATCTTCCGAGCGAATCCAAGTCATAAGCTCGCCGTACATCAATTCCACATAGGGGATGTAGGCGTCTTTTTGCAGGCACCGGCCGACGACCGACGCCGTCAACGCCACGCGGTCCAGCGGGAACTCGCGGAACACGTAACGCACATAGCCTTTATCGACGTACTGTTCCTTCAGCTTCGGCAAGATCTCGTTGCTGAACTGCGCGCAGTGCGGACACGTCATCGACGCATATTCGATAAATGTGATCGGCGCGTCCGCTTTGCCGAGCGTGTAGTCGGCGTCGGTAACCTCGAACGTCTCGATCGGTTTGCAGTCGCCGGCGACCTGGGTCGGCTTGTCGCCGCCGCCGGTGCCGAACGCCCAATAGCCGAGCCCGGCCAAAAGCACGGCCGCTGCAACGCCGCCACCAATCATCGTATTACGGTCGAGTTTCACCTAAGAGGCCCCCGCGAAGCATTCGTTCATCGGGCCGAACTATAGGGCGGAGCCGTCCGCCATCTCAACGCTTGTAAACAAGTGGTTTACGGCTTTCGGAAAGGGCGTGGCGCCCGAGACGCTCCAGTGCGGCCCGTAATTCCGGGTCTTCCACGGCGGCAAGCCGCTGCTTCAGGGCCCCATCCTCCTCCGCCGACAGGGGACGTTTTGCCGCGCGATTCGCCCGGGGTCCGGGAATGTCCCCAGCAATGACTTTGATTTTGCTGACCGCCGCCTTGCCGAAATATGTGTTGATCTTTTCGATCAGTTTGGGCGCCTGATGCTGCAGTTCCAACGCCGCGCGGTCGTCCGCAACCAAGGTCAACGTTGCGCTGCCGGCGCCCCCGGGGGACAGACGATAGGGAAAGCAATGCTCAGCCAGTTTCGCGCCCGCAATTTCGGCCCAGCGCGTCACGATCTCCACCTGCGCGAAGCCGCGCGCGCTCAGGTGATGCTTCAGCAAGCCGGTTGCGTCGGTCGCGAGCTGTTGCGGCCCGCGCCGTCCGGAGCGTCTGCTCGATTCGCCATTGTCGCCGTTTGCTGACATGCCCGTCTCGAAATCTGCCAAGCACCATAGCGCCAGCGAACTCACGCCGCAAAAGCGAACCGCGTTGGTGACGCGATTGCTCGCCTGGTACGATGGCCACCGCAGGCGCCTGCCGTGGCGCGCTTTGCCGGGCGAAACGGCAGATCCGTATCGCGTTTGGCTTTCCGAGATCATGCTGCAGCAGACGACGGTCGCCGCCGTCGGCCCCTATTTCCACAAGTTCGTGAAGAAATGGCCGACGATGAAAGCGCTGGCCGCAGCGCCGGTCGAAGAGGTGATGTCCGCCTGGGCGGGCCTTGGCTACTACAGCCGCGCACGCAACCTGCACGCCTGCGCGAAGCAGGTGGCGGAACGACACGGCGGCAAACTCCCCGACACCGAGGAGGCTTTGCGCGCACTGCCCGGCATCGGACCCTACACCGCCGCCGCCATCGCTGCGATCGCCTTCGACCGCAGTGCTGCCCCGGTCGACGGCAATATCGAGCGCGTTCTCGCACGCCTCTTCGCGATCAAGACGCCGCTGCCGGCGTCAAAGCCGGAACTGCGCGCCATCGCCGAAACGCTGGCGCCGGCCAAACGCTCTGGCGATTTCGCGCAAGCGATGATGGATCTGGGCGCCACGATCTGCACGCCGAAGACGCCGGCCTGCCGGGATTGCCCGTGGTCGGACGATTGCCTCGCCCGCGCGATGGACATCGCCGGGACGCTGCCCGCCCGCGAAGCCAAACCCGACCGCCCGTTGCGGCGCGGCACCGCATTCGTGCTGGTCTCAAGCGACGAGAAGATATTGCTGCGCCGCCGGCCGCCGAAGGGGCTGCTGGGCGGGATGCACGAGCCGCCGATGAGCCCATGGGAGAAGGACTTCCCCGACGATGCGCTGAAGCACGCGCCGCTCAAAGCCAAGTACCGCAAACTGCCGGGCGTCGTGCGGCACGGCTTCACGCACTTCGAACTCGAACTGCACGTGTTCCGCGCCGAAGATGTCGACAAAGCCAAAGCAAACGGGGCAGGGGAGTGGGCGCCGATCGACGATCTCGCCCGCTTCGCCCTGCCCAGTGTCATGCGCAAAGTGATCGACCACGCACTCGCCGACCGCAACGCCGGTCCGCTGTTCAATTCTCCGAAAACACTTGCTCGATCGGCATCCCGAACACGCGCGCGATCTTGAACGCGAGCGGCAGAGACGGGTCGTATTTGCCCGTTTCGATCGCGTTCACGCTCTGGCGCGAGACTTGAAGCTGTTCCGCCAAATCAGCCTGGCTCCAATTGCGTTCGGCGCGCAACACCTTAAGACGGTTGTTCACCGGTACCACCACGCGGTGATCGCGCCGCCGACCCCCATGGCGCCGAAAAATATCCAGACGACGTTGAAAAGACCGATCGCCGGCACGCCGGCATAGATCTCAAGAAAGCCCCATGTCGCGCAGAACGATAGTGTCAATCCGATACCGATCAGAAGTCCGGTCACGTGACGCATCCGAACGAATTCGTCCGTCTCTTCTACAAGGTAGCGCGCGAGAATCGCGATCACGCCCAACACCGGAAACGCCGGGAGAAGCGCAATCGCATACGACATCGGCGCTGCGGGCGGTTGGTTGTTGAAGACCCACGTCACGCCCAAGACGACGGCAACGTAGGCAACCATCGTCGGGATGAACCAAGCGATGTAGCGCTTCCTGGCGGCACTCATGACAAGCATCCTTGCTGTTATGTAAAGCAAGATTGACATGATGGCGTGTGTTGTCAAGTAGGCTTGACAAAAATCGGAATGATGAGATTTTGATGATATAGTGATTGACGCGGCCGAGCGGCGTTCCTACATCGATCCCAACACGTCAGGAGCAACAAGCCATGAGCAAACTGAACATCGGCGTCGGCGAAGACTTCCCGCTCGACGATGCGCCGAAGGGCGAACGCGATCATCCGTGCGAAGCCCGTTGGCGCGCGCGCCATATGCATCATCGCCGTCACCATCGGCACGGCCCCTTCGCGGCATTGCTCGTGTTGCCCGCGGCTGCCGCGTCGGTGACGGCAGCGATCCTCTATCCGCTGGCGACGCTGGGCGTGATCGCAACGCTCGGGACGGCCGGCGCGATCTACCGCCATACGCGCAAAGACGCGCCCACGAAGCCGGAGCAGAAGCAATGAGGCACGGCCACGGCTTTCATCACCGCCGCGCAGCCGAAGGTGGCGACCGCGCGACAACGCGCGTGCAACTCGAACTTCCCCCGCAAGCGATGGAGCGCTTGCAGCGCTTGAAAGAAAAAACCGAAGCGGCGTCTTATGCGGAAGTCATCCGCAACGCGCTACGCCTGCTCGAGGCGCTGGTCGACGAACACGAAAAGGGCGCCGAGTTCACGCTGCGGCGTGCGGACGGCGAAACGATCGCCTACAAAATCTTCGTCTAGAAAATGTTGAGGGGGCCGATCGGCCCCCTCGAAGCTTCAGTGCATTTCCGCCCGCACCTGCTGTCGCAGCACGTCGATCGGCTTCATCACGCCTTGCGCGTCGAAGTGCCAATAGGTCCAACCGTTGCACGCCGGCAGATTCTGAACGCGCGCGGCAATCTGATGGATCGAGCCCGTCGCGTCGCGGCAGGAGAGCGAGCCGTCCGCGCGAACCTTCGCCGAATACTTCCGCGCCGGGTCGTACAGCTTCGTTCCCGGTTCCAGCAGTCCACGTTCGACGATCGTTCCAAAAGGCACGCGAGGCTCCTCTTTCTTTGAGCGGGTGATTTCCAAATCTTCAGGCGAGTTCGCCGACACGCGCGCGATGCGCTTCTTGGCGGCGGCGATATAGGCGGGATCGCGTTCGATCCCGATGAAACGGCGGCCGAGCTTCTTGGCGACCGCGCCGGTCGTACCCGTACCGAAGAAGGGGTCGAGCACGACGTCGCCCGGCTTTGACGAAGCAAGCAGCACGCGGTGCAGCAGCGCTTCTGGCTTCTGCGTCGGGTGAACCTTTTCACCCTTGTCGTTCTTGAGGCGCTCGCCGCCCGTGCAGAGCGGAATGAACCAGTCCGACCGCATTTGAAGGTCGTCGTTCAACGCCTTCATGGCTTCGTAATTGAACGTGTACTGCTTCTGCCCGCGCGACTTCGAGCACCAGAGCATCGTCTCATGCGCGTTCGTAAAGCGCCGGCCTCGGAAATTCGGCATCGGATTGGCCTTGCGCCACACGATATCGTTCAGGAACCAATAGCCGAGATCCTGCATGATCGAGCCGACGCGATAGATGTTGTGGTACGAGCCGATCACCCAGATCGAGCCATTGTCTTTCAGCAAACGCCGTGCCGCACCGAGCCACTCGCGCGAGAACTTGTCGTAGTCGCCAAAGCTGCTGAACTGATCCCACTCGTCATCGCACGCGTCGACCTTGCTCTGGTCGGGGCGATGCAGTTGGCCCTCGAGCTGGAGATTGTACGGCGGGTCCGCGAAGATGAGATCGACGCTCTTCGCCGGCAGTTCGTTCATGCGAGCGATCGTGTCGCCCTGCAGAATTTGATCGTGATAATGCGTGATAGCGCGCGCGAGAACGCCCATGAAGACCCCCAACATTTACCGCCCTGATGCGTCATGGAGGCGTGCGCGAAGGCCCGCCGGCGATGCCGTCAGAACGTGGTTTGACTCTTGGAATCCGCGGCGGCCCCGAAATGTGCCCTAACAAAACCGCCGCAAGACTTCGTGACGTTGAATCACGGATGACTCGCCGTCAATAAGTGTTTTGAATCAAATCGTTAATGCAGGAATCGATTTTGAATCGTGAGGACTCTGACCCACTACATGTTGTTCGCGCTTAACGATGTTGCTGTGAATAACTTCGTTGACGCGCGATTGCTAACTCGCGAACGGCAACTTGAGCTGCGCAACCGGCGCAAAGCTCCGGCGATGGTGAACGGTCGGGCCGAGGCGATCGAGCGCTTCGAGATGATCGCGCGTTCCGTACCCTTTATTGCTCGCCCAATTGTAGCCGGGATGTTCGAGATCGAGCGCGCACATCACCCGGTCGCGCGTCACCTTTGCAACGATAGACGCCGCCGCAATCGACATCGACTTCGCATCGCCCTCGATAATCGTCTCGACCGGGCAGGCGAGGGCAGGGGCGCGGTTCCCGTCGACAAACGCTATCACCGGCGCAACAGGAAGCTGCTCCGTTGCCCGCCGCATGGCCAGCATCGTCGCCTGCAGGATGTTGATCTCGTCGATCTCCTCGACGCTCGCGCATGCGATCCCGACCGCGAGCGCCCGCTCCATAATCTTCTCGAACGCCTTCTCGCGAGCCTCCGCCGTCATCGCCTTGGAATCGTCCAAGCCCCGCGGCAACCGCGCCGGGTCCAGGATCACCGCCGCGGCATAAACCGGCCCCGCCAGCGGCCCGCGCCCCACCTCGTCGATCCCCGCAACAGGCCCGGCAATCTTCCGTTCGCGCACAAAACTTGGCATTGGGCGCGCCGCCTAACTTCCCCCCTCGCCCTTCCGGAATCGGAAGGGAGAGGGGCCGGGGGTGAGGGATGGCCTCTTCGGAAAAGCTGAGCGTGAGTAAAACGCGCGGCGGAGCAAACTCGAAATCCTCTGAGCTCGTCGCAGCGCCCTCCCTCACCCCCGGCTCCTCTCCCTCCCAAAGAAGGAGGGCGAGGGGTGAGCAGGCGCTACAACAACCGCAACTGATCGCCTGCCGCTGGCGGCGGCTTGAACAAATCAGTCGCGAGCGGCGTCCACCATTGATTGAGTCCGAGCCGATCGCAAGCGAGCTTGAAGCGCTTGGCGATCAAGTCCGCATAAACGCCCGACCCCTTCATGCGTTTTCCCCATTCCGCGTCGTAGTCCTTGCCGCCCCGCATGGAGCGGATGAGCGACATCACGTGCGCGGCGCGCCCCGGTTGCAGCGCCTCCAGCCACTCCCGGAACAGGTCCTTGATCTCGAGCGGCAAGCGCAGAACCACGTACCCCGCATGGCGCGCACCGGCCTCATACCCGCGCTCGAGAATTGCCTCCATTTCGTGATCGTTCAGCGCCGGGATCATCGGTGCCGTCATGACGGTGGCGGGAACACCAGCCGCCGCCAACTCGCGGATCGCCTCGAGCCGCCGTTCGGGCGTCGGCGCGCGCGGCTCCATCGTGCGCGCCAGCTCGCGATCGAGCGTCGTGACCGAGATCGCAACCCGCGCCAGATTGTCCTTCGCCATCTCCGAGAGGATATCGATATCGCGCAGAACGCGGTTCGACTTCGTCACAATGCCGACCGGATGTTTGAAGTCGCGCAGCACCTTCAAAACCTCGCGCGTAACCTCATACTTCTCGTCGATCGGCTGATAGGGATCCGTGTTCGTGCCCAGCGCCATCGTGCGAACTTGATAGCCCGCCTTGCTCAGCTCTTGCCGCAGCAACTGCGCCGCCTTCGGCTTCACGAGAAGCCGGCTCTCGAAATCCTGGCCCGGCGATAATCCCAAATACGCATGCGTCGGCCGCGCGAAGCAGTACACGCAGCCATGCTCGCACCCGCGATAGGGATTGATCGAACGGTCGAACGGAATGTCGGGTGAATCGTTGCGCGCAATGATCGTGCGCGTCGCGTCGACGGCAACGCTCGTCTTAAGATTCGGCGCCTCGTCGTCCAGCGTGCCCCAGCCGTCGTCGATCAAGACGCGGTGCTCGCGCTCGAACCGGCCGCTGACGTTCGAGAATGTCCCGCGCCCCTTCACGCCCGCAGGGTGCGCAGCAAACTCGTCCTCTTGGGGTGGCCTGGGCCCATATCCAACGATGTTTTTCGCCATCGGGGCAGGATATCAGATCGTTAGAACAAAACAAGAACTATTCTCCTTACGCCCGATGCCGATAGTGATAGCGATAGAGTTCCTGAGCGAACCCGAGCTTCTCGTAGAGCGCGATCGCTGGCGCGTTCGCCGATACCACCTGCAAGCAGGCGCCGCGTGCGCCCGCGCGCGCACCCCACGCCAAGATCGAAGCGACGCAATCTTGCGAGTACCCGCGCCGGCGAAATGCCGGATCCGTTGCGACCAAGTTCAGGCACACGGCGCCGTCATGCAGCGCGCCCTTCGCGACCGAACGTACGATGCCGTTCTCGTCGCGCACGGCGGCAAACACCGCGGGCAGCGCGAGGTGCTGGAGGATCTTCTCCACCTTTCGCGTTTCGCTTTGCGTCTGCCCGCTGATTTGCGCGCGCGCCGCAAGCCACTCGCCGGTCGGTGCATCCTCGGTCATCTCGACCGCGCCGCTGGCGGATGCGATCGGATGCCGGGCGAAATCCATGAAGAGCGTGCTGGTTTCGTCTTGGGCCTCATAGCCTCGCGCTTCCAGCAACGCGTCGATCGCGCGCGGCCCCGTCGACAGGATGCGAAAATGCGTATCGAGCCCGTGCCGCCGATAGATGCGCTCGCAATAGGCGATCTTCTCGTCGACCGGCAGCCGGCCCTCCCGCAAAATATTGACCGAGTTCGTGCGCCGCGTCTTGCCGTCCGCAAGCCGGATCAGCCAGCCGTCGTAGTGGATCTCCTGCGGCGCAGGCCAGGCGTTCAGACAAACCTCCTCGACACGCGCGGCAAGCGCACGCGTCTCCTCGTTTGGTGGTTTCCAGTTCATGGAAGCTGAAGTCCTCTCGCGAAGGCCGGTCGCGCGAGGGGAGCCGATGGCAACAAAAAACCCCGCGCGAAAACCGGCGGGGTTACACATCACAACATCGTCACGAACGTGCTGCTACCCGCCCTCTGTAAAGAGTGCGCGGCGTCGGTTCGAAACGCGTTGAGCCATCGTCATGGGCGCGCCTTGTATCAGACGCAACCGTGCGATGCTAGAGGCAGCGCCGGCCGCGCAGCTGCCTTGAAATTTCCGTGAGGTGGTAGGTTGTCACTGGGCAACCCAGTCGCACCCGCCGATGATGGCCGCAATGGCTATTGAAATCCGCAAAGCACTTGCCGCTGACGTCGCGGAGGTCGCCGAACTGTTCATCGCGTCGCAGACCGACGCCTTGCCCTTCCTCGCGCGCCTTCACACGCCGCAAGAAACCCGCGCCTTCATCGCGAACCAAGTCTTCCCCTTAAGCGACATGTGGATCGCGGTGGAGGACGGCCGCATCGTCGGCATGATGGCCCTCGTCGGCACCCACATCGACCATCTTTACCTCATGCCCGGCACCTACCGCCGCGGCATCGGCACGCTCCTGCTCAACAAAGCCAAAGAACGGAGCCCGCAAAAGCTCACGCTCTTCGCTTTCGCCGTGAACAAGCGCGCGCGCGCCTTCTACGAGCACCACGGCTTCAAGCCGATCGAGTTCGGCGACGGCTCAGCGAACGAAGCAGGCGAACCGGACGTTCTTTACGAGTGGCGGCCTTGAATTTGTGGTGCGCTGCTAGCGAGCAGCAAAACAAGCTGCCACTTTGCCGATCCAGACTTTCAGATTGTCCTTCAGCGTCAGCGGCGTCACGCCGTGCCGCACAATGATGAGGTCGCGGTCCGGTGCGATGATCGTGAACTGCCCGTCATAGCCGTTCGCCGAGAACGACCCGGGCCCGCCGAAGTCGAGCCACCAATGCGCGCTATAGCGGTTCGCGTCGACGCCGGCCTGTTGAAACGTCGGCGTGCGCGAGTAGTCGACCCAACCTTCGGGTAACAGGCGCCGCCCCTCCCACACGCCATCGCGCAGGTAGAGCAACCCGAACCGCGCAAAATCGCGCGCCGTCATGAAGCAATAGCTAGAGCCGATGAAGACGCCCGCCTTGTCGAACTTCGGCTTCGCCGAGCGTATGCCGAGCGGGCCAAACAGCCGCGCCTGCATGAACCGCTCGAAGTCCGCGCCGTACGCGTTAAGCGCCCGGGCCGCGATCCGGCTGACGATGTTGCTGGTGCCACTGGCGTAAGACCAATATGTCCCAGGCGCATGCTCCAACGGCAAAGCCGCGGCATAGGCGGCGACATCATCCTTGCCTTTACCGAACAGCATCTCGATCACGTCCGAAGGTCCGCCGCCCGGTGCATAATCCTCGATGAACTTCAGCCCGCTTGACATCCGCAGCAGCTGATCGAGTGTAATCTGAGCCCGCGCATCGCCGGCCCATTCGGGCACATCGGCAGCCGCCGAGACGTGCAGCTTGCCGTCCTTGACCAGCATCCCGATCAACGCCTGCGTGATGCTTTTCGCCTTCGACCAGGAATGATGCGTACTCGACGCATCGAACCCCTCGCCATAGCGCTCGAAAGTGATCCGCCCGCCTTGCACGATCAAAAGCGCGTGCGTCTCGCCGAGCGTCGGCGCCACCTTCGCCGCAAACGCCTCCCCGACAAGCGCATCGAACGCCCCGCGATCGACGCGCGAAAGCGCCCCGGTAGGCCACTCAAGCGTCGGCCAAGGCGTGTCCTGCGGCTGCAACGGAAGCGGCAAAAGCGACATGAGGGGACCCAATGATGACGCGCCACCCTAAG
>CAZYGK010000081.1:0-4833 GCA_964647355.1 uncultured Flavobacteriaceae bacterium | reverse complement strand
TGCACCCTCACCGGCAGCGTCTCGTACCCCTTCACGAAGCTCGACCGCACGCGCTTTGGTTCGCCGACCACCTCCACGAACCGCCAGCGCTTCATGATCTCTTCCCACACGATCTTGAGCTGCAGTTCCGCCAAACGGTTGCCGACGCAGCGGTGAATGCCGAAGCCGAACGACAGATGCTGCCGCGCCCGCTCGCGGTCGATGAGGAAGGTGTCCGCTTTCTCGATCACTTCGCCGTCGCGGTTGCCCGAGACGTACCACATGACGACCTTGTCGCCCTTCTTGATCGTCTTACCGCCCAGCGAGATGTCGGAAAGGGCGGTGCGCCGCATATGCGCGAGCGGCGTCTGCCAGCGAATGATCTCAGGCACCATGTTCGGGATCAGATCCGGATTGGCGCGCAACTTCTCGTACTCGCCCGGGTTCTGATTAAGCGCGAGCACGCCGCCCGAGATCGAATTGCGCGTCGTGTCGTTGCCGCCGACGATGAGCAGAATGACGTTCCCCAGATACTCGTCCGGCGTCATATTCCGCGTCGCATCGCTGTGCGCCATCATCGAGATGAGGTCGCCGCGCGGCGGCTCGTTCACACGCTCGTTCCAGAGCCGCGTGAAATACTCCAAGCACTTCAGCAGCTCGGCCTGCCGCTCGTCTTCCGTTTCGACCAGCGCCCCCTTCATCGGCAGCGTCGTCGCGACGTCCGACCAGTAGGTGAGTTTGCGCCGTTCCTCGAACGGGAAATCGAACAGCGTCGCCAGCATCTGCGTCGTCAATTCGATCGACACGCGATCGACCCAGTTGAACGTCTCGCCAACGGGCAGCGCATCCAAGATCTTCGTCGCGCGCTCGCGGATGATCGGTTCCATCAGCGCCAGATTGCCGGGCGAGACGATCGGGCTCACCGCCTTGCGCTGCACGTCGTGCTTCGGCGGGTCCATGGCGATGAACGACGGCCGGCGCACGTCCGGCCGCGAGTCGCGGATCGTGATGCCGCCGAGCGCCGCTTCCGACGAGAACACCTGGTGGTTCGTATCGACCGCCATGATGTCCTGATACTTCGTCACCGACCAATACGGCCCGAACTCGCTCTCCCGGCACCAATGCACGGGATCTTCCGCCCGCAGGCGCTCGAAGTAGGGCCAATGCGTGTCCGTGCGGAACAGCTCCGGATCGCCGGGGTTCAAGTCGGCAAGCGGCGTCGCATAAGCGTGCCGCCGCGCGTCCTGCAGTGAAGTTCCGCTGTAACCCATGGTCGCCGTCCCGTTCGCTTGTGTCGTTTCGTCAAAGATGATGCCAATCCGCGCCTGGCTGCAATCGGGAAATGCGCTATAGAGGCTGAAACCGCCATCAGGAATGCCCCATGGAACTGATCCTCGTCCGCCACGGCCGCCCCGAACGCAGCCACGCAACGTCGGACCCGCATCTGAGCCCGCTCGGTCATGAGCAAGCGACCAAAGTTGCTCGCTGGCTCGAAGCTGAGCCGGTGGAGGCTATCTGGTCGAGCACGATGCGCCGCGCCGTGCAGACCGCCGAGCCCCTTGCCGCCAAAGCCGGCCACAAGATCCGCGAGCACGCCGGCATCGTGGAGTTCGACCAAGCCGCCGCCACCTACATCCCGACGGAGGAGTTGAAGAAGGAGAACTTTGCGCTCTGGCAGCAGATGGCGACCGGCGCCCACGGCGTCGATATGAACGCATTCCAAGCGCGCGTCGTCGCGGGCATGGAAGAAATTGTTGCAGCGCACCCAGGCGGCAAAGTCGCCGTCTTCTGCCACGGCGGCGTCATCAACATGTGGGCGACGCACGTGCTTGGGATGAGCCCGCGCATCTTCTTCGAAGCCGACTACACGTCGATCAACCGCTTCGTCTGCGCCCGCAGTGGCCAACGCAGCGTCGTCAGCTTGAACGAGCGCGCGCACTTGCGCTGACCGGCGCGATGCTCCTACGGTCGCTCTGGCGCACGCTGGAGCAATCGCACGATGTCGAACCTGCCTGAGACGATGGCTGAGGTTACTGTCCCTTGGTTGCAGCAGGCGGTCGCCGACCATCCCGCGTTTCGAGGCAAGCGCATCGCCTCAGCGCGCGGCAAGCCGCTCGGCGAAGGGATCGGCCAGATGAGCGCGCTCGCGCGCTTCGAGCTCGGCTACGATGGCGAGCAGGGTCCGGCAAGCGTGGTGGTGAAGCTGCACGCGCCCTATCAGGCAATGCGCGACGTCGGCATCCGCTACGAGATGTTCGCGCGCGAAACCGCGTTCTTTCGGACATTGGCGAACGAAGTCACTGTGCCCGTGCCGACGATCTACTTCGCCGGTTGGGACCCTGCGCGCACACGCAACGCAGTCGTGATGCAAGACATGACGGCTTGGCATTGGCCCGATCAGTTGACTGGGGCGACCGAACGCCAGGCGGAGCACTGCATCGATGCCATTGCCAAGCTCGGTGCCAGGCACTGGGGTGCCGATTTCTCGAACCAGAGTTGGCTGCCCGACACGCACGAGCCGGTGTTGAAGCAGATCACCGGCGACTACCGCCAGCTAGTTCCGGTCGCGGTGGAGCGATTGCATGAGTTCCTGACCCCGCAAACCAAGACGGCGGTCGAGCGCATCGCGCGAAACATGGATTGGATATGCGATGCGATCGCCAAGTCGCCGCAAGTTCTCACGCACTACGATGCGCGTCTGGAAAATTTCGTCTTCGCCGATCAAGGTGGCTCCGAACTTGCGTTGATCGACTGGCAACTCGTGGCCCGTCTGCGCCCCGGTTGGGACTTCGCCTATTTCTTGGGCACCAGCATAACCGAACAAAACCGCCGCCAGTGGCAGCCGGCCCTGACCAAGCGATACCTTGATGGGCTCCGCGCGGGCGGCGTAGGCGACTACAGCGCCGAAGCGTTTGCCACTGACTTCCGGCTGGCGACGATGGCGATCACGAACATCCCGATCATCGGCGGAGCCTCTTTCGATGTCAGCAACGAGCGCAGCAAAGCCTTGTTCGGCGCAATTCTAAGCCGCTCGCTGACCAGCGTCGTGGACAACAGCAGTCTCGCGTTGCTGCCTAGTTAGCGCCCCGCAGCACCGGCGGTGTTCGCCGCCGCCGGACGGAGCAGCTGGTTCAACTCTTGCGCCGCCAATGTCTCGCCGCGGCGAACTTTGTAGGCGAGATAGTTTTCGAGCACGCGCATGACATAGTTGCGTGTCTCGTCGAACGGGATCGTCTCGATCCAATCGATCACATCGACTTTCGGATCGCGCGGATCGCCGTACTTGCTGGCCCAACCCAGTACGCGCGCCTTACCCGCATTGTAACCCGCAATGGTCATCACCCACGAACCGCCAAGCCCGTCGAGCAAATCTTTCACATGGTAACACCCGAGCGCGAGATTGATCTCCGGCTTGTGCAGATCGGCTGCGCCGGAGTAGGGCAGACCATACCGCCGCGCCACGTCTTGCGCAGTCGACGGCAACATCTGCAGCATCCCGCGCGCATTCGCCGTGCTGACCGCTGAGGGATCGAACTCGCTCTCCTGCCGCGCCAGCGCGAGGATCAGCGCCGGCGGCACACCGGCCGCCGCACAAGCCGGCGGCAGATCGGCGAGCGGATAAAGCTCTGCCAGTCGCAGCCCGCCAAGCGTCTGCGCCTTCTTCGCACTGCGCAACGCGCCGTACGTATTGCCGGCCCGCGACAGACGCGTGCTCAGTGTCGCCGCGCAAGGCGCCGACTGACACCCGTCGATCGCAGCATTCGCAAACACATTGGCGCGCCGGTTGTCGCCGATGCGAAGCAAGATGGCGGACGCCTCGACGACGTCTTCAAGCACCTCGGCACCCGACACGCCGGAGGGACTGGCCGAAACGCTCGGCGCCGGCGCCGTCCCACCCTGCATCTCGAGCGCAAGCCGCCCATAGAACGCAGCCGGCTCCGCAGCAGCGGCCGTGATCGCCTGCTGCGCGGCCGCACTCTTGTCGCGCGCCTTCAACGCCAGACCCTTCCAGTAAGCCGCCCGTGCGCGCGTGATCGGAGACCGAGCCGCGCCCTCCAAGTTCAAGAAATGCACGAGCGCCTTCTTCGGCTCGCCCGTATGGCGCAGCGCAATCCATCCCGCCAAGAACTCCGCATCCAAATAGGCCGCGATATTGACGTCGGCCGTGAGGCGCGAGCGCGAAGCCAGCTTGTACGCTGTGTCTTCCTCGTCGGCTTCGAGTGCCGCGCGCGCCTGCAAATTGTGTTCAGCCCACCAAGCTTGCGAATAGGCCGGGGAGGGCGCGCTTGCTTTGCCCGCCTCCAAGAGGGCGGACCACGCATTTTCCGTCTTGCCCGCTTTGCGCAGTCGCACGCCCTGATCGAAGTGGAGGCTCGCCGCCCATGCAGGCGACGGCGCACCGTCCGCGGCGTCGTCGACATCGACATCACTGCCCGACTGAATGCCCGCCCGCGCGGCGACCACGCTCTGCGCCTTGCCCGAAAGCAGCGGCAATATCTCCCGCGCCGCCGTGACGTTCCGGTTCCAAAGCAGCGCATCGGCCCGCGCGAGATGATCGGCCTCGCTCAAACTCATCTGCGAGGCCGTCACCCAATCCTGATAGTCGGCAAAGCTCAGCGTCGCCGCCAACCAACACCGCCGGATCCCGGCGAGCGCCTCCGCCTTCTGCTCGTGCGCGAACTGATACTTCGCCCAAGCAAGACACGCAGCGCCGGAGCGCGGCTGACGCGCCTCGAACCAAACCGGCCCCTTCGTCTCCATCAACGCATTGGCCAGCAGCGCATCTTCCCCACGCTGCACGATCTGCGCCCGCCCAGGCCAGTTCGCATGCCCAGTCAAAAACGCGTCGATCTC
>CAZYGK010000080.1:0-15179 GCA_964647355.1 uncultured Flavobacteriaceae bacterium | reverse complement strand
CGGACGGCGTGTTCTATCGTGCGTCGGGGATCCCGACCTACGGCACCGGCGAGCTGTTCCTCAAGGACAGCGACTCCTATGCACATGGGCTGAACGAACGCATTACGGTGGACGCGTTCTACAAGGGCCTCACGCACTGGCGCGTGCTGATCGGGGAGCTGGCCGGGAAGAAGTAGTCAGCGCTTCCCGCTGATCGAGCACTCGCGGCCTTCGTTGTCGCGGAACTTGGCGAGCAGCGCGCATGTTGGGCGCGGGGCGGGCTGCTGAAGTCGATGCCGTTTTGGGCGCGGGCTTCGTAAGGGCTCGTCAGGTCGTCGACGGCGTAGCCGAACTGCACGCTGCCTGCCGGGTTTGCGGGTGAGGGGGCGTGGAGGGCGAGTGTCACGTCGCCGGCTGCGAACTCGCTCCACTCCGGTGATTGGAACTTCAGGGGTAGGCCGAGCCTGTCGCGGTGGTAGGCGACGGCGGACTCCATGTTGGCAACGAATTTGATGACGTAGACGAGCTTTGCTTGCATGGCCGACCTCCGATGCGGCCGCAAGCCTAGTAAAGTCGCGCAACTGTGTCCGCCGTTACCTCGCGGTAGCACGTTCCGCGGGCTAGTGTTGGCGCGATGTTAGTCGAGTGCATCCGCATGGCGGTTCGGGAGATTTCCGCCAACAAGTTGCGCACCGCGTTGACGACGCTCGGCATCGTCATCGGTGTGTCGGCGGTCGTGTCCGTCGTGACGGTGATGCAGAGCGTCAGTCGGCAGATCATGGACGATGTTTCGACCATGGGGCAGAACATCGTCATGGTGCATCCTAAGCGCGACAAGCGCGATGGGCGGACCGAGCTGCTCGAGATCGAGGACGGCGAGACGATAGTGCGGGACGTTCCCGGCGTGCGCGCGGCTGCGCCGGTCGCGATTGCGCCATTCACCTTTTCCGCCGGCGGCAACGAGATCGAGGTTGCGACGTTCGGGACGACGAACGACTACCTTTCGATCCGCACGTGGAGCCTGACGGTGGGCCGGTTGTTCTATCCGTCGGAAGAAGCAGCCGGCGCTGCTTCGTGCATGCTCGGCGACACGACGCGGCGCGACCTTATTGGGGTGCAGAATCCGATCGGCGCGACAATCCGGTCGGGACGCTTCACGTGCCGTGTCATCGCAGTTCTGGCGAAGAAGGGTAACTCAAGCTTCACCGAGGAGATCGATCGGGCGATCTTGATGCCGATCTCGACCTATCACAGGCGGCTCGTCGGCAATACCGGTGTCGACATGCTCTTCGTCGGCATCACCAACAGCGTAACGCCGGCACGCGCGATCAACGGCATATCGAAGGTGATGCGCGAGCGGCGGCATGTGATGGACGGCGAACCCGATACGTTTCGCGTGACCGACGTGCGCGAGGCCATGAAAAGTGCCGAGTCGATCGCGACAAAGCTTGCGCTCGCCGTTGCGGGATTGGCCGCGATTAGTCTCGTCGTCGGCGGAATCGGGATCATGAACATCATGCTCGTCTCAGTCACGGAGCGGACGCGCGAGATCGGGATCAGGCTCGCGGTTGGTGCGCGCTCGCCCGATATTCTCATGCAGTTCTTGATCGAAGCCGTGACGCTTTCGGTGCTCGGCGGGCTTGCCGGGATCGCACTTGGCCTTGGCGTGTCCGGCGGGCTCGTTTCCGCGATCGGCGTTCCGGTGCGCGTCAGTCTGGAGGTGCTGGCCTTCGGCTTTGCGGGGCCGGTGGCAATCGGGGTCGCGTTCGGGTTCTTCCCAGCGCTGAGGGCGAGCAGGCTCGATCCGATCGATGCACTCCGCTACGAGTAAGCTCAGTGCTTCGTGCGCGTCGCGGCGCGGGCGAGGCGGCGGTTGACCCGGATGAGCTGGCCGAACGAGAACCATGTCTTGGGTTGCGGTTTGGCAGGCTGCTGTGCCGGCGGTTCGGGCGGCGCTTCGACGGGCGCGCCCAGTTCGATCGCGGGCGCGGGGAGCGCTTCGTGCAGTTCCTGCGCATCGCTCGCGTCGGCGTAGATTTCCTCGCGGATCACTTTCAAAGTCACCTCGGTCAGATAGGCGCGCATTTCGGCGTCTACGTTCTGGAACTGGCGCCAGAGCGCGCCTTCCATCAGGCTGCGCGGGGCGCGAACGACGACGGTCGCCGGGTCGTCCTTCGCGCGGCGGTACGGCTTGAGGCCGTTGCGGCGGCACAAGGCCACGAACAGATGGCGCGACCAATCGTCGGCGATCGTGAAGGTCAGATCTTCGGCCTCTTCGGTGGCGGCGGGGCTTTCGAGTTTGGCGCGCACGCGCGCCATTGCGGCCGCGGCAGCGTCGCGCTCGGCGGGCGTGCCTGCCGCCTCGACGAGCGCTTCGATCTTGCGCAGCCGTTCGCGCAGGTCGGGTTGCGCGGCCATGTGCGTTACTCGCGTGGTTCTCAAGGTCTCTCGGTGAGAGCAATTGATGAGCGCGCGACGGTCAATGTGACCGGCGATGCCTGTACACAGGTTTGGGCCGGACTTGTGCGTCTTTGCGGCGCAGGTTCGCGTCGCGGAAGAGCTGCAGCGCGCACCGCTCGCGTCGTCAGAACATCGCGTCGAGCGTGACCAGGGTGAGCGGCGTGAGGACCGCGCATGCGATTCCCGTTGCGCGCGTGGCAGTGAAGGAGCTGCGCGCCGACCACTGTAGCCACGCTGCCACCGCAGCAAGCACGATCGCGACCGGTAGCACCGTGGCGACGGGTCCGCTCAAGACGAGTGTGCACCAAGCGACGATATAGGCGCTCACGATCGTCAGAACGATGCCTGCGATCGCGCTTGCGATCCTGTGCCGGCGCAGGACACCGATGCGTGGCTCAAGCCACAGGAGCGCCATCGAGGCGAGCGCGGGGCTTGCTATCATCACGCCGAGGATCAAATAGGCGATCGCTTCCAGGCCGGGGGCTAGGGCTTGTCCCAGTCCGTTTGCGAACGCGTCGATGAAGTTGGCGGGCGGCGAGGTGCTCTGCATCGTGCGTTCCGGTGGCGACGTGGCGGCCGTCCGATGGCACGCAATGCTGACGATCAGCTGGCGCCCCCAAGGGGACTCGAACCCCTGTTTTCGCCGTGAGAGGGCGACGTCCTAGACCGCTAGACGATGGGGGCGGACTAAGCGGTGGTTCCTATACGTGAGGGGGGGGGCCGGCTTCAAGGGAATCCCCGTGCGCGATGCGTGCGGTGTGATAGCGTCGGCGACATCGGGCTATTGCAGGGCGTTAACAGATGCGGCGGATTCTGATCGGGGCGGGCGTGGTTTTGGGTCTTGTCGGCGGCTTGGGCGCGCTCGGGTGGTTCGGTGCGCAGGGCGGCTGGTGGGGCACCACGCCGCAGATCGGCACGATCGGCGGCAAGACGGTTCCTTCCGAGATCATCGCTTCGCGGGCGGCGCACATCAAAGCGGCGGCGCCGCAAGGCGACGAGGCGCTAATCCTGTTCGGCGATCTGCACGTGCACACGACGTTGTCGGCGGACGCTTTTTTGTCGTCGCTGCCGTTGTTCTCGGGGAGCGGCGTGCATCCGCACGCGGATGCTTGCGATTATGCGCGCTACTGCTCGGCGATGGATTTTTGGGCGTCGACGGATCATGCGGAGTCGATGACGCCTGCGCGTTGGACGATGGTGAAGGACGCCGTGCGCTCGTGCCAGAAGGTGGCGGGCGGAGACGAGGCGCCCGATCTGGTGTCGTTCATCGGTTACGAGTGGACGCAAGTCGGTCTCGTTCCGGAGGAGCACTACGGGCACAAGAACGTCATCTTCCGCGATCTCGACGACGACAAGGTTTCGGCGCGGCCGATTGCGGCGATGTCGGCGCAGGGCGATACGGCGATGCGGCGGATGGCGCGGGGGCTGACGCCACTTATCCCCTTGCGCGACTATTCGAACCGGCAGGCCTATTTCGACTACAACAAGTTCGTCGGCGAAATGCGCGCGGCGAAGACGTGCGATCGCACGGCGGCGTCGAATACGCTGCCCACGGATTGCATGGAGTACGCGGTGACGCCGGGCGAGCTTGCGCGGCGGCTTTTCGACGAGCAGAAGCTCGCGCCGCTGATCATTCCGCACGGCATGACGTGGGGTTACTACACGCCGCCTGGCGTGAACTGGACCAAGGCGCTGAAGCCTGAGGAGCGGCCGGAGCATCTTAAGCTGATCGAAGTCTATTCGGGGCACGGCAATTCGGAGGAGTATCGCGCCTGGAAGGACGTCAGCATCGCGTCCGACGGGAAGGCGACGTGCCCTCAGCCGGCGAAGGACTATCTGCCGAGCTGCTGGCGCGCGGGCGAGATTATCGAGGCGCGCTGTCTGAAGGCGGGTGAGCAGGCCGCGACGTGCGCGAAGCGCGCTGCAGATGCGCGGCAGAACTACGTCGATCTGGGCATTGCCGGTCACGTGACCGTGCCGGGGGCTACGGGAGCCGATTGGATGGACTCGGGGCAGTGTACGGATTGCTTCTTTGCCTCGTTCAACCATCGTGCGCGGCTGTCGGTGCAGGCGGGGCTTGCGGAGACGAATTTCGGCGCCGAGGGCAAGGCGACGCGGTTCAATTGGGGCTTCATCGGGTCGAGCGACACGCACCGCGCAAGGCCCGGGACGGGTTACAAGCAGGTCGACCGGCGCGAAAATACCGACGCGCGCGGTCCGTCGGACGAGACGTGGAAGAATCTGATGTATCCGCGGGCCGAGGACGAAGACGAGATTCCCGAGTCGCGGGCTTACACGCGCGAGAAGTTGCTCGATCTGCCGGGCTTGCAGCTGGTCGAGGGCGAGCGGCAGGCGGCGTTCTTACATACGGGCGGCTTGGCGGCCGTGCATGCCGCGGGGCGGTCGCGGGCAGCGATTTGGGATGCGCTTGAGCGGCGGGAGACCTATGCCACGTCGGGGCAGAAGATTCTGCTGTGGTTCAGCGCGTCTGACGCGAAGGGGACGAAGATTGCGATGGGTGGGGCGAGCGATGCGAAGTCTTCGCCTACATTCACGGTGAAGGCTGTGGGCGCGTTCAAGCAGAAGCCCGGCTGCCCGGACTTTGCGAAGGCGGGCATGGATGCGGCGCGGCTGACGAAGCTTTGTTCGGGCGAATGCGATAACCCGTCGGATGAGCGCAGCCGTATCACGCGGATCGAGGTCGTCAAAATCCGGCCGCAGAAGGCAAAGGGCGAAGACATCACGCCGCTGATCCAGGACCGGTTCATCGTGCACGATTGTCCGCCCTCGGCCGACGGGTCGTGCAGCTTCACGTTCAGCGATCCGTCGTATGCAAAAGACGGGCGCGATGCGCTCTACTACGTGAAGGCGATCCAAGAGGCCGAGCCGATGATCAATGGCGCCGCGCCGAAGTGCGAGCGCGACGCGAGCGGCAAGTGCGTGAAGGTGGAGCTTTGCTACGGCGACTACCGCACGGGCAAGGACGATTGCCTGGCACCGGCCGAGCCGCGGGCGTGGTCGTCGCCGATTTATTTGAGCTACAAATAGTCTGGGAGCGCGGGCGTCCCGCCCGCTGTTGCTGACTCTCAGAAGCTCGTGCGATTGGAAGTCAGCAAGAGCGGGCGGGACGCCCGCGCTCCCAGACTGCGCTACTTCTTATCCACCATGCTCATGACGTCTTGGCTTGCGCCCTTCGGTGCTGCGATCTCGACGACGCGTTCTTCGACGTCGTCGTATTCCAGGCGAAGCGCGCGCGACATGGTCGCGTGCATCTCGTAGGTCGCGGTGGTGTAGGTGAGTTCGAGGATTTCTTCGTCCGAGAGATGTTTCTTTAGGGCGTCGAAGATTTCTTCAGGCACGCGGCCGCCCATGAGGACTAGGCAATCGGTGTAGGCAAGGACCGCGCGTTCGACCGGCGCGTAGCAATCGGCGATCGACCAGTAGGGGATCGACTTGATTTGTTCTTCGGTCAGTCCCACGTCGCGCGAGGCCTTGCAGTGCTGCGAGAAGACGAACTGCGAGCCCCGGGCCCAGCCGGCGCGGATCTGGCCGAGTTCGCGCAGCTTTGGCGAGATCTTGCGCTTCGGGCTGCGGTAGAACTGGAAGCCTTCGGTCGTGTGCTTGAACGCATCAGGGACGAGCGCGAAGACGGTCCACCAATTGCCCGGCGTGCCGGTCGCGGTGCCGGGCTCTTTCACCGGATCGCGATCGCCGAATAGGACTTGGTAGAGTTGTTGCGCGAATGGGTCTGCTTCGGCGCGGGGGACTTGGCGTAGGCGGGGCATGGGCTTGACTCCGGCGGATGTTGAACGCCGGAGCCTTATCACGCCTCAATCCTGCTCAGTAGCCCAGATAGGTGCCGCCGAAGTGGCGGCCGAACTTCGGCACGAACATCGCGTCGAAGCCGTGCCAGTCGCCGTATTTCGGCTGCAGCTTCGCGTAGGCGCCGCGCAGGATCTCGCGCATCTGCGCGCCGTCGACAGCGGTTTCGGTGCCGCGCTTCACGAACTCCTCGCGGATCGCGGTTTGGAAGTCGACGGTCATGTCGCGGAAGGCGACGAGCGCCGCGTGGTCGCCGCGATCGCCGTGGCTCGGCACGTAGTGGGCCGCGTTCAGAGCGATCAAGCGGTCGAGCGCGCGAATGTAGCCGGGGTAATAGAAGTCCGGGAAGTCGAACGGCGGGACGAGCTTGACGAACATCATGTCGGGCGCGAACACGACGCCGGCCGAGGGAATGTGGAAGCCGTAGAGCGTGTGGGAGTGCGAGAACGGCATGTAGAGCGCCTGCACCTCGACGCCGCCCAGGGTGAGCGTTTGATCGCCTTCGATGGCGCGGGTGACAGGCGCGACGTCCTTCCCAACGTCAGGCCAATCGGCGACGAGCTTGTTGACGTCCGTGTGGCCGATGACTTCGGCGCCGGCAAAGGCGGTCGATCCCCGGACGTGGTCGAGGTGGTTGTGGGAGAGGACGACCCAGCGGACCTTGTCGCCCGGGAACTGCTTGGCGATCGCTTCCGCCATGGCGCCAGCGTGCTTTTCGTTGAACGTGTCGAAGACGGCGATGCCTTCGGCCGTGCGCAAGACGAGCGAGCGGGTGAAGCCCTTTTCGAACGCGTAGACGGGGCCTGCGACTTGATAAAGCGCGGGCTGGATGCGGTTGTAGTGCGCGAAGTAGTCGGCGGGCATGGCTTGCGAGAACAGCCAGGGCTTGATCGCGTTCTGGCCGAACACCAACGCCGCAACGAGTGCAACGCCCGCCACACCGAGGCCCGCCAGAAGTTTCGTCCGCATGTTTCTCTCCGCGCGTCTTGCTAATTTTGTACGATCTCGTACAATATAGAGAATGACAGGTCAAGCGATTTTATACGATGCCGGATAAAATGCAAAAAGCTGCTCGCGGTCGGCCGCGCGCCTTCGACGAGCGTGCCGTGCTGGCGCGGGCGCAGCAGATTTTCCTGGAGCAGGGGTTCGAGGCCACATCCTACGACCACGTGGCGGAGGCGGTAGGGCTCGCCAAGCCTAGCCTCTACAACGCCTTCGGCGACAAGGCGGCGCTGTTCGAGCGGGCGGTCGCGGCCTACGCACAGCATGCGCAGGCGGCGATCCTTGGCGCGTTCGGTAGCGCGCCGACTCTGGCGGAGGCGGGGCGCGCGGTGCTGATGGCGGGGGCGGAGGTCTATTCGAAGCCGGACGGGGCTTCGACGGGTTGTCTGTTGGTCGGGACGGCGCTGCCTGCTTGCACGGTGATCGACGGGCCACGGCAGACGCTGACCGACTTCATTGCGGGGCTTGAGGCTGCGATTGAGCAGAGTATCGCCACGCGCTTTGCCAAAGACGCGCAGCGCACTGGCAAGTCGCCGCGCGCGCTGGCGCTGCTGCTGACCAGCCTCTTGTTCTCGCTCGCCGTGCGCGCGCGGCAAGGGCTTAGCCGGCGAAAGCTTCGGGCGGTGGCGGCGGAACTCGGCGCGTTGTTTCATTGAGGTGTCGCGGCTGTTTGTTTCGGTTTCACGCTTGGGATACAAACAGTCAGGACGGGTGATCGATGGCTGAGATCTCACCAAGCGAAGAGTTGCGGGCGCTTTATCTGCGCTTCTGTGCTGCTTTCGGCGCCGACGACGCCGACACGGTGCGCGGGATGTTTTCGACGAACGCGTGCTTGCTCTACGTCGGGACCGACCCGGAAGAATGGTGGACGGGACCCGACAGCGCCGAGATCATGCTCCGCCAAAATCGGGAGTTGGGAGGGATCGACGTTCGGCCGGGCTCGCCCGTGGCCTACAGCCTCGGCAACGTTGGCTGGATCGCCGACCGGATGCGCGTGGTTTTGCGGACGGGGGCAGAGATCGGTGTGCGGCTTACGCTTGTGCTCGCCATCGAGCGGGGGCAGTGGCGCATAGTGCAGTGGCACGGCTCGATCGGCGAGAAGGACGAGGTGGCGTTCGGGCGTGCGCTGGCGAAGAACATCGACCATATCGAACGCCAAGTGCGGGACGAAAGGCTCGACGTGCGGCCGGCCTCCGCGCCGGACGGCACCGTGACCATCGCGTTCACCGATATCGAGTCGTCGTCGGTGTTGCTCGACCGGTTGGGCGATGCCGCGTTCATGCGGGTGCTGAGCTGGCACGACCGCATCGTGCGCGAGGCAGCGGAGCAGCAGAACGGCTTCGTCGTGAAGTCGCAAGGCGACGGCTTCATGCTGGCGTTTCCTTCCGCTGCGCTGGCGCTGCGGGCGAGCCTTTCGATGCGCGAGCGGATCACCTCGGGCTTCGAGGGTATTCCGGTACGCATTCGCGTCGGCTTGCACTCCGGCGAGGCGATCAAGCGGGCCGACGATTTCTACGGGCGAACGGTTGTCATTGCGGCGCGCATCGGCTCGCTTGCGCTCGGCAACGAAATTTTGGCCTCCGATCTCGTTTACGCCCTGGCGCGGGGGCTCGGCACGTTCAACTTCGGTCCGCCGCGCGCCGCCGCATTGAAGGGGCTCGACGGGTCGTTCGACTTGTATCCGGTGGTTGCCTGAGTCTCAGAGCGGGTATGGATTTGCGATTTCCGCTTGAACGTGGCGGGCGAAGCGCGTATTCAGCGCGCCCGTTGCTCCGGCTTGGAGCGCTTGTTGACCCTGAAGGAGAAGGAGTGCGCCGTGCGTGAAGTTGCCCGTTTCGCCGTTATCGCTCTCTTCTCATTTTACGTTCAGGAACAACACTCATGGGCACTTCCCGTGAAGGCGGCGGCTTAGGCCGTCCGCCAACGACCGTCGACATCATCGCTTCGGCCGACAGCTGGATCGAGCAGACGGCGGTCGATCAATTGCATCAGAATGCCACGCTCGAAGGGATCGAGCGCGTGGTGGGCTTGCCCGATTTGCACGCTGGCCGCGGTATTGCCGTAGGTGCTGCGTTCTGGTCGCGCAGCCATGTGTATCCGCACCTCGTCGGCAACGACATCGGCTGCGGGATGGGGCTGTGGCAGACCGAAACACCGCTGCGGAAGTTCAAGCTGGATTCGGCGGAGCGCAGGCTGACCAGGCTTGAAGACGTGTGGGACGGCGATGCCGCGGGCGCGCTGCGCGACGCGGGGCTGCCGGAGACGCTGGCACGCGATGCGCTGGGCTCGATCGGCGGCGGCAATCATTTTGCCGAGCTGTTGTGCGTCGAGGAGGTGGAAGATGCGGTGGCATTCGAGCGGCGTCAGTTCGATCGCACGCCCGTCTATCTGATGGTGCACAGCGGATCGCGCGGTCTCGGCCAAGCGATTCTGCTCCGGCACATGGCGCAGCAGACGGTGCAGCCGCTCATCGCCGGGAGCGATGCGTGTGGTGCCTACCTTCGCGATCACGATCAAGCGGTGCGTTGGGCGATCACGAACCGCAAGGTCATCGCGACGCGGTTCTTCGAGCGGCTCGGGCTTTCCGGCGTGCAGCGGCTCGACATCTGCCACAACAGCGTGACGCCGCATGACGGCGGCTGGCTGCATCGCAAGGGGGCGGCGCCGGCGGATCGGGGTGTCATCGTGGTGCCGGGCTCGCGCGGGGACCTCACCTACATCGTGCAGCCGCGGCTTGAGAATGCGGATCGCGCGCTCCATTCCTTGGCGCATGGCGCGGGGCGCAAGTGGAGCCGGAGCGAGGCGAAGGCGAAGCTGGAGCGGCGGTTCACCGTCGCTGACCTTGAGCGTACGAAGCTCGGCAGCCGCGTGATCTGCGAAGATCGCGAGCTGATCTTCGAAGAGGCGCCGCAAGCCTACAAGGCGATCCATCAGGTGATCGAGGATCTGAAGGCGGCTTCGCTGATCGACGTGATCGCAACGTTGCGGCCGCTGATCACCTACAAGACACGGCGGGTGTGACGATGGCGATCGTTCACATCTCGGCGGGGCAGGGGCCTGAGGAGTGCGCGTGGGTTGCGGCCGCGCTTGCCGATGCGTTCGCGCGCGAAGCTGCGCGCGAAGGGTTGGTGTGCGAGCCGGTCGAGCCATACGCGTGGCCGACTGCGTCCATTCTGCTGCGCATCGAGGGCGAGGGGGCGGAAGGCTTCGTTGCGGCGCGCGAGGGCACGGTGCGTTGGATCGGGACGAGCCCGTTCCGTCCGGCGCACAAGCGCAAGAACTGGTTCGTCGGCGTGTCTCGGGTGGCGGACGTTGAAGATGCGCCGGAACTGCGCGACCGCGACATCGTCTACGAGACGATGCGCGCGTCCGGGCCCGGCGGGCAGCACGTGAACAAGACGGAGAGCGCGGTGCGCGCGACGCATACGCCGTCGGGGCTTGTCGCCGTCTCGCGCGAGCAGCGCTCGCAAGCGGCGAATAAGAAGGTCGCGCGGTTGAAGCTGGCGCTGGCGTTGCAAGGCCGGCGCGACGCGCAAGCGGATGACGCGAAGGAGGCCATGTGGGCGAAGAACCACGCGCTTGAGCGTGGGAATGCGGTGCGGACGTATGAAGGGGAGCGGTTCAAGCTGCGGCGCAAGTAACGGTGCTGTCACCACGCAGCAGACCTTGAGTTCTAGTACTGCCCGTAGCGGCCTTTCGCGGAGGCGAGCAGCGCTGCCGGGTTGTAGCCGGTGCCGTCCTTGAACACCGTCACCACGTTCCTGATGGCGGCGATGTTCGTCGACGGGTCGCCCTGCACGAGGAGCAGGTCGGCGTTCTTGCCTGGTTGGATTGAGCCGATCCGATCGGCGAGGCCGATGTAGGTTGCGCCGTTCAACGTTGCGATCTTGATCGCTTCGACGGGGGAGAAGCCCGCTTCGACCAGCAATTCGATCGCGCGATGATTGCCGAAGCCGGGCAGCACGTCCCCTCTGCCGGTCGGATCGGGACCGGCAATCAACAAGCCGCCGGCCGCAACGAAGGCGCGTTCGAGACCGATCGCGTTGCGCCAAGCCTTGATCTTGGCAGCGACGATTTCGGGCTCTCGCTTCGCGCGCAGGTTGAAGAGGCGCAGATAGTCCGTTCGGGCGCTTGGGTTCAACATCGCCAATTGATTGGGCGGCAGTTTTCGGTAGGTCGGCGACCAGGGTTCGAATACCGGCAAGGTCGACGTCACCGCGACGCGATGCTCGACCAAGGTCGCGATCAACGCGCGGGCGTCGTCGCTTGCCGGGTCCATGTTCATGAGCGTCGGGTCGCCTACGGTCTTTGGGCAAAGGTCGGGCGTCTTGCCGGGATCGTTCTGGGTGTTCACGACGAAGCCGTGTTCCAGGTCGTCGATACCCAGCGCGGCTGCCTCCGGATAGGTGACCGAGCACAGGTGGCCGGTCACTTTCAAGCCGCGCGCGTGCGCCGCGTCGATCGCCGCCTTCAGCTGATCTCGCGTGATGTTCATGTAGGCCTTGAACGAGGTCACGCCTTGATCGGCCCAGAAGTTCACGGTGCGCGCGGCGTCGTCGGCATCGCGAAGCTGATGCATCTGAATGAACGGGCTGTTCGGTCCTTCGAGGTAGGGTCCGGTCACGTCCATGTGGGGGCCGGGTAATTTGCCGGCGTCGATGGCCTGCTTCAGGTTCAAGTCGGTGTAGGGTTCGACGCTGCCGGTCGTGCGCAGTGTCGTGATGCCGTTCGCCAGATACATTCTCGGCGAACTGAACGTCATCTGCGGGATGACGAGGGGTGCGTCGGAGTGGCCGTCGTCGTCGAGATTGGGTCTTGCGATGTAGTACTGATGATCGTGCATGCCGACGATGCCGGGCAGAACACTGAGGCCGCGGCCGTCGATCGTGCGATAGCCTGCGGGCAGTGCGTCGGCCGCGCCTTGGATGCCTGCGATCTTGCCGCCGTCGATCAGCAGCGTGCGGTCGCCGAGCGCCGGGCTGCCGGTGCCGTCGATGATGCGCACGTGCGTCAGCGCCAGTTGGCCGGCGGGCACTTTCACGAACGGCAGCAGCGCTTCGCCTGGTGTTGCGGGCGGCGGCAGAATGCGTTCGGCGAGATCGACCTTATCGGCGGCGAGACCCACACCTAGCGGCGCGGCTAGAACTAGGGCGCTCAATGCAGCTAGAAGAATTGAATAACGTGTCATGAAAGCCCCCTGACAGAACGGGCGCACCTCAGCGCAAACGCAGCTTTGGGCCATCGGTGCGGGCCGCCTTAAGGCGGCGGTGCCGCGCGCGAGGAGTGGAAGAGCGCGATGCGCCAGCGGCCGGCGTCGTAGCGCAGCACCGCTGTCTCCAACCATGTCACCGGTTTGGGGCCGGATGCGTCGGCGATCGAGCCGCGGTTGACATACGCGATCCATGCCCAATCGCAGTGCAGTTGGACTTTCGGCTCGGTGACGGTCCAGACAAATGTCTTGCCGGCTTTGTGGGCGTCTTTGACAAGGTCGCCTAGGCCCGGACCATCGAAGGCTTTGCCACCGTCATACGAATAGAAATCCGGCATCAAGATGCTCTGAAGGCGGGCTTCGTCGTCCACCATGAGCGCTGCGTACATGTCGCGCATCGTTTCGCTGACGGCATCGGGAGATGCTGGTGCGCATCCTGTTTCTGCCGTGGCGGCCGGCATTGCGAGGGCCGCGGCGGTCAGGGCGGCTGCGATGCAGAGGTTGCGGGTGGTCATTGCTGTGCCTGCGTTGTGTTCGGGCTTGCTTGTTGCACGAACGTTGGTGCGGCACAAACGCAGTCTGGGCGTGCGAGCTTCCGGCCCGCGCGTCCAGACTCTGCTCAGGCGAACCGTTCGATGACCGCTTTCGGGACGCGCAAAGGTCGTGCGGTTCGGCGATCAAGAATTGCCCAGGTTGTTTTAGCGCGGACGATGGTGCGGCCGTCTTTCGAGAATTCGATGTAGCGGTCGAACTTTGCGCCGACGGCTTCTTGGGGCACCCATGTGCGGGCGGCGACGCTTTCGCCTTGCTTCAGATTGCCGTGGTAGTCGATCTCGTGCCGAACCACGACCCAGATGTAGGCGGCCGTTTGTTCGGGCGTTGCGACGATGGACCAATGCGCGGTGGCGAGGTCTTGCACCCAGCGCACCCACACGATGTTGTTGACGTGGCCCAGTTCGTCGATATCGGCGCTTTGGGCGGTGAAGGCTTGCTCGTACTGGCGCATGGGTTTCTATAGGCTGAATTTTCGCCGCGGGGGAAGCGGTGGTGTGGCGCAGCCTTGGGCGGAGGGGAGCATTGCCGGTCATTCGAAAAGCCGAGGTCGCCGATGCATTGGCACTGGCGCAGCTGCAGGAGAGGACGTTTCGCGATACGTTCGAGCACTCGTGTACACCCGAAGACATGGCGCTGCACTGCGCGGCTCACTACGGCGAGGTGCTTCAGCGGCGGGATACCTTGGACCCGAACATCGACGTCTTGGTTTGCGACGGCGGCGGGCGGCTCGCCGGCTATGCGCAGGTGCGGCGGGGGTATGTGCCGGACTGCGTTGTGGCCGAGCGCCCGGTCGAAATTCAGCGCTTCTATATTTTGAAGGATTTTCACGGCCAGGGGCTCGCCCACGATCTCATGACGGCGTCGCTTGCGATTTGTGAGGGGCATGGGGCGGATCAGGTTTGGCTCGGCGTTTGGGAGCACAATCCGCGCGCCATCGCCTTCTATGCGAAGTGGGACTTTGCGGAAGTGGGATCGCATGTTTTCCCGCTCGGAACCGATCCGCAGCGCGACATCGTCATGATCCGGCCGGTGCGGTTTTAGGGTCACGCCGCGGCGGCGCGCTTTGAAGGCGACAATAAGTCTTATTGATTTTTACATATTTCAGAGTAGATTGCCCGGCGATTGGTTTTGCCCGTGTTGGCGCTTTGGTTGAGCGGAACGCCTTGCCACGGGTCCGCTACGCCAGTGCTACGGATATGCTAGGGATGAAACGGCTTGAAACTGCGAAATGTACGCTTGCTACGGATTCGCTTTTCGCGACTCCGGGTCCGCTAACGTTGAGCAAACGGATTTCTAACGGATATCTAACGGATAAAGCCGCGGAAATCGGCCGATCTAACGCTTCTAACGGATTCGATTTTGCTTCACGGGCCGGGCGGCGTCAGGGCGCGGCGGGTTTGTTGAAGCGGACGCGGCTCAAGACTTTGGACTTTGCGGGGTCGATGACCAGGACTTCGTCGGCGGCGCGGCCCGTGACGCGCACGATCAGCAGGCCGTCCTCGATACGGGTGTCGGCGATGATTTGGCCGGGGGCGAGGTCGAGGTTCAGTTCGGGGACTTCGCCGGGTTTGACGGCGACAGCGGTCGTCTGCGGGGGTTCCGTCGAATATGCGCGCTTGATCGTGACGGCGATCATCGCGGCCAGGACCACGACAATTGCGATACCGAGGCCGATGACCAGCATCCATAAGCCGCGGTTGGCGGGCGGCGGGGCTTCGGGTACGACGTCGGGCATGGACACTTCCTTTGAGGGCGAACGTCGTACACTGACCATCGGGCCTAGCCAAGCGGGCGAGCGGCTGGACCGCGTGCTCGCGGCTGCGTGGCCCGATTTGTCGCGCTCGCGGCTCAAACAGTTAATCGAGGCGGGGGCGGTGACGGGCGGCTCTGTCGTGTTCGACAATGCGGCGGCGAAGGTAAAAGCGGGCGCGATTTTGGAGCTGCTGGTGCCGGCGGCCATTAGGGCTGAGCCGGAGGGCGAGGCTATTCCGCTCAACATCGTGTTCGAAGATCAGCATCTGATCGTGATCGACAAGCAAGCGGGCTTGGTCGTGCATCCGGCGGCGGGTAATCGCGACGGGACGCTCGTCAACGCGCTGATCGCGCATTGCGGCGACAGTTTGCGCGGGATCGGCGGCGAGCTTCGACCGGG
>CAZYGK010000079.1:0-15222 GCA_964647355.1 uncultured Flavobacteriaceae bacterium | reverse complement strand
TAGTCCGTCTTGCCGGTGCCCAGCACCGGCACGTGGTCGACGTGGATCACGCGGCGCGGGACGGCGAGCTCCGGCACGCCGTGGTTTTGCGCCCAGGCGACGAGTTCGCCGCGGTTGGCTTCCTTGGCATCCGTGAGGAGGACGATCTGTTCGCCTTTGCGGCCGTCCGCCACGGCGACAGCGGCGTGCATGTTGTCCGGCCAGAGCGCGGAGGCGCAGTTTTCGACCACCGCCAGCGAGACCATTTCGCCGCCGATCTTGGCGAAGCGCTTCACGCGGCCGCGGATGGCGATGAAGCCTTCGTCGTCGATCGCGACTACGTCGCCCGTGTCGTGCCAGCCGTCGGCGAGCGGGTGGAGAACGCCGGGCTCGGACGGCGTCAGGTAGCCCTTCATGACGTTCGGCCCGCGCACGAACATGCGTCCGGCGTTCGGGATGCCTTCGACGGGTTCGAGCTTGGCTTCCATGCCGGCCATGAGCTTGCCGACGGAGCCGAAGCGGTTCGCGCCGGGCTGGTTCGCGGCGACCACGGGGGCGGCCTCGGTCACGCCATAGCCTTCGAGGATTTCCATGTTGCAGCGGCGGCGCAGCAGCGCGCGGGTTTCGTCGCGCACGCGTTCGGCGCCGCAGACGGCGAGGCGCAGCGAAGCGAGGTCGCCTTCGTCGCTCGCGCGGGCGTATTGCGAGATGAACGTGTCGGTCGCGAGCAGGATCGTCGCTTTCGTGCGGCGGATACGCTTCGTGATTTCCTTCACCTGAAGCGGGGAGGGGTGCAGCACGGCTTTGACGCCAATCATCAATGGCAGGAGCGCGCCGACCGTGAGGCCGAAGCAGTGGAACGTCGGCAACGGATTCAAAAGCACATCTTTGCCCGGATAGAGGTCGAGATGCGCTTTGACCTGTTCGACGTTTGCGAGCAGGTTTTGATGGCTCAAGACCACACCCTTCGGGTCGCCTTCGGTGCCCGAGGTGAACAGGATAACGGCGGTCTCTTGATGGTTCGGCCACTGCTTGATCGCCCAGTGCGGGATCAGCGAACCGATGACGGCGGCGGCCTTGTCGATGAGAGAGAGCTTTTCGCGCACGTCTTCGAGGTAGACGATCTTCACCGATTGCGATAGTTCGGCAATGAGCTCGTGGAGGTTCGCTTTCTCGATGAATTGGCGCGCGGTCGCGATCACCTGAATTTGGCCGGCGGCGCAGGCGGCCCTCAGGTTGCGGGCGCCCGATGTGAAGTTCAGCATTGCCGGCACGCGGCCGAACGCGTGGATTGCGTAGAACGTGAGGACCGCGCCGGCACCCGTCGGCAGCATCACGCCGACAGCTTCCTTCGGCTTTGCATACTTGCGCAATGCGCTGCCGAGCCCAAACGAGGCGCGCACGATATCATTGTATGTCAGCTGGCGCTCGTCGGCGTCCCAGATCGCGACCGTCTTGCTGCCGAAGCGGCTGCGCGCCTGGAGCAGTGCCGAGATAATTGAGCGTTCGGTGCGCTTGATGTCGAATGGTTCGCGGATCGAGCCTTGGAGAGCGACGGCGGTCAAAGCGACTCCTCCCGTGCGGCTTAAAGCCGCTCACGTTTTGTTTCAGATAAGGTAGCGCAGTCGTGTGCTCAAGCAAGCGGTTGGTGAACGGGGCGGAATTAACAGGCGAATCAGGGCCTTGAAATTCACCCGGCGTCGACTGTGGGTTAGTTAGGGCGGTGCGATTCTTCGCTTCCGGCGCTATATGTTCCCGGCCATGACAACCGTTTTCGACCAGTCGACGAAAGACCGCCGTGCGGCGCGCCACCCGGAAAAGCGCGAGCGGCCGGTCAACCCGATACCCCGCAAACCCGATTGGATCCGCGTGAAGGCGCCGGGTTCGAAGGTGTTTGCGGAGACGAAGGCTGTCGTGAAGGGGCATGGCCTCGTCACGGTTTGCGAAGAGGCGGGCTGCCCGAACATCGGCGAGTGCTGGTCGAAGAAGCACGCGACCTTCATGATCATGGGCGACACGTGCACGCGCGCGTGCGCGTTCTGCGATGTGAAGACGGGCCTGCCTGGTGCGCTCGACGCGAGCGAGCCCGACAAGGTGGCGAAGGCGGTGGCCGAGCTTAGGCTCGAGCATGTCGTGGTGACGTCTGTCGACCGCGACGATCTGGGCGACGGCGGTGCCGAACATTTCGCGCGCACGATCGGGGCTATTCGCGCGGCATCGCCCGCAACGACGATCGAAGTGTTGACGCCCGATTTTTTGCGCAAGCCGGGCGCGCTTGAGGTCGTGATTGCGGCCAAGCCCGATGTGTTCAACCACAACCTTGAAACCGTTCCGCGGCTCTATCTGAAGATCCGGCCGGGCGCGCGCTATTTCGCGAGCTTGCGCTTGCTGCAACAGGCGAAGGAGATCGACCCTTCGACGTTCACGAAGTCGGGCATGATGGTCGGCCTTGGCGAAACGCGCGAAGAGATCATGCAGGTGATGGACGATCTGCGCGCGGCGGGTGTCGACTTCATCACCATCGGGCAGTATCTGCAGCCCTCGCCACGTCATGCGGCGATCGACCGGTTCTGGCATCCGGACGAGTTCGCCAACCTTGCCGAGATTGCGCGGGCGAAGGGCTTCTTGATGGTGTCGGCATCGCCGCTCACGCGTTCGTCCTATCTCGCGGGCGACGATTTCGAGCGTCTGCGCGCTGCGCGCCGGGCGCAGCTCGCGGGAGCTTAAAACTCGCTTGCCCCGTCACAGCGAAAAGCGCGTTGTTCCCTATACCGGCGAGCAGATGTTTGCGCTCGTGGCGGACGTGGAGCGCTATCCGGAGTTCCTGCCATGGTGCGCCGGCGTGCGGATACGGTCTCGCGAGGAGGCGACTTTCACGGCCGATCTTATCGCCGCGTTCGGTGCTCTGCGCGAGCGGTTCACGAGCCGCGTGATGCTCGACCATCCCTCGCGCACGATCACGATCGAGTACATCGAGGGGCCGTTCGAGCATCTCATGAACCGCTGGGTGTTCGTTCCGACCGAGAGCGGTTGCGAGGTCATGTTCGACATCGATTTCCGCTTCAAGAGTCGTACGCTAGAGGCTCTCATTTCCGGCATGTTCACGCGCGCGGTCGAGAAGATGACCGGTGCGTTCATTGCGCGGGCTGACGCGCTTTATGGGTCAGGCGAGGCGGCGGTAGAGTAGGTTGAGCGCGGTCTCGACGCTTTCCGTGCGGATCGCCTGCCGGCCGATGTCTCCGAAGCGGCGTTCTTCGACAAGTGTCTCATGCCCCAGGCGTGCCGCCGCGAAGTAGACGAGGCCGACGGGCTTTGAGGGCGTGCCACCGCCGGGCCCGGCGATCCCCGTGATGGCGACAGAGAGTTGGGCCGGCGCGCGGGTGAGTGCGCCCTCGGCCATTGCGCGAACCGTCTCCGGACTCACCGCGCCGAATTGATCGATCGTTTGCTTCGGAACACCGAGGCAGGTTTGTTTCGCTTCGTTGGAGTAGACGACGAAGCCGCGCTCGAAGACGTCGGATGATCCGGCGACATCGGTCAGCGTGCCCGCCACGAGGCCACCGGTGCAGCTTTCGGCGGTTACGATCCGCAGCTGCTTGGTGCGCGCATCCGCGAGGATCGTTTGGGCGAGCTTTAAGAGTTTGTGTGAGGACATGGCTGGCGCGAGAGCTTGCTCTTTTCAGGTGATCGCGATGTGAGGCTTGAACAGCTAGAACCACCCCATGATGTTCAGCGCGAGGAGCGGCAGAAGCGAGTAGGCGCCGGCGATGAGGTCGTCGAGCATGACGCCTGCGCCGCCTTCGAGTTCGCCGTCCGCCCAGCTTGCTGGCCAGGGCTTGATCGTATCGAAGAGGCGGAAGACGAGGTAGGCGCCAATGAGGCCCGCCAGGGTCATCGGTACGACGGTCATCGCAAGCCATTGCGCGGCGACTTCGTCGATGACGATTTCTGGCGGGTCTTCCCGACCGGTGGCTTTCACGTACGAGTCGGCCGCGACCCAGCCGATGCCGGAGACAATGATGGCTGCGATCAGGAGTGCGGGCCACCCGCCGGTGACGCCGATCAACCATCCGAACGGTAACGCGGCGAGCGAGCCCCAGCTTCCGGGGGCGAGCGGCAGGAGACCGACGCCGCCCAGTGTCGCCACTGCGGTCATCGGTTCGGTGAGGCTGCGCCCTTCGGGGAGGCGCGCAATCTTCAATTCGGTCATCATGGCAGGCGCACCGTGGCGATGGCTTGTGCGGCAATCCCTTCGCTGCGGCCGGTGAAGCCCAGACCCTCGGTGGTGGTCGCTTTCACGCTGACGCGGGTGCGCTCGAGCTTCAGGAGTTCGGCGATGCGTCCCACCATCGCGTCGCGATGCGGCGCGACTTTGGGACGTTCGCAGATCAGCGTTACGTCGACGTGTTCGATGCGTCCGCCGCGCTCGGCGATGAGGTGCGCCGCGTGGGTCAGGAAGATGTGCGAAGCGGCACCGCGCCAGCGCTCGTCACTCGGTGGGAAATGTTGTCCGATGTCGCCGAGGGCAACGGCACCCAATAACGCGTCGGTCAGCGCGTGAAGGCCGACATCGGCGTCGGAATGGCCGACGAGGCCATGCGTGTGCTCGACCTGAATGCCGCAAAGCCAGACATGATTGCCCGGGCCGAAGCGGTGGACGTCGAAGCCTTGTCCGGTGCGTACGGTGCCTGCGTGGGCGAGCAGGGCTTCGGCCATCGAAAAATCCTCTGGCGTGGTGAGTTTGAAGTTCAAGCGCGAGCCCGGTACGGCAGCGACAGTCAGGCCCGCGTGTTCGGCGATCGCTGCGTCGTCGGTGAACGTGGTATCACGAGCGGCGCGATGGGCGGCTAGGATTTTCGTGAAGCGGAATCCTTGCGGCGTCTGCGCGAGCGCGATGTTGTCGCGCGGGATCGTTGCTTCGACCCGAGCGTCGCTGAGGCGCTTTAACGTGTCGGCCGCGGCGATCGTAGGGAGTGCACCATCGTGTGTCTTCAGCGCGGCGATCGTGGCCGTGATAGCGTCTGCGCTCACGAACGGCCGTGCGGCGTCATGGATCAAGACGAGGTCGGGGGCTTTGGCGGCAATGCCTTCGAGGCCGCGCAGCACGGACTCCTGACGGGTGTCGCCGCCCGCGATGGGGGAGGGGAGGGCAAGGCCGCTCGTCACTTCGTCGTAGAAGGGGCGGTGGTCTGGCGTGATGACGACTTGCACCTCCCTCACCGTGGGGTGGGTGGCGAAGGCTTCGATCGTCCGCCTCAGCACCGGCACGCCGCCGACAGGTCGATATTGTTTCGGGGGGCCTTCGCCAGCGCGGGTGCCGTGGCCGGCGGCGACGATCAGGGCGATGCAGGTCGGGCGGGTGCTCATTGAATGGCAGATGGGCATGGGGTGGCTGCGAGTCGTCAAGCGGCCTGGTTTGCTGCACTTGCGAAACTCCCCGACCTGGCCTAGGCTGACCTGAAATTGAGCAGCGGCCTTTGGTGCACAGATAATGGGCAACCCGTTTCAGAGCTTCGGTCAGCGGCCGGTTGGCCTGGCCCCGATGGCCGGGGTGACCGATGCGCCGTTTCGGACGGCTGTGCGGGGGTTCGGTACGCCGCTCGTCTATTCGGAGATGGTGGCGAGTGCCGAACTGCTGCGGGATCGCAAGAGCGCCGGGTTGCGGTTGAAAGCGGACCAAGACGATGGGGCGATCGCTATTCAACTCGCCGGACGCGATCCGGTAGCGCTGGCAGAAGCCGCGCGGCTTGCGGAGGCTGAGGGCGCCTTTCTCATCGACATCAATATGGGATGTCCGGCGAAGAAGGTCGTGGGCGGGCAGTGCGGGTCGGCGTTGATGCGCGAGCCCGAGCTTGCGGCGGCGCTCGTTCGTGCGGTCGTCGATGCCGTATCCGTACCGGTGACAGTGAAGATGCGCCTGGGCTGGGACGACGACAGCCGCAACGCGCCGGAACTCGCGCTGCGGCTGGAGCAGGAAGGTGCGCAGGCCTTCACCGTGCACGGGCGGACGCGGGCTCAGTTTTACGAGGGCTCGGCCGACTGGCGCTTTATCGGCGAAGTGAAGAGCGCCGTGCGCGTGCCGGTGCTGGCGAACGGCGACGTGCGGTCTATCGGAGATGCTGTTCAGATCCTGCAGGTCTCGGGTGCGGATGGTGTTCTAGTTGGACGTGGTGCCTTCGGTCGGCCGTGGATCCTCGCGCAGATGCAGGCGGCGGTGCATGGCGACGCGGTCCCGGCCGATCCCGATGACGGCGCGAAGTGGTTGGTTGCGTTGACGCAGTATCGCGCCTCGCTTTCGCACTACGGCGTCGATCTCGGCCGGCGCGTGGTGCGTAAGCATCTCGGTTGGTATGCTGAACAGATTGCGGGCGACAAGGCGTTGCGCGACCGTTTGGTGCGGGCCGCCGATCCGGAGCCCGTGCTTATATCGCTCGTGCGCGGCGACTTGGCGGCGGCAGCATGACGCTCAAGGTGGCCCCGCAATCGAAGGAAGCCAGGGCACCGATTGCCGCACTGTTGATGGAGGGCGTTCTCGCGGCGGTGCCCCATCCGCTCGTCGCGCTCGATGCGACGGGGGCGGTTCTTTTCGTCAATCCTCCGGCCGAACAGTTCTTCGACTCCAGTGCGGCGGTGTTGCGGCGCCAGCCGTTCGCGGCCGTGCTGCCATTCGGAAGCCCGGTCCTCGCGCTGATCAATCAAGTGCGCGCGCACGGCGTCACGGTCAGCGAATATGAAGTCGAGGTTGCGACGCCGCGTCTAAGTCCGCGCCTGGTGGACGCGCATCTTTCGCCGATCATAGATGTGCCCGGCGGCGTGCTCGTGATGTTTCAGGAGCGATCCATCGCGCACAAGATGGACCGGCAACTGACACAGCGGCATGCCACGCGGTCGGTAACGAGCATGGCAGCTATCCTTGCGCACGAAATCAAGAATCCGCTCGCCGGAATCCGCGGTGCCGCGCAACTGATCGAGCAGAATGCGTCGGAGAGCGACCGGGCGCTGACGCGGCTCATCTGCGAGGAGACGGATCGCATTCGCAAGCTCGTCGACCGTATGGAGGTGTTCACGGATCGACGGCCCGTCGAAGGGCGCCCCGTGAACATTCACGAGGTGCTCGATCACGTAAAGCAGCTTGCGAGGTCGAGCTTCGGGCGCGGGATCGTGTTCACCGACAACTACGACCCCTCGTTGCCGCCGGTGATGGGCGACCGCGACCGCCTGATCCAAGTGTTCTTGAACCTGGTCAAAAACGCTTCAGACGCTGTCGCAGGCGCCAAGGACGGCGAGATCGTTCTTTCGACCGCCTTTAGGCCCGGCGTTCATTTGACGGTTGGCGGCTCGCGCGATCGGCTGACGCTGCCGCTAGAAGTGTGCGTACGCGACAACGGGAGTGGCGTACCGGCCGAGATGCAGGCGTCGATGTTCGAGCCGTTTGTAAGTTCAAAGCCGAAGGGGGCGGGGTTAGGGCTCGCCATCGTCGCCAAGATCGTCAGCGATCACGGCGGCACGATCGAATGCGAATCCGAACCGAGGCGCACGGTGTTTCGTTTGCGCTTGCCTATGCACCGTTAGAGGAGCGACTGCGATGAATGCGGGAACCATTCTTGTTGCGGACGACGATGCAGCGATCCGGACGGTGTTGAATCAAGCGCTGGGCCGCGCGGGTTATCTCGTGCGGACGACGGGGAACGCGGCGACGTTGTGGCGGTGGGCATCGGCGGGGGAGGGCGATCTTGTCGTGACCGACGTGATCATGCCGGACGAGAACGCGTTCGAGATGATCCCCCGGCTGAAAAAGGTCCGGCCCGATTTGCCGATTATCGTAATGAGCGCACAGAACACGCTGATGACGGCAATCACGGCGGCCGAGCGGGGCGCGTTCGAGTATCTGCCGAAGCCGTTCGATCTCAACGAGCTGACGACGGTCGTCCAGCGCGCGCTGCAGGCGAAGGCCAAGAAGCAGGTAGCGAACGACGTGGAGCGCGAGGAGGATTTGCCGCTCGTGGGGCGTTCGCCGGCGATGCAAGAGATTTATCGCGTGATCGCGCGGCTCATGCAGACGGACTTGACCGTGATGATCAGCGGCGAGTCCGGAACGGGCAAGGAGCTCGTTGCGCGCGCGCTGCACGACTTCGGCAAGCGGCGGAACAGGCCGTTCGTGGCCGTCAGCATGGCCGCCATTCCGCGCGAGATGATCGAAAGCGAATTGTTCGGGCATGAGCGCGGCGCGTTCCCCGGAGCGAGCGCGCGCTCTCCGGGGAAGTTCGAGCAGGCGGACGGCGGGACGCTGTTCCTCGACGAAGTGGGCGACATGCCAATGGAAGCGCAGACGCGGCTTTTGCGGGTGCTTCAGGAGGGCGAGTTTACGCCGGTCGGCGGGCGGCAGGCGGTGAAGGCAAACGTGCGGATCATTGCGGCGACGCATCGCGATCTGCGGCAGCTTATCCACCAAGGGCTGTTCCGGGAGGATCTTTTCTTCCGGCTGAACGTCGTGCCGGTGCGGCTGCCGCCCCTGCGCGAGAGGCTGGAGGACATTCCCGACCTCGTCCGCCATTTCCTCAAGCAGGTTGAGCGCGAGGGGATGCCGCAAAAGTCGATCGATGGGGCTGCGCTCGATGCGCTCAAAGCGCATCGTTGGCCCGGCAACGTGCGCGAGTTGGAGAATGTCGTGCGGCGGGTGGTGGCCCTGCACGCCGACACCACGATCAAAGCTGATGCGATCGGTGCGGAGCTACGCGAGCACGGTCCGAGCGAGCCGGAGGCTGCGAAGGGTGCCGACGAAACACTTCACGCGCTCGTCGAACGGTACCTGTCGGCACATATTCAGAAGCTTGGCGGGCGGCTGCCGCAGCCCGGCCTCTATGATCGGACTCTGCGCGAGGTCGAGCGGCCCCTCATTTCTATGTGTCTTGGGCTTACCGGCGGCAACCAGATCAAGGCAGCCGAGATCCTTGGGGTTAACCGGAATACACTCCGGGCGAAGATTCGGAGCCTTGACATTCCCCTATTTCGCGGCTTCAAGTGATGTAACAGCGCAACTAAAATCGGCAACAGTGTCATCGTTCGGGTACATTGAAACCTGAAAGGCACGACACTGTTGCTGAAACTCTGCGTTGCAATATTCGCACAGGGGTAGGCCCAAGAACCGCGCATGACGGCCCAACCGGCACCCGAACAAGGCCAAGACTGGCTGCAGCGGAACCTGTTCCGCTTCGCACGGACGTCGGTGCTTTCGTACGTGTTGATCGCCGTTTCGCTTGTTGCGGTCGTGACGACGTACTTGATCCTCACGCGGTCGACCGACATTGAGCCCACCGCACCGGGCGTCCTCCTCTACATCATCATCGTCGATGTTCTGCTGCTGATGGCGCTCATTGCGCTCGTCACTGGTCGCCTTGTCCGGCTCTGGATGGCGCGGCGAACGGGCGGGGCGGCCACGCGATTGCACGGCCGGCTCGTGACGATCTTCTTCCTCATAGCGGTGATTCCCGTTGTGCTGACTGCCGGCGCGGCCGCCGTCACCATCAATCTCGCGATGGATGTCTGGTTCAGCAGCGGCGTTCGGGCCGTCGTCGACAACTCCAGTTCGCTCGCGGACGCTTATCAAGAGGACCAGAAGCGAGCCATCCGGTTCAATGCTGAGTTCATGGCGTCTGATTTCAACACAAAGGAGTTCCCGGGTGGGTTGGTGGTCGACAACGAGATCACGCGCCAGAGAATGGACTACTTTCTGAGGAAGCAACTGACGGAGCGTCAGCTACCCGGCGGCGGCATCTTCAATACGGTTGGCGAGGAGGTTGCCGTTGTGGGACTGGTTCCGGTCGTCCGGCCGTCGGCGGACGAGATCTCGGAGACCATTTCAAACGGAATTTCGATCACGATCACGCCAGAAGGCAGCCGGGCAGTCGCGCGTCTCGATCCTGTCGGCAACCTGTTCTTGGTGGTCATGGGGGAGGTCAACAAGCAGCTGGTTGAATACCAGCAAAGCGCAAGCGAGGCCGCACTCAAGTATGAGCAGCTGCAGCGGGACCGCGATGCAGCGCAAGCAGCTTTCGGCATGATGTACGGCATCATCGCGCTCCTCATCATCTTTGGCGCGATTTGGATCGGCTTTGGGGTTGCGAACCGCCTGGTGACGCCGATCGGACGGCTTATCGGCGCGGCCGAGCGTATTTCGGAGGGCGACCTCGCGGCACGTGTGATGCTCGCGGACGACGACGACGAATTGGCGTCGCTCGGGCGCGCTTTCAACCGCATGACGGCGCAGTTGCAGAGCCAGCGGAACGAGCTTGTCGAGTCGCATCGGCAGGCCGAACAGCGCACGCGGTTCACGGAAGCGGTGCTTTCGGGTGTCTCTGCCGGCGTGGTAGGCTTGGATGGCCAGGGGCGCGCCGACGTGATCAACCGTTCTGCGCTGACGCTGCTCAGCGTTGGGCGCGAGGATATCGTTGGCAAAGATCTCGGCGATGCGGTTCCCGAAGTGGCGCCGCTGATTGCGCAGGCGCTTTCCGGTAACGAGAGCCGCGTACAGGGTCATATCGACTTGGTGCGCGGGGGTAAGGCGCGCAATTTCACGGTGACCGTTACGCGGGAACGGGCGAGCGAGGACGACCGAGGCTTCGTTGTCACGTTCGACGATATCACCGATTTGATCTCCGCGCAGCGGACGTCGGCTTGGGCGGACGTTGCCCGGCGCATCGCGCACGAGATCAAGAATCCGCTCACGCCCATTCAGCTGTCGGCAGAGCGCTTGCGGCGTAAATACAAGAAGGAAATCGCGACAGACCCCGAGGTTTTCGAGCAGTGTACGCAGACCATTATCCGCCAGGTCGGCGACATCGGCCGGATGGTCGACGAGTTCTCCTCGTTCGCGCGGATGCCTCAGCCGGTGATGAAGGACGAAGACATCGGCGAGTTGATCAGGCACGCAGTGTTCCTACAAAGAGTGGCGCTACCGCAAATTACGTTTGCGCTGCTGATTCCAGACGAAGCGATCCAGGTCGAATGCGACGGGAGGCTCGTCAGCCAGGCGCTGACGAATGTGCTGAAGAATGCCGGCGAGGCCGTTCGAGCCAAGTTCGGCAAAGAAGGGGACGAAGAGCACCCGCTGCGCGAAGGTGGGCGGATCGAGATCCGGATCGCGCAAGATGCCGCTCGCGTCTCCATAGAAGTTGCCGACAACGGCGTCGGGCTGCCGTCGGAAGATCGCAATCGGTTGACGGAGCCCTACGTAACGAAGCGTGCCAAAGGCACGGGCCTTGGGCTCGCTATCGTCAAGAAGATTATGGAAGACCACAAAGGCGCCCTCACGCTGGAGGACGCACCGAAGACGGACGAAACCGGCGCCACCCGCGAAAGCGGCGCGCAGGTCAGGCTTACATTCCCGCGGCGCCTTACGGCCCCGGTCAAACTTGCAGGTGAATGACAATGAGCAAGAACGCAGCCCTCCAAGCTCTGGACATTCTGATCGTCGACGACGAAGCGGACATCCGGGAACTCGTCGCCGGAATTTTGTCGGACGAGGGGTACAATACGCGCCTCGCCGGCGACAGCGACGGCGCCCTGCGTGAAGTGCGCTCGCGCAGGCCGGCGCTCATCATCCTCGACATCTGGCTGCAGGGCAGCCGGCTCGACGGGCTGCAGGTGCTGGACGAGATCAAGAAAGAGCATCCCGATTTGCCGGTTCTGGTGATCAGCGGCCACGGCAACATCGAGACCGCCGTAACTGCCATCAAGAAGGGCGCCTACGACTTCGTCGAGAAGCCCTTCAAAGCGGACCGCATCCTGCTGACGGTCGAGCGCGCCCTGGAGGCGCAACGTCTTCGACGGGAAAACGAATCCCTGAAGGAGCGTTTGTGGGACGACTTCGATCTTGTCGGGCAGAGCCACGCGATCGGTCAATTGCGTCAGCTGATCGAGCGCATCGCGCCGACGAACAGCCGGGTGATGATCACCGGGGGTCCGGGTTCGGGCAAGGAAGTGGTTGCGCGGCTCCTGCACGCGAAGTCGCGCCGGCAGAAGAGCCCGTTCATCGCCATCAACTGCGCTACCATCGCGCCCGAGCGGATGGAGATCGAGCTGTTCGGTGTCGAAGGTGCGGGCGACGGCGGGCGCAAGGTTGGCCTGTTCGAGCAGGCGCACGGCGGCACGCTGTTCCTGGACGAAGTGCCGGACATGCCGCTCGAGACGCAGGGCAAGATCCTGCGTGTGCTCGTCGAGCAGAACTTTCAGCGCGTGGGCGGCGGTCAGCGCGTGCAGGTCGACGTGCGCGTGATTTCGTCGTGCTCCAGCGATGCGCGGACGGAGATTCAGGACGGGCGTTTGCGCGAGGACTTGTTCCACCGTTTGAACGTCGTCGGCATTCGCGTGCCGCCGCTGGTTGAGCGCCGCGAAGACATCCCTTCGTTGATCGAGCACTTCATGAACCGCATCGCCAATGCTACCGGCTTGCAGCCGAAGAAGGTCGGTGACGACGCGATGGCGGCCCTTCAGGCGCATAACTGGCCGGGCAACATCCGCCAGCTCCGGAACAACGTGGAGCGGTTGATGATCCTTGCCGCTGACGCACCGGACGGTGTGATCACGGCGGAGCTGCTGCCGGCCGATGTCGGCAACTCGACGCCGGCGGTGAGCCAAGGGGCAGGCAGCGAACGCATCATCGCGCTCCCGCTGCGCGATGCGCGCGAGATGTTCGAGAAGGAGTACCTTCTGGCGCAGATCAACCGCTTCGGCGGCAACATCTCGCGCACGGCCGCCTTCATCGGCATGGAGCGGTCGGCGCTGCACCGCAAGCTCAAGTCGCTCGGCATCAATACCGGCGGCCGCGGCGACGACATGATCGGGTAGCGATGCCGCAATGAGCCGCATCGCTTATGTCAACGGGCGCTACGTGCCGTTCGCGCAGGCCACGGTTGCGATCGAGGACCGCGGGTTTCAGTTTGCCGACGGCGTGTATGAGGTGTGCGCGGTCCGGAACGGTAAACTGATCGACGAAGCGCCGCATTTGGCGCGGCTCGAGCGGTCGCTCGGCGAATTGAAGATGCGCGCGCCCATGGGCATGCGTCAGCTCGGTCATGTGTTGCGGGAAACGGTCAGGCTCAATCGCGTGCGGGACGGGTTGGTTTATGCGCAGATCTCGCGCGGGGTCGCGCGGCGCGATCACGGCTTTCCTCCGGCGGATGTGAGGCCGACACTGGTTGTGACCGCGCGCAGTCTCGATGTTGCGCGGTATGCGATACTGGCGGAAAAGGGTGTTGCCGTCGTTACGCAACCCGATGCGCGCTGGGCGCGATGCGATATCAAGTCTACGGGCTTACTCGCGAATGTGCTCGCCAAGCAGGCTGCGCGCGAGGCCGGCGTCTTCGAGGCTTGGCTGGTGGGGCGCGACGGCCTCATCACCGAGGGTGCGTCGACGACAGCGTGGATCGTGGACGAGAAGGGAGTGTTGCGCACGGCCGCGCTCAGTCACGCGATCCTTCCGGGCGTCACCCGCGGAGAGGTCATTGCGTTTTGCCGTCAGCTAGGTGTGGAATTGGCCGAGCGGGGCTTCACCGTCGAGGAGGCCAAGCGCGCGCGGGAAGCGTTCATCTCGGCCGCCTCATTCGGTGTGCTTCCCGTCACAAAAATCGACGGTCGGGCCGTGGGGGACGGAAAACCAGGGCTTATCACTGGCAGAATCGGCAAGGCGTACTGGTCGTCTCGTTAGTTAACGCTGCGACCTGGCGGGGTTCGCTCTTGCTCCGCCGCGACGGCTCGTCCATTTTCTCGCGGCAGGCGTACACGAGGGACTGAGTCGCGTTCTCGTACACCTGTCAGACGAGGCTGAAATAGCGACTTACATCGAGCCCGCGCGTTTCGGGCGGAGCAGTGAAAAATGGGGCCAACCCATGAGTGATCGACAGCAGAACTTGCAAGACACGTTTCTGAATGCCTGTCGCAAGAACAAAGCACCTTTGACCATTTTTCTGGTCAACGGGGTAAAGCTCCAGGGCATCATCACCTGGTTCGATAATTTCTGCGTGCTGCTGCGCCGGGATGGCCACTCGCAGCTGGTGTACAAGCACGCTATATCGACCGTGATGCCGTCGGTTCCGGTTCCGTTGTTTGAGCAAGAAACACCGGAAGCAGCCGAAGCGGCGCACTAGCGACTTAGAAGCATTCTGATTTGATCGAACCCACACGCGGGCGTTCGTTCGGCGATTGGAACCAAGGTTCCCGCCGCGCGATCGTCGTGCATCCATTTCTGAAGCGCTCGGATGAGCCGCGCTCGCTTGAGGCCCGCCTTGAGGAGGCGAAGGGTCTTGCGCGCGCGATCGACCTCGACGTGGTCGCGGCCCTGCCCGCGCCTCTCGCCGAGCCACGCCCTGCGACGTTGATCGGGAAGGGGAAGGTGGATGAGTTGAAGGCGCTGTGCGAGGCCGAGAAACCCGAGCTCGTGATTTGCGACGGGCAGCTCACGCCGGTGCAGCAGCGCAACCTGGAAAAGGCGTGGAACACGAAGGTGCTCGATCGTACCGGGTTGATCCTCGAGATCTTTGGCGAGCGCGCGCGGACGGCGGAGGGCCGCCTGCAAGTCGAACTCGCGCATCTCAGCTATCAAAAGGGCCGGCTCGTTCGGTCGTGGACCCACTTGGAGCGGCAACGCGGCGGCTTCGGCTTCTTGGGCGGCCCCGGTGAAACGCAGATCGAAGCGGACCGGCGCGCGATCGGCGATCGCATCGCGAAGCTGAAGCGCGAGCTTGAAGACGTGAAGCGTACGCGCCAGCTGCATCGCGACGCGCGCAAGCGCGTGCCGTTTCCGGTCGTGGCCCTTGTCGGCTACACGAACGCCGGCAAGAGCACGCTCTTCAATCGCCTGACCAGCGCCGAGGTGATGGCGAAGGATCAGCTGTTCGCGACGCTTGATCCCACGATGCGCGGGCTCGTGCTGCCGTCGAAGCGGCGGATCATTCTCTCCGACACCGTGGGGTTCATATCCGATCTGCCGACGCAGCTCGTCGCCGCGTTCCGCGCGACGCTGGAAGAAGTGCTGGAAGCAGACTTGCTGCTCCATGTGCGCGACATCAGTCATCCGGACGCCCAGGCGCAGAAGGACGACGTGCTGGACGTGCTCAGCGAACTCGGCGTGGGCGAAGTCGCGCAGAATGCGATGATCGAAGTTTGGAACAAGATCGACCTCATCCCGGAGGCCGAGCGCCCGACTGCGGTGAACGGCAAGCGCGAACCGCGCAGCGTGGCGGTTTC
>CAZYGK010000078.1:0-15289 GCA_964647355.1 uncultured Flavobacteriaceae bacterium | reverse complement strand
TGCACGACATCGTGCACGCGTTCGGCGGCTCGATCAGCGCGGAGCACGGCATCGGCCAGGCGAAGATCGACGAGATCACGCGCTACAAAAGCGCAGCCGCGCTCGAGATGATGCGCGCGGTAAAGCGCGCGGTCGACCCGAAGGGGATTATGAACCCGGGTAAGGTCGTTCGCACGTGATCTATGAGGAGTCGGAACCCTCGCCGGCTTTGGCGCCGTGGATAGCGCAGCACTGGCGCTTCGAGGTTGAGGCCAGCGACGGCGACGACTTCGAGCACGTCATCGTGCCCGACGGGACGCTGTCCATCAGCGTCATGCAGAGCCCCGGCGGCGCGCCGGGTATTGCCGTACTGGCGGGGCCCTCGACGAAAGCGCATCGCGTGCGCGTCCGGCGGGGGATCGTCTATACCGGCGTCAGGCTACATCCATCGGCGACGGGGCCGCTGTTGCGCATCGACGCCGCGACGCTCGCCGACAAGATCGGTCCGGTGTCGTTGTTCCTGCCCGCTGTCGCAAGCGTGGTCGATCGAACCATCGCGAGCGCCAGCGGTGGGCAAGCCCCTGCGGCGCTCGAGAGCGCGGTCAAGGAGCTGGCCGCGTCCGCCGAAGCGCCCGACTCGGCCATCGCGCAGGCGATCGATCGACTGCTCGCCAACCACGGCGCCGGCGCGATCCATCGTCTCGCACACCAATGCGGTCTCTCGGCACGGCAGTTCCGCCGGAAGTTCACTGCGCATGTGGGGCTTTCTCCCAAAGAGTTTGCGCGGGTTCGGCGCATCCGTCGCGCTTGCCTATTGCTGTTGGAAAAGGAGGAGGCGCAATTGACCGGCGTTTCCCACGATGGCGGCTTTTCAGACCAACCGCATCTCACGCGCGAGTTCAGGGACATATTTGGCGGGTCGCCGCGCCTGATCGAGGCTTATCTTCGCCAGATCGAGCACATCAACGTTCGCGGCGCATGACCGTTTCGTTCAAGACAGCGTATGGCGAAACTTCTTAGGTTTACGCCTCACGTCAGACACGGGGATGTTCGTATGCGTATTCTTGCGTTTCTCTTCGCGATTTCCGCCTTTGCGATGAACGCGGCTCAGGCCGCCGATATGCCGGACAAGGCCGCGCACCAGGCCGCCATTCAGAAGCTCGCGTTTCTGCTGGGCGAATGGGAGGGCGGGGGCTCGATCGCGATGGGTCCGGGACCACGGCAGACGTTCAGCCAGACCGAGCGCATTCAACTCAAGCATGACGGCACGCTCTTGCTCATCGAGGGGCACGGGAAGTCCACCGCCAATGGGCAGACCGTGCACGATGCACTTGCCGTCGTGACCTTCGATCCTGCCAGCAGTCAGTACAAGTTCCGTTCGTTTGCTGCCGTCGGGCGTTTCGCCGATACCACGGCTTCGGTCAACGGCAACACCATGGTGTGGGGCATGACGTTCGGTCCGATGAAGGTGCGTTACACCACTACGGTCGAGAACGGCGTGTGGCGCGAGATCGGCGAGCGCAGCAGCGACGACAAGGCCTGGGTGCCGTTCTTCGAGATGACGGCGAAGCGGAAGTGAAGCCGCAGCTAGACTTGGGGGGATACATGGCCAAGTTAGGCGAAGCCAAAATCGTTTGCGCGACACCAACGCCGGGCAAACGGCCGACGGCCATCGCGAAATGGAAGTACGATCTCATCCGCAACGCCATCCGAAAGTGCGTGCCGAAATCGCGAGAGGGCGTGGCGTTTGTGGACCTTCCGGATCTCGTCGCCGACGTTCTTTCGAGGCCGCAGCGTGCGCAGCTTGGATCGGTGAGTTGGTACACAACGACGGTGAAACTGCACATGGAAACCACGGGCGAACTTGAGCGCGTTGCCGGTGCCGTGCCGCAACGGCTCCGCCGGACGGCATGACTGCACGCCGAAGGGCTGACGAACATCCGCTGATTTCTGGGCTTTGCGCCTCCCCTTGCCCCTGACGTTGGGTCAGGGATTAGAACTCGCGTTATGGCCGGACACGGGTTGCTCAAGATCGGGGATGTGGTCGCGCGCACGGGGCTGACCGAGCGCGCGATCCGGCATTACGAGCGGCTTGGGCTCGTCAAGCCCGACCGCTCGGCCGCCGGGCAACGGTTGTTCGGGGCGGAGGCGCTTCGCGCGCTGGCGAGCGTGCGCATCCTGAAGCGCGCTGGCTTTAGCCTCGCCGAGATCGAGACGCTGCTTGCCGCCAAGGTCGACGCGAAGACGCTGGTCAAGGCGCAGATCGAGAGTTTGAAGGCGCAGGCCACGTCCGTGCAGTCGTCGCTAACGTTGCTTCAGGGCATCGCGCGCGAGTTGGAGCGCGGCGGAAGCGCCGACGTCGACGTGCTATGCCGCCTGGTCGAGGCGGGCGAGCACTGCGAGCAGGACGAAAGCTGGCGCAAGATCTTCGACAGGTATTTCTCGCCGGCACGCCAGAAGGCGTGGGTGAAGATGCAAGAGAAGCTTCGCGCGCGCGTCGATCCGCAAGCCTACGATCAAGCGTTCTGGGACATTGCGCGCGACATCAAGGCGGCGTTGCCGCTCGATCCCGCATCTGTGAAGGCGCAAGCGCTGCTCGACCGGTGGAACGAGTTGCTCAAACCGTTCAACGCCGTGGCGAGCGAGCAACAGAAGCGCGAGGCGCGCAACTTCTGGCTCAACGTCGGGGACTGGGGACAGAACGTGGACCAGCCGATGACGCGCGAGATCGTCGAGTTCATCAGGGATGCGCGCGAGGCGCGCGAACGGAAATCGAAGCGGAAAGGGAAGACATCGTGATTTTGGTTCGTCGCATTGGTATTGCGTTTCTGGTGCTGCTGACGCTGGCCCTGATCGGCGCGGCATGGGTTTGGTACGCCAAACCGTGGATCCCGAAGGCAGAGCTGATCGATCCGAGGCCGAGCGGCGTTCGCGTCGCCGATGACGGCATGCTCGCGAACTTCTATCCGGCGGCTGGGGACGGCAAGCATCCGGCGGTGCTGGTGCTCGGCGGCAGCGAAGGCGGTCTCGGGAGCGAGATGACGGATCTGGCGCGGGCGCTGCAGGCTGAAGGCTACAGCGCGCTGCACGTTGCCTATCACCGCGGTCCGGGATTGCCGGCGCGGATGGTCGACATGCCGATCGAGCGGTTCGAGCGCGCCTTCGCATGGCTGAAGGCGCAGCCCAATGTCGATCCCGAGCGTATCGCGATTGCGGCGTGGTCGCGCGGCACGGAGCCGGCGCAGTTGCTCGCGATCCGGCATCCGGAAATCCGCGCGCTTGTGCTTGGCATGCCATCGAACGCGATTTGGGCGGGGTTCGATTGGGACAATCCGTTTGTCGTGCCGGGCGCGGCGTGGACGTCGAACGGGGCACCCCTGCCCTATATCTCGGTCGACGACGTCGGGTTTTCGTTCGACTTCTATACGCCCGAATGGCTCGGCAAAATGGAGCGCGTGCAAGCTTCGAAAGCGGGCGTCGTGATCCCTATCGAGCAGATCAAGGCGCAGGTACTTTTGATCTGCGCCGGGAAAGACGTGGTTTGGCCGTCGTGCCCGATGGCGCGCATGACGGAAGCGCGCGCAAAGGCTAACGGACTGACGAGCGTGCAACTGCTTGCCTACGCGAAGGCCGGGCACTACGCGTTTGGCGTGCCGGTTGCGGAATCGAACCCGCGTTACTGGCGCCTTTCGACGCTGGGCGGCACGGGCGAGGAAACGAACGCCGCGCTCGCCGACGGGTGGGAGAAGACGCGGGCGTTCTTGGGCGAGGCGCTGAAGGCTCCGGGCTCGTAACTCGCCGCTCAGCGCGTTCGCTTCGTGGCGATCACAAGTGCCGCGACGATCGCGACATTGATGGCTGCCAGGCCGGTCAGGATCGCGAGCGTGGTGGAAACGCCCCAGGCCTCAATAGCGAGTGCACCGAGCGTCGGTGCGGCGGCGCTCGCGATGAAGACGGGCCGGGCGATCTTGCCCATGCGGGCGGCATAACCGTCCGGCCCAAACAGGGCCAACGGGACCGCGCCACGCGCGATCGAGCTGATGCCGACGCCTGCACCGTAGAGCACGAGTGCCGCGACGAGCGGCTCCTGACCGCGCCACAGGAGGACGACACCGGCGGCTACCAGCGCTGCGGATGCGGCGAGCGTCCAGATCGCGTGGTGGTAACGGCCGATCGCCATCTCCAACGCGCGCGCAGCCACTTGCGCGGGGCCGACGAGCGCGGCCAAGGCGACGGCTGCCGCCGCGCCGGCGCCGTGATGCTCAAGAAACGTGAGCAGATGAACCGCGTTTGTCGATGCAATTAAGATGGCCAAAGCAAATGTCGCGGCGAGTGCAACGAATATCAGTGTTTCATTCTTCGGGGTCTGCGCCCCGTTTGAGGCGTGCACGACGGCCTCGCGGACCGCTTCGCGCGGCAAGACAAACCGGTAGAGCGGCAACGCGACGGCGAGATGCATCGCCGCATAAATGAGGCAGGTGCCGCGCCAGCCGACGGCTTCGTTCAGATAGGCGGTCAACGGCCAAGCGAGGGAGCTCGCGAGACCGCCGAACAGCGTCACCGCCGTGATTGGCTGGCGCGCGCTTTCACCGTAGAGCCGGCCCAGCGTCGAGAAGGCGGCGTCATAGAGTCCTGCGGCCATCGCGAGGCCGATCACGATCCAGCCGGCATAGAAGACGATGATGTGCGGCGCGACCGCGACCAGCACGAGCCCCGCGCCAAAGAGCACGGCGCTCGCGCTCAGCACCGGCCGGCCGCCATGGCGTTCGATCAGGCGGCCGACCAGCGGCGATGCCAATCCGGATACGAGCAGGCCCAACGATAGGGCGCCGACCGTCCATGTCAGCGACCAACCGGTGTCGCTTACGATCGGCGCGGCAAGCACGGTCAGCAGAAAGAAGCTCGAGCCCCAGGCCGGGATTTGCAGCGCGCCGATCGTCCCCGCGATCGCGCGGCGGCGTGCGATGTGCTCGGTCCCCTGCCTCATGCATCATGGCGTAGTCGAGTCGAGGCTCGGCACCAACGCGTCAATCGACGCACCTAGACCGTGATGATCTTCTCCTGCAGCGCCTTCGCGATGGCTTGCACGCGGGTCGTGGCCTTGAGTTTGGATTTGGCGCCGTCGATGTGGAAGCGGACGGTACGGGAGGAGATGCCGAGGTCGGCGCCGACTTCCGCATCGCCCTTGCCGGCAGCGGCCGCGCGCAGGCATTGAATCTCGCGCGTGGTGAGTGCGTGGGGTGTGAAGGGCTTTTTTCCGCTCTTCAACATGCGATAGCGTGCGAAGGCCGCATGGCAGAGGATTTGCAGCATCGCGCGCGTTAGCGGCGAGGCGTCTATCGCCTCCCCGCCCAACAGGAAGCCGGCTACGGGTTCGTCGGCTTCGAAGACAGGGATAACGAGGCCATCGCCCCGTTTGACAACGTCAGCCATCAGCTCAGTCCAAGGTCCGCGCACGTTGGGGTCGTCACGCAACTCGGAGATCAAGAACATCTCTGGCGAACGCAGGCCGCGCGCGACGTATGGGACGGCGGCGTAGGGATAGGCGCGATCGAGCATCTCCGGCACGTCGGGCGCATCGGTGTAGATCAGCGCACCCGCAGCGCCGCCCGCTATGCGCGCGGCATCGACACCGGCGAGGTGCGAGTAGCCGAATGATTTGGCGAAGCTCTTCACCGCTTCCCAGATTTGGGGAACAGCGGGGGCCGTGCGAACGTGGTCCAGAGCCTGCGCGAACTGCAGCGTGACGTCGGCCATGAGGGCTCGCCTTCCGTCGGTCTCTCGCGTGCACTCTACGCCTGCGCTCAACACTCTGTCACGCTCTTAAGCATTTCGACCTGCACTTAGTTCGCGAAGACGACCCGCATTTGGTCTATTTGACGGATGGCGCCGGGCTTGAGGCGCGGCGGCGAACCTTCGAGCTTTGTGTTCGGTGCTAAGCGGGCGATGGTGGCGAGCGTTTCCTCCATCTCGGCGCGGGCTAAGGCTTCGCCGACGCAGCGGTGGGCGCCGGCGCCGAAGATCATGTGCCAGCGCGGATGGTCTTTGCGCGCGATATCGAAGCGATTCGCATCGGCAAAGACTTCGTCGTCGCGCAAGGCCGAGAGCAACGAGACGGCAACGAGCGTTCCTGCCGGGATCAGATAGCCGTCGAGCTCGAAGTCCTTCACGGCGACCCGCGGAATACCGGAGATGACCGGTTCGAAGCGAAGGCCTTCATCCACCGCGCCGCGTTTCATGGCGTCCGGGTTCTCACAGAAGGCGCGCCACTGCGTTGGGTGCTGCAGAAGCCGAGCCAACGTCATGCAAAGCGAGCCGCGCGTCGTATCGGAACCAGCAAGGATCAGGCCGATGATCTGCGTGCGTATTTCGATGTCGCTGAGTTCGCCGTCGCGCGCGGTCGCCTCCACATAGTCGGTGAGGAAGTCGCCACGTGGGTTGCGGCGGCGGTCGTCGAGCAGCGCGCTGACGTACTTGTCGAAGGCCGTGAGGCTTGCCTCGATCTGTGCGCGGCGCGCAGGCTCGATGAAGCCCAGCGCCTCGGCCGTGTCGGCGATCCACTGGAGGAAAACAGGCAGGTCGGTGCGCGGGATACCTAGGATATCGGCGATGATGCGCGCCGGGATTTGCGCCGCGATCTCGTTCACGAAGTCGATCGGACCGGCGTTCAGGCGCGGGCGGATCAGTTCCGCGGCAAGTTCGGCCGCCTTCGGGCGCATCGCTTCCATGAGCTTGAAGGCGAACGTGCGCTGCACCGGCGCGCGGCGGCGGCGGTGGGCATCGCCGTTCGCAAACAGCATGGCCGCTTCCGTGAACGCGTAGATCGGGCCGGAGGTGATGCCCGACATGAGTTTCGTTTCGGTTTCGAGCTGGCGCGTGACATCCGTCATCACGACGTCGAGGTGGCGCGCGCGCAACGCGAGGACGAGCCCCATCTCCACGCGCACGAACGGCGCCTGCGCGCGGCACTCGGCGAAGACAGCGTACGGATCGGCGTCAGCCGGCATCGGCAGCGGCAACGTGGGGATATCGGCGAGGGTGCGGGGCATGGGTGGCTCATCGGCTGGGGCTTGACGCGAGTTTAGGCGCATTGCGGCGCGGTGCCCAGGATCAACTCGCGGTGAGGCGGTTGCAAACGGCCTTCAGGTTCGGTCCTATCCCCGCAAAGTGCTAGGGGGAAATCGAATGCGGAAGGTCTTGTTCGCGCTCGCTGCGGCGGCGGTGGTGTTGGCTGCGCCGGTGGCGACGTCGCACGGCGAGGAAGCGGCGAAGGTCAGTGTGCCGGCGCTTCAGTACACGACGCGCACGCTCAAGAACGGGCTCAAGGTCTATATGCTGCAGGACCGTTCGACGCCGAACGTGGCCGTGCAGATGTGGTACGAGGTCGGGGGTAAGCACGATCCGGAAGGCCGGTCGGGGTTCGCGCATCTGTTCGAGCACATTCTCTCGCGCAAGACGCGCAACATGCCGCTCAACATGGTCAACCAGCTGACGGAAGATGTGGGCGGCGTGCGAAACGCTTCGACCGGCGACGACCGGACGAACTACTACGAGATCGTGCCTGCGGCTTATCTCGAGCGGATGTTGTGGACACATGCGGAGCGCATGGCGCGGCCTGTGGTCGACGCGGCCGTGTTCGAGACGGAGCGCGGCGTGGTGAAGGAAGAGCTGCGCCAACGTATCCTTGCGCAACCTTACGGACGCCTCTTCGGCTTCATGATGCCGGAGCAGTGTTACGATACGCTGCCGAACCGGCGGCCGGTGATCGGCAGCATCGACGAGTTGAATGCGGCGACGCTGGATGACGCGCGCTCGTTCCACGAGGCGTTTTATGGGCCGGATACGGCGACGCTGATCGTGTCGGGGAACTTCGATCAGGCGCAGCTTGATGCGTTGATCGACAAGCACTTTGCCTCGATCTCGAAGCGCAAGCATCCGGCGTCGCTCGCTATCGACGCGAAGCAGACACCGCGGAAGACCGCACGGACGTCGGTGATGTTTGCACCGAACGTGCCGCTGCCCGCGGTCGCGAGCGTGTGGCAGTTGCCCTCGCTCAAGCATCCCGATGCGGCTGCGTTGACGGTGCTGGACGCCATCATGAGCCGGGGGGAGTCGTCGCGGCTGCAGCACGCGCTCGTCAAAACCGGGATCGCGACGCAGACCGGTGTCCTTAGCGAGCAGCAAGAGGATGGCGGGTGCATGGCTCCCTTTGCGATCCTCGCCGGGGGCAAGACGGTCGAGGAGGCCGAGGCCGTCATCCGCGCTGAAATCGCCAAGTTGCGCGATCAGGGCGCGACGGCGGCTGAGTTGGCGGAGGCGAAGATCGAGTTGCTGTCGCAGGATCTGCAGCAGCGCGAGACGTTTGCGGGACGCGCGTTCCTGCTTGGCGAGGCGCTGGTGTCCACCGGCGATCCGAAGTGGCCGGACAAGGCGCTTGCGGCGATCGAGAAGGTGACGCTTGCCGACATTCAGCGTGTCGCGCGTACCTATCTCAATCCCGACATTCGCGTTGACGTTCGCTACCTCGACGAAACGAAGCGCCCCGCGGGCGAGGCGGACAATTGGCGCAACCCCATTGCCATGCCTAAGTTCAAGCCGCTTCCCACAGCGAAGGCGACACCGAACGAGCTTCTGCCGGAGGCCGAGCGCGAGGCGCCGCCTGCGCCGTCGGCGGATGTGCCGGTCGTGCCGCCTGCGCTTGCGGAGCAGACGCTTCCCAACGGCATGAAGGTCATTGCGGCGAAGACGAGCGACATGCCGTTTGCCTCCCTCACGCTGGTCGTGAACGGCGGCACGTCGACGGATCCCGCGGATAAAGCGGGCCTTGCGACCTTGGCGACGGCGGTGATGGTCAAGGGTACGGCGACGCGCTCGGCAGATCAGATCGCCGCGGGGATCGAGTCGCTCGGCGCATCGATCGGCGCGTTCGCCAGTCCGGACGGCACCACACTCAATGTCGTCGCGCCGCTCGCGACTCTGGATAGCGCGGCGGTGCTGCTTGCCGATGTCGCGCGGAACGCGTCGTATCCGGCTGAAGAGTTCGAGCGCGACCGTAAGCGCTCGCTCGACCTTTGGTCGGTCGCGCTCAAGGACCCGGGGGCGATTGGCGGGTTCGCGTCACAGCGCGCGATGTATGGGGCTGCCCCCTACGGCGCACCACCCAACGGCACCGACACGTCGCTGAAGCGGCTCACGCGTGAGGACCTCGTGCGCGCGCATCAGGCTTATTGGCGGCCGGAAAATGCGACACTGGTCGTGACGGGCGGGATGACTCAGGCGCAGGCGGTTGCGCTCGCCACGCGCATCTTCGGCGATTGGCAGCCGAGCGGCGGCGCCGGGGTGCAGCCGATCGGCCGGGCCGGCAAGGCGGAGCCGGTGCGCACGATCGTCATCGATCTGCCGGGTGCGGGTCAGGCGGCCGTCACTGCGTCTGTGCGGGCGCTCAAGCGCGGCGATGCGGATTACTACGCGCTCGCGGCGGCGAACGCCGTGTTGGGTGCGGGCAGCAACGGCCGGCTGTTCCAGGAGGTGCGCGTGAAGCGCGCGCTGAGCTATGGCTCCTACTCGAACCTGCCGCAGCGGCTGGACGTTGCCGTGATTTCGGCCTCGGCGCAGACGAAGAACGAGTCGGCGGCGGACGTGGCGAAGGTGATTCTTGCCGAACTCGACCGCTTGAAGAACGAGCCGCTGGACGAGGTCGCGATCGGCAAACGCAAGACGTTCCTCGCGGGCGGTTTCAACCGGCAGGTCCAGACGGCGGGCGGGCTTGGTGGTGCGATTGCGGGCTTCGTGCTGCAGGGCATGCCGGCGAGCGAGGCGGTTGCGTTCAACGGCAAGCTCGCGGCGGTGACAGCGGATGCGGCGACAGCAGCGGCACGCCGCTACGCCGGGGCGGACCGGGCGACGCTCGTCATCGTCGGCGACGCCGCGAAGTTCCTCGACGCGCTGAAGGCGGTGCGCAAGGACATCGAGGTCATCCCGATCGGCGAACTCGATCTTGAGCGGCGTTCATTGCGGCAGGGAAGATAGGCGCCTGGGACACCAGCCCAGACCGCGCGAGTACGAACCCGTCAACTCCGCTTCAATGGCCAATCCGTCGTGTCGTGGTCGGGGTGCTGGCGGGTCGTCGATTTGATCGCGGCCGCCCAGGCGGCCTGATCGCCGGCTTCGGTAGCACCGTAGTCCTTCGCCGCGGCGAGGTTTTTGAACCACGGGAGCATGCCCTCCGTGCCGGTGCTGCCGCGCGGGGGGAACGCGGACGGGCTGTCGAGCGAGCCGATCGTCAGGTTGATCCGGTTCGCTTTGACGTCGTTGTAGAACAACGGCGTGCCGCAGGCGCTGCAGAAGCCGCGCTCGACGTGCTCCGAACTCATGAACACCGACGGCTTGCCGCGCGTCCAGGCGAGCGCATCCTTTGGCGCAGCAACGAGGGCCGCGAAGAGGTTGCCCACCGCCTTTTGGCACATACGGCAATGACAGAGGTGCGCGTTGTCGAGCATCGCGGTCGCGCGGTAGCGCACGGCCCCGCATTGGCAACCGCCGGTGACGGTGATGTCGAGACGTTTCATGGCTGGCCTCCGTGCAGCGAGGCGCGTGTTTTAGCCTATTTGATCTTCAGAAGCTCGATGTCGAAGACGAGGACTTGGTCGCCCTTGATGCGCTCGCCTTTGCCTTTGCAGCCGTAGGCGAGGTCGGAGGGGATGACGACGTTCCACTTGTCGCCTTCCTTCATCATGGTCAGCGCTTCCTGCCAGCCTTTGATGACGCCGCCGGCTTCGAATTCGGCGGGCGGCTCGGCCGGCTTCGTTTCGTCGAATACCTTGCCGTCGATCAGCGCGCCCTTGTAGCGGACCTGAACGGTGGACGCCCATGTCGGGGTGCGTGTGCAGTCGTGTAGATGTCCGTGCTCGCGAACGGCACCGTTACTGCCTTCTGCGTCCGGTTGCCGACGGCGAAGCTGCAGGCTGAGCAACGCGAACGCTACGGCGGTGAATAGATAAACCGTCCCCGTATTCCCAGGTGTCCGTGCTCGCGAACGGCACGGTGACCGTCTTCTGGGTCCGGTTGCCGACGGCATCGTAGGCATAGGTGTTCGTACCGTAGAGGCCGGTGGCCGAGGACAGCCGGTTCAGATTGTCGTAGGCGAACGTCTGGCTGCGGTTGGCGGCGAGATTGTCGCCGATTGAAGTGATGTTCGACGCGGCATCGTAGCCGTAGAAAATTTGGGGGACATGTAACAAATTCGCTGACAAACGTCAGAGTTTGCTACATGTCCCCGGAATACCGTCCCCGGAATACCATTATACGCCGCATTTGTGTAATAGCATCACTCGCTCGCGACAGAAGCTCGCGCTTGATCGAGTAGGTCCTTATAGTTGGGCGAAAAACCGTTCACCTGCTTCTCCAGCTGTCCTTCGAGCTTCCACAAGACGCGCTGTTCCGCCGGATGCTCGGTCTGTAGAAGCGAAGCATCGTCACTGCGCGCCAACCATTCGAACAGCACAAGGGCCTCGTCGCGGGTCAGTGTTATCGATACCAACTCGCTCGTCATGAGCACCTCCTCACCAAAACCCACCCGTTGCAAGTAGACTCTGCGACTGACTGCTACCCAGCCTGAACCCAGTCACATACTTCCCGGTCGCATCTGAGACAACGTTTAGACCGCTCTTCGCATCAAAGTAGTGAACGAACCCTGACTTCCCCCGATAGCTTCCCACGATCTTCTGAACGCCTGAAGCGTTGATGTGCCTGTTTACGGCAGCACTGAATTCTGCGGCCTTGCTCGGATTCCAGGCACCAGATAGTCCAAAGTCGCTCCCATGTTTTGTGAACCCTTTCTGCAGGCTTTTGGGTGTGAAGTTGAGAATGTTACTAAACGGATCGGCTCCGCCGCTGCCTCCACCGCCGAAGCTGCCGCCACCACCACCAGAGCCTGCACCTCCGCCACCCAATCCTGGCCGCGGCCCGCCGCGGCCTGCGCCGAGGAACTTGCCCAAGCGGCGGGCGAATTGAAGTTCCTTGAGGCCGATTGCGATGGCGCGGATGCCGATGTCGCCCGCAGCACCGAGAACGGCATCGCGAACCAACTCCTGCCATGTGTAGCAGCCGTCTTCATCGGTGAGGATGCCAAAAGCAACGCCGAGCCCCGCGCCGCCGAGGCCGACTTCGCCTGTCGGGTCGGTGATGGTGACCGGATTGGCGTTCGCATACGCATAAGTGTTGAACCCGCCTTCCAAGCCGATCGGGTCGCTCTGCATGTAGCGCCCGATATTCGCATCGTAGTCACTGTGCCATGCGCGAGACCGGTTTAGCGGCAGCGAGTGAATACATAAACCGTCCCCGTATTAGCCGGGGTTACTCGTGACGTTTGTTCACCACGCACGCGTGGTGCAGTTGTTCAAGCTGTTTCCGCGGATCCCAACCTTCAGGAGGTAGCTCGATTCCCTCGGAGTCCCACGGCATTCCCCGAGCGATCCAACGCTCCCTCCAGGCGTCGTATGTGATCCCTTTGTCATCGTCGGTAACTCCAAACTGGAAACCGCACGAGGGGCATATCTCATAAGATCCGCCACCTGTTTCCGGAGAACGAGGTGGTTCATCAAGCGCCGCATAGCCACAAACGGGGCAGGTGTTGTTTAAGGCCCCCATGGCATTATCCCCGGTTGCCGATTGAAATATGTTGGACTCGTCGGCTTGAAGAATGTCTTGGTAGTTCCGTTCGGATTGAAGGATCCAAAGGTATTGGTTTTGGGATCGAACACCCGAATAACTCCATCCTTGTCGATTTTCGTCGGCATGCGCTCGACCTGAGACCGCTTGAAGAAATCGGCCGCTTGTCGAGCGTAGTCATCGGCTGACTTAGCGCCAAAATCAGCACCATGGTCTCGGAAGTGCCTTTCCAAGGTCCGAGGATTGCCCCAATTCGATGGTCCGCCCGCTCCACTTGGCATGCCTGCCCGCGGCGGCGGGCCACCGCGAGTGTCGCGCCAGAACTTCTTGAGGAACGGCAGGGCGCGGCTGGCTTGGAGCATGCGAAAGGCCGCGCGGATGCCGATGTCGCCCGCCGCGCCGAGGACGGCATCGCGAACCAACTCCTGCCAGGTGTAGCAGCCGTCTTCATCGGTGAGGATGCCGAAAGCAACGCCGAGCCCCGCGCCGCCGAGGCCGACTTCGCCTGTCGGGTCGGTGATGGTGACCGGATTGGCATTCGCATACGCATAAGTGTTGAACCCGCCTTCCAGGCCGATCGGGTCGCTCTGCATGTAGCGCCCGATATTCGCGTCGTAATCTCGGTGCCAATTCTGGGCGAGACCGGTTTCCGGATCGTACACCTGACCCGGAAACAGCAACACATTAACGATACTGCCGGTGACCGCGTGAACCTCGCCGAACGGCGCGAACACGCCGTCCCAGACGACCGTGCGCGAGGCGTCGGTAATCTTCTGCGGCCGCGCCAAATGGTCGGCGTGGATGAAGAAGAGCCGCGAGGCGCCGCCGGCACCCAACCGGTCGACGTAGCCCACCGCCGAAGCTCGTCCGCGCTATAGGCCTGGGTCGCGCCGTTCAAAGACCCGAACGGCTGCCGGGCAAGTGCCCTAAGATGTCATCATCGCTCCCAGCTCAGCTCACCTTCAATGTGTTCCTCGATATTGTCGATATCTCCATCAAGAACCGCTATCCAGCCGATCTCTATGCGTTGGAGTTCTTGATCAACCAACGCGCGCAGCTCCGGTGATTTGATCTGTTTGAGCGCTTGTCGGCACATCGACCCGACCTCAGCAACCGCACGACATAAGCGCCGCGACACAACTGGACTCCCGCCAATCACCTCAGACGGAACTAAGCCGTTGATTTCCGTGTTCAAACGGCAGAGCGCCTGCACTACCGCTTCGAACGCAGCTGCAAGCTGGCTTCCTCCTCCGGGTTGCGTCAGCTCTGCCCACAAGTTCGGCAGACCATTCGCGCTGAAATGAGTTTCCATGCCAGTGTGCCAGATGATCTCGTCTTCGGCACTCATATCTTTGTTCATGGTCTAGGCAGAACTCCTGGTTCTACGGGAACATGTCCTTTTGCTCCGACACCTTTGAGATGGATGTGCGAAACAGGGTTTGCCGTCCAGTTCGAGGGTTGCGCAAGATCGCCTGCCTTCGCGCGAAGACCTGGGAACTTTACTTCTTCGGCCCAGTCGAGGACGGTTTCCGCCTGCTCCCGCGGAAGCGGTTTACGGCCATAGTTTGTTGCCTCATCCACAAGTTCCTTCAATGCACGCTGATCAGGCGTGTGATCCGGCCCGCCCCGGAGCGAATGCCGTTGCGCGGTGAGCCGTGCCCGCCGCCAGGCCGCATCCGGGGCGGACCTCCGCGAGTATCCCGCATGAACCTCTTAAAGAACGGAAGCGCCCGGTCGCGAAAGAACGGCAGTGCCCGTGCGCCGACGCGTAGCGCTGCGCGGAACCCGATGTCGCCGAGTGCGCCCGCGATCGCATCTCGGGCCATCTCCTGCCAGGTGTAGCAACCGTCCTCATCGAACAAGATACCCGTCGCAACGCCCATGGCCGCGCCGCCGAGGCCGACTTCGCCTGTCGGGTCGGTGATGGTGACCGGATTGGCGTTCGCATACGCATAAGTGTTGAACCCGCCTTCCAAGCCGATCGGGTCGCTCTGCATGTAGCGCCCGATATTCGCATCGTAGTCTCGGTGCCAATTCTGGCTCAAGCCGGTTTCCGGATCGTACACCTGACCCGGAAACATCAACACGCAATACTGCCCGTGACCGCGTGCACCTCGCCGAACGGCGCGAACACGCCGTCCCAGGCGACCGTGCGCGAGGCGTCGGTAATCTTTTGCGGCCGCGCCAAATGGTCGGCGTGGATGAAGAAGAGCCGCGAGGCGCCGCCGGCACCCAACCGGTCAACGTAGCCCACCGGCAGGCCGCCCAGCGTCCCGGAAAGCGGCTTCGAAACAGCGCCCGCGAAAATCGCGGGTCTTGCATCGCAGCTGCGCGTGACGCGCGGGCGGGTGCTATTTGATCTTCAGAAGCTCGATGTCGAAGACGAGGACTTGGTCGCCCTTGATGCGCTCGCCTTTGCCTTTGCAGCCGTAGGCGAGGTCGGACGGGATCGCGACGTTCCACTTGTCGCCTTCCTTCATCATGGTCAGCGCTTCTTGCCACCCCTTGATGACGCCGCCGGCTTCGAATTCGGCGGGTGCGGCGCCGGGCTTGGTCTCATCGAAGACCGTGCCGTCGATCAGCGTGCCCTTGTAGCGGACCTGAACGGTGGACGCCCATGTCGGGATACGCGTGCCCTTGC
>CAZYGK010000077.1:0-15380 GCA_964647355.1 uncultured Flavobacteriaceae bacterium | reverse complement strand
GGGGTGGAGGTTGCGGATGGCTTTGAAGGCTAGCGATTGGAGGCGCCAGGGTTTGAACGCGGCGTGGTCGTACGCTCGCGGGTCTTCGGTGTGGATTTGGACGCCGTTGCAGAGTTTGCCGACGTGTTTGTGGAATGTGGGCTCGAACCAGCAGTCGCGGAGCGTGCAGCCTTTGAGCCAGGTCGGCGCCAGGCGGTGCATTTCGGCGATCACTTTCTTGGCGTCGATGTCGGGGGCGCCGAAGAGTTCCAAGGGTCTCGTCGTGCCGCGGCCTTCGGACAGCGTCGTGCCTTCGAGCATCACGGTGCCGGCGTAGGCGCGGGCCATCCAGAGGTTCGGCGCGTTCGGGCTGGGGTTCACCCAGGTGCGCTCGCCCAACGGCCAGCCGTAGCCTGGGGCTTCGTCGGGGCGGTAGCCTTCCATTTCGATGATGCGGTAGTCGACGTCGAGCTTCTTCGTTTTGATGAACCACAATCCCAGTTCGCCCAGCGTCAGGCCGTGGCGCATCGGCATCGGGCCTGCACCGACGAAGCTTTCCCATCCTTCGCGCAGGCGCAAACCTTCGACCGGGCGGCCTGCGGGGTTCGGGCGGTCGAGCACCCAGACGGCCTTCTTATGCTTCGCCGCCTCTTCGAGCATATAGAGCAGCGTGGTGATGAACGTGTAGATGCGGCAACCGAGGTCCTGTAGGTCGACGAGCACGACGTCGAACGTGCCCATGCTTTGGCCCGACGGGCGGCGCACTTGGCCGTAGAGGCTGAACACCGGGATGCCATGGACAGGGTCGGTGAAATCCGGGCTCTCGACCATGTTGTCTTGCTTGTCGCCGCGCAGGCCGTGCTGCGGGCCGAAGGCGGCGCTCAGCTTCACGTCGCCGGTTGCGGCGAGAGCGTCGAGCGCGTGCGTCAGGTTCTGCGTCACCGACGCCGGATGCGCGACGAGCGCGACGCGCTTGCCCTTGAGCGGCGCGCGCAGCGCGGGGTCGGCGATCAGGCGGTCGATACCGAATTTCATGAGGTCACTGTCGGGAGTTCGAGGGCGAAGCAATCGGCGTGGTGAAAATCGGGCTTCGCGGGCGGATGTGCAAGCGCCCAATAGGATTTGTTGCCGTTCGTCTCTTCGATGACGGCGGTGAGGTTCAGGTGCCAGGTCGCGTCGGCAGGCAGACTCGAAAGTGCGTCGAGTTTGAGTGCCACTTCGAGGGCGTAATTTTCGCTGTTCGGGCGGCTTTCGATGGTGGGCGGCAGCAGATCCTCCACCGCGACCATGCCTTCGCGGTAGGCGCGAAAGCGATAGGCGGCCCACTCTGCCGACGGGGCGAAGTTGAACTCGTAATAGCGCGGGCTCGGGGTGCGGCGGACGAACGCCTCGAAACACGTGTGCTGCCAAAGACCGTCGGCGCGCTTGCGGGCGGCGGGCGGCGGCAAGCGAAGATCGGCGATCCTGCCCGTGACGAGGTAGGTAAGCGTCAACTGCCCGTGGTTGCGCGCAACCGCGACGTCGATATGCGCAACGGCGGCGCAGTGCGAGGACGGGTGAAGTTTCAGCGAATGGTGCATGACGATTCGGAGTGTACTCGTATGCGTCGGCACTCTGAAAGCGGGCGCTAGCCCTGGGACCGCCGGCTTCCAGCCGGCTCTTCTTTTTGCATTCGACGCTCACAAGAGCCGGCTGGAAGCCGGCGGTCCCAGGGCTAGAGCGCGCCCTTCGCGCTCAGCAGTGCCCGAGCCCGTTCGCTGTCTTTGGCAATTTGGGCTTTCAGTGCGTCGAGACCGGAGAACTTCATTTCGGGGCGCAGGTAGTGGACGAACGAAACGACGATTTGCTGGCCGTAGGCGTCGCCCGCGTAGTCGAAGATGTGGACTTCGAGGAGGACGTCTTTTTTGTCGAACGTCGGGCGGCGGCCGAAATTGGCGACGCCGTTGTAGGACTTGCCGGCGAGTTCGACGCGCACCGCGTAGACACCGAGTGCGGGTTCCAAATAGCCCTCGAGGCTGACGTTCGCGGTCGGGAAGCCGATCGTGCGGCCGCGTTGGTCGCCGTGCTCCACCCTGCCCTCCACCGTCCAGGGATGGCCCAGGAGTTCGGCGGCGATTTCGGGCTTGCCCTCGCGCAGCGCTTCGCGAATGCGGGTGGAGGAGATCTTGGCGTCCGGACCGATGCCGATCAGGTCGAAGGTCGAGACGGCGAAACCGTGCGCGGGCCCGCTCGCTCTCAGAAATTCGATGTTGCCCGCCCTGCCCTTGCCGAACTGGAAGTCTTGGCCGACGACAACATGCTTGGCGCCCAGGCCTTGGGCGAGCACTTTCGTGACGAAGTCGTCGGCGCTCAGCGCGGCGAAGGCGGCGTCGAAGTGCAGCGCGAACAACGCGTCGACGCCGAAGCGTTCGAGCAGTCTTGCCTTGGCGCGGAACGGGGTCAGGCGGAAGCGTTCGCCGCCGGGCTTGAAGAACTCTTGCGGGTGTGGCTCGAAAGCCAAAACGCCGAGCTTCGTCCCCAGCGTCTTCGCGTGTTTGAGCAGCGCTTGGTGACCCCGATGCACGCCGTCGAAGTTGCCGATCGCAACGGTCGCGCCGCGCGCGGCGGGCGGCAGATTCTCGTAGTGCCGGAAAACTTGCATGCGGGTCCGCGCGCGCTCGATCGCTTATTTGCCGCGCGAGGGGACCATGATGAGCGCGTCGCCCTCGATCACGACCGTGTCGCCGACTTTGCAGATCGTCGAGAGAACGATGCGGCGCTTCTCGGCGATGATTTCGGTGATGGTGCACGTGGTTTGCACCGTGTCGCCGATCTTGACCGGCGCTTTGAAGCGCAGATTTTGGCTCATGTAGATCGCGCCGGGGCCAGGCAGTTTCGTGCCGATGACCGTCGAGATGAAGCTTGCCGACAGCATGCCGTGCGCAATGCGCGCCTTGAACGGCGTCTTGGCCGCGAACTCCTGGTCGAGGTGGACGGGATTCGTGTCGCCAGAGACGCCCGCGAACAGCACGATGTCGGCGTCGGTGATCGTCTTGCCGTAGGAGGCGGACATGCCCGTCTTCAGGTCTTCGATGAAGTAGCCGTTCGTCATGGCGGCCTCGTCCTTCTTTGTGCGGGGAAAGCTCGCGCAATCTATGCGTGGGCACACTACCAGAGCAAGCGGCGCATGGCCGCTACGGACTTCAGGTTTTGGGCCGCGAAGACGCGTTCGATCCTTGCGGGATCGGGCGTGTTGTCGTCAGCGCTAAGTTCGCGCTCGTGGATGCCGCCGGTGATCAGCAGCGAATCGATGCCGGCGCGCGTCGCACCGAGGATATCGGTCTTAAGACCGTCGCCGACCGCGAGCCATTTCGCACGGGGAATGTCGCGCTTCGTGAGTTCGTGCAGGCGTTCGGCCACGAATGCGTAGGCGGGCGCGTGCGGCTTGCCGAGGTAGTGCACTTCACCGCCCTGGTCTTCGTATTGGTGCGCGAGCGCGCCGGCGCAGTAGATCATTTGATCGCCGCGCTGCACGACGAGGTCGGGATTCGCGCAATAGAACGGCAGACGCCGCGCGAGCGCGCCCTTCCAGTAGTCGCGGTAGTCGTCCGGTCCTTCCTTCGTGTCGTCGAACGGGCCGGTGCAGACGATCGCGTCGGCCTCTTCCAGCGCGACCCGGTGCACGGCCAAGTTCTCGAACAACGGCAGGTCGCGGTGCGGGCCGACGTGATGGACGCTCAGCGGCGCGCGCTCGACCAGCAAGCGGCGGGTGAGGTCACCCGACGTGACAAGCGTGTCGTAAGCCTCTTCGCCCACTTCGAGGGCTGCCAGCTGCTCGCGGATCGGGCCGTTCGGGCGCGGCGCGTTCGAAAGAAGCAGGACGATGCCGTTCTCGCGGAAGCGGCGCAGCGTCTCGACGACGCCCGGGAACGCTTCGCGCCCGTTGTGAATGACGCCCCAGATGTCGCAAACGAGGACGTCGTAGTTCGCGGCGATTTCGCCCAAGCCCGAGATGATCTTCATGCGCCTACATAGGGGCCGCGTGCCGCCCCTACAATGCGGCCTTTCAGGCGCGCTTGACGGCGCGCAGACGCTGCGGCGGCGGGGCGACTGGCGCCACGGTCCGTTGCTGGCGCTGGCCGATCAGCGTGTCGCGGATTTGTTGTGGCTCGCCGAACAGGAAGCCCTGGCCGTAGTCGACGTCGTGGTCGAGCAGGCGGATGACGTCGCGTTCGTTCTCGACCTTCTCGGCGATCAGATTCAGACCGAAGCGTGCGAGCAGCTCTTTCAGGTCCGCCGGGTGAACGCGGGCACCGCTGGTCGCGGCATCGGCGAGCAGCAGTCCCGCCGGCACCTTGAAGTAACGCACCTGGCGGGCGCGAGCGCTCGCGAAGTCGATGTCGAGTGAGGTGACCTTGTCCATCGAGAACGTGAAGCCGAGGTCGGCGAGCTGGCTCAAGTTTGCGATTTCGGCGGCTGTTCCTTGCTCCAGCGTCTCTTGCGAAATTTCGAAGATGAGCGAGCCGCTAAGTTCCTTGTGCTGCTGCATGAACTCGATGAAGTGGGCGAAGAATATCTGATCTTGCAGAGTCTCTCGCGAGAGGTTGCAGAAAACGCCGATGTCTTGGGCCTTGTTCGAGAGGTTGCGCAGGATCTGGATGCAACGGAACAGCAAGACGTTGTCTACGACGGACATGAGACCTGCGGGCTCGGCCACCTTCATGTACTGCGAGGGCATGATGATCGTGCCGTCGCCGGCACGCAGACGGGTCAGCGCTTCGTAGAAGCGGACCTTTCGTTGCGGCAGGCTCACTACGGGCTGCAGGTAGATGTCAATTCGGTTTTCCTCGAGCGAGCGGCGAACCATATCGAGCATGATGTCGTTCGGCACGTCGGCCGTGCTGCGCGAAGCCGTCGCCGCGATCTCGCCGTCCGAGGGGGCGATTTGCTTCGAGCGGCCGGCGATGCCTTCGGCGAGTTTGCGCACCAGCGATTCCAGCACTCTCACTTCGCTTTGCATGCGCTCGCCCTTGAGCGCGATGTTGGTGTCCATGTGCTGCTTCAACTCGATCACGGCGCGACGCGTGAGGTCGGCGTCAGCGCGCATGTGATCGATCGTCGATTGGGTGCGCGAGCGTTCTGCCGTGCGATCGAGGATGAGGTCGCAATACGAGGCAATGACGGCGATGAAGCCCGCGACCAGCATCGCGCCGACGGCATCGGTCACGCCGAGGCGGTAGAGGACCGCGCCGATCAGTATTCCGGCCAGGAGCGCTACTCCCGGCACGACGATGAGATCCAGACGCGGCATAGTTTTCCCCGATTCTCCCTTGATTTTGAGTGTCGGCGTCCAATTGTTTACAACTCGTTAACCCACACCTTCCGGAGCCCTTCGATGAGCAATGCCCACGCCTTTTCCTTCACCTCTATTGAAGGCAAGCCACTGCCGATGACGACGTTCAAGGGCAAAGCGGTGCTGCTCGTGAACACGGCAAGCGCTTGCGGGCTGACGCCGCAATACAAGGGGCTTGAGGCGCTTTGGCAGGCGTACAAAGGTCAGGGCCTCGTCGTGCTCGGCGTGCCGTCGAACGATTTCGGTGCGCAGGAGCCGGGAAGCGAGGCAGAGATCCAGTCGTTCTGTCAGGTGCGCTACGGCGTCGACTTTCCGCTGACGAAGAAGGAGCACGTGATCGGCGCCTTGGCGCATCCGCTCTACCAGTGGATCGCGAAAGAACTCGGCGAGGCGGCGGCGCCGCGCTGGAACTTTCACAAGTACCTGATCGCTAAAGACGGAAGTCTGGCCGGTACTTTCGGCTCGCGCACGGAGCCGCAGGCCGCGGAGCTAACGAGCGCAATCGAAGCTGCACTCAAGCACTAAACGATGCCGCCCACAATGCGGGCGGTATTGTTTCAAAGCAAACGCCGCCGGGGTGAGCCGGCGGCGTTTCGTAGTTTCGGCCGTTCCGCTTACGACGTGTACGGAACGATTTGGATTTCGACGCGGCGGTTCTTGGCGCGGCCGGCAGCGTTCGCGTTTGAGGCGACGGGACGGGTTTCGCCGAGGCCGATGACGTACATGCGCTGCGGCATGACGCCGTTCTGCGCCAGGATGTAGGCGACCGCGTTAGCGCGGCGCTGCGAGAGGTCCTGGTTGTACTGGTTGGCGCCGGTCGAGTCGGTGTGGCCCGACACTTCGATCGTCGTCTTGTTGTATTCCGCCAACACTTCGCCGACCGCGGCCAGCGTCTGGTAGAATTGCGGGTTCACCTGATCGCCGTCGACCGGGAACGTCACGTCGCTCGCCATCACCAGCATGATGTTGTTGCCCTGACGGACGACCGAGACGCCCGCCGCGCGCAGACGCTGACGGAGTTCGGCTTCCTGCTGGTCCATGTAACCGCCGATGGCGCCACCGGCGAGTGCGCCGATGCCCGCGCCGATGAGCGCGTTGCGGGCGGCCTGCTTGCCGCTGGAGGTGTTCGTCAACGCGCCGATCGCGGCGCCGCCGAGCGCGCCGAAGATCGCGCCGCGGGTCGCGTGGCTCGTCTTCTGTTCGCCGGTGTAGGGATCTTGCGTCTGGCAGGCGCCGAGCGCGAACGCGGCGGCGATGACTAAGGCTATGACTTTACGCATTCGGTAACGTCCTCTGTTTGAAGTCTATCTCTCGTGGACGCGCGCGTGATACGGCGCCCCACCCGCTAAAGGCAAGTGACGGAAAACCAGCTAGCGCACTTGACGCCGGTGCCAAGGGCCTCTCAAGTCGGAAAATGAACAGCCATTCATTTCGGAAGGACGTGTAAGGCCATGCAGCTCTTCGACCTCAGCGGGAAAATTGCGGTTATCACGGGCTCCACGAAAGGAATCGGCGAGGCAATCGCACATCGCATGGCCGAGCACGGCGCGAAGGTGGTCGTGAGTTCGCGCAAAGCGGACGTATGCGACAAAGTGGCGGGTGAGATCAACCAGAAGTGGGGCAAAGGGAAAGAAGTCGCTTATTCGGTGCCTTGCAACATCAATCAGCGCGAACAACTGGAGATGCTGGTTCAGAAGACCCGCGCGAAGTGGGGGAAGATCGATGTGCTCGTCTGCAACGCGGCGGTCAATCCGGTGTTCGGCTCGATGTCGCAGATCAGCGACGAAGCTTTCGACAAGATCATGGGGGCAAACGTCCGATCCAACCACACATTGTGCAACCTCGTGATACCCGAAATGGTTGAGCGCAAGGACGGGTCTGTGATCATCGTATCGTCGATCGGAGGTTTGCGCGGATCACCGGTGCTCGGCGCCTACTGCATTTCGAAGGCTGCCGACTTCCAACTCGCGCGCAACATCGCGTGCGAGTATGGCGTGCACAATGTTCGGGCAAACTGTATCGCGCCGGGTCTCGTTAAGACCGATTTCGCGAAGGCACTATGGGACAATCCGGATATCCTGAAGCGTTCGACGGCCAATGCGCCGCTCCGGCGAATCGGCGAACCGGACGAGATCGCGGGAGCGGCCGTCTTCCTTGCCTCGAAGGCGGCAGCCTTCATGACAGGCCAGACGATTGTCGTGGACGGGGGCGTAACAGCTGTTTGAACCGGCCAATTTTGGCATGAGGCATGGGTATCCCCTGAAATTAAGGCTTTCCATTCGGTTGCGGTTCATCGAAAAGATGCTGTCGATAGTGTCGGACCACGGCTAAGAGGACTTGCATGGGGACGACCGCTGAGGCGCAGCGGGCGGAATTCACGCTCACAGGCAACAAAATGCTCGCGCCCCTGGACCGCGCGGCGATCGCTCGGATCGAGACGCAGTGCTCCTGGAAAGTGGCGCACGCGAACGAACCGATCTTGAGCCGCGACTCGGACTCGCGCGACGTGTTTTTCGTCGTCAAAGGCCGCTGCCGGATCGTGAACTTCTCGCCGTCGGGCCGCGAGGTCGCTTACGCGGTCGCGGGAGCGGGCGACTTTTTCGGCGAGATGGCGGCGATCGACGGACTGCCACGTTCGGCGACCGTTGTCGCGCTCGAAGACTGCATCTTAGGTTCGATCACGATCAACGCGTTTCGCGACTTGGTCGAGCAGCACCCGAAGGTCGGTTTCGTGATCATGGAGAAACTGGTTCGTATCGTGCGGACCAGCGACGACCGGATCATGGATTTGGCGACGCTGTCAGCTTACCAGCGCGTCTATTCGGAACTCCTAAAGCTCATCAAGCCGGATCCGGTTAGGCAGGGTTCGTGGCTGATCTATCCGCTACCGACGCAGGCGCAGATTGCAGCGCAAGCATCGACCACGCGCGAGACGGTGGCACGCGTGCTCTCGCATCTTTCGGCCGACGGGATTGCCGAGCGCAAGTCGAAGACGCTCTATGTGCGCCAGGTCGAGCGGCTCCGGCAGCTGTGCGACAAGGTCGTGCCGACAGGCGCAAAGGACGGCGGAGCCTAGGCACTCGCCATCGTCGCGCGAACCGCAAGGCGGCCGTTATTCCGGGGACATATCGACGAAGGCGGGAAAGCCCTCCGCCAGTAGTTTCGATTGCAACCGAGCGCGCTGGCGCAAATTGCCGGGATGTGCTAGGTGGAGTGCGATGAGATCGGGCTTTACGCCCTCTCACCAATTCAAGCGCCAGTCCGCGCCTTCTTCCGCCGGGATTGCCGGCAGGATGCGTTTCGTTGGCCAGACGGAGGTGCTTCTTCGTGACTGACACTCTGTTCAAGGCCTACACACGCGGCGAGCACTTGGCCGACGTTGCGGCGCATGTCTCGGGCGTCGTCTGCGGCATCGTTGGCGTCGTTGCACTGATGTGGGTCGCAGCACCTGGCAGCGCGCTCGTTATCGTGGGTGCTGTGCTCTATGCTATCGGCCTGTTGTCGATGTTGAGTTTCTCGGCCGCCTACAATCTGTGGCCGCCGTCTCCGACGAAGGAGATTCTTCGGCGGCTCGATCACGCCGCTATTTTCGTCATGATCGCCGGCACGGTGACCCCTTTCGTCATGAACCGCGTCGGCGGAACGTGGGGTTTCAGCTTGCTCGCCGGCGTGTGGTGCGTTGCGCTGCTTGGCATCGGGATGAAGATCCTGTTTCCTCGGCGGTGGGAGCGGCTCAGCATCGTGCTCTATGTCGGCTTGGCGTTATCGATCTTCGTGGTGGGCGAGCAGCTTGTGCGCGTGATCGCGCCATCGAGCTTGGTGCTGTTGGTCGCGGGATGCGTGATCTATCTTGTGGGCATCATCTTTCATTTGTGGGAGCGGTTGCCGTTTCAGAACGCGCTTTGGCATTGGTTGGTGCTGACAGCGGCTGCCTTGCATTTCGGCGCGGTTATTCAAGAAGTCGCGGCCGCGACTGTGGCGTTATAGCTCCAGGCGCTCAATTCCTTGCTTTGCGCGCATTACCCGCGTAGAAGTCCCCGGTGACGGCTGCACATTTTTTAAAGTGCGGATCGCAAGGGCGCGCCAAACGTGCGCGCGTGACCGGTTCAAGACCTTGAGACAATGCAACGCTTTTCACACCGCCGCGGGCATGTCGCCCCGGCGGCAACATTGTTTTGAGGACTGAACGACATGGCCAAAGGAACGGTCAAATTTTTCAACACGACGAAGGGCTTCGGCTTCATTTCGCCCGACGGTGGCGGCAAGGACGTGTTCGTGCACGCGACTGCGGTTGAGCGCGCCGGATGGCGCGGCCTGATGGAAGGGCAACGCGTTTCATTCGATGTCGAGAACGATCCGAAGGGCGTCAAGGCCGTGAACTTGTCCGAGGCATAGACCTTCGAATTCTTAGGGCGGCGCAGCGATGTGCCGCCCTTTCCTCAATCAAGGAGCGCCGGCATGAACAAAGACTCGGAAAAGGCTGCAAAGGAGCAATCCGGCGCCGCACCGCATGTCGTCGACTTGCGCGAACGCGTGCCGCAGATGAGCGACGACGCACTTGCTACCTTGTTGGGCAATGCGAGACGCCTGCTCGAAACGGGGTCCAAGCAGCAACAGAGCAGCGCCGCCAACCTGATCCCCGTGCTTGAGGCGGAACTGGCGGCCCGCGACGCCGTGAAGGCGGAGGCGCAGGCGGCGAAGAAGGCTGCGGCGTCGAAACGATCGGCGGCGAAGGCGCAAAAGGCGACCTAACCCGTCGGCCGCAGTTCGTCCGCTATTGCTGAATCAGGCGTCCGTGAGCGCGTGACGGGCGTATCCGATGAAGTAGGTCGCCCATAGGGAAAAGCCTACGAGCTTGGCGCCATCCTCCCAAAAGAACTGCCATTCGCCGAGCATAGCCCCGAGCTGACGGTCGAAAAGATCGAACGCCATCGATGTGCCCAAGAAGGCGAGCGCGGAGGCGAGCAACCATGGACGAAACGCGAGAAAGTTGCGCCACCAACGAAACGTGATCGCGGCGGCCGCGGCGGCGATTAGCACATGGACAAGCCTTTGCGGCACCCCAAGCGAGGGGAGAATGCGATCATGAAGTTCGTAAAAGTCGTCTGCGACCAGATAGAAGGCGAAGAGGCCCGCGGCGAAAAGATGCCACGGCACCGTACGCCCCGCTCCCCGCGCAACCGAGACGGCGAACAAGCAGCATGTCGCGGTCGCGCACATGAGGAAAGCGCCAAGACTCGATGTGATGGCGACGTAAATGGGGAAGCTTGCAAGCGTCGCCATATCCCGCGTGAACGCGGAAACAGGGATCTCGTAGGTGATGCTCGCCCACGCAACGAGCGACAGGATCGCGACCGCGACCACGGGTAAGACGAACAAAGGCAAGATGCGGGCGACCGAACGCGGCGCAGACAATTTCGATGGCATCGCCTTTGCGTCGCTCGAAGACACCATAAGTCACCTCACGGCGATGGAATCACCTTCGGCAACGAGCCTACCGCGCATCAGGACGGAGTGCACGGCGTTACGGCACACGTGTTCTGGTGCTGGCGCAGTTATGACAGGTTCGCGCTCGACGATCGCGTGTCGTGCAACGTCAAGTGCCGCCGCAGGAAGTCGCCGGCATCGGCGATGGCTCGTTCGCTTTGCGTGTCGAACAGACGCTCAAAGACGTGGCTACCGCGCGACCAGACGCGGAGCGTCGCGCCCACGCCGGCCGCGTGAGCGCGATCGGCCAAGCGGCAGGCATCGTCATGCAGTGCGTCGGTGCGGCTCGTGTGGACCAGCATCGGCGGCAGTCCGCGCAAGTCGCCATAGACCGGCGAGGCGGCAGGATCGAGCGCGCTCATGCCTTGCAGATAGAGATGTGCGCATATCGCCATCGATTCCATGTTGATCGGGCTTTCGCCCGTTACGCTGCGCGCGGCCGTCGATAGGCCGGTCAACGCCAAGTCCGTCCACGGGGACAGGAAGCAGAACGCACCCATATCGATTCCGGCGTCGCGCAAACGCAAAGCGGCCGCGAGCGCGATCGCGGCCCCGGCCGATTCCGCGACGAGGCCGATACGCTCCGCAGGCTGTCCGCGGCCCACCAATTCCTGCACCGCCGCGACGACGTCGTCGACTGCCGCCGGGCACGGATGCTCGGGCGCCAGGCGGTAGTCCACGATCATCGTGTTCAGACGCGCCGCTTTGGCGATGCGCGCGATCAGTGACGTAAGCCGTGGGCTGCGCGCGGCGATGAACGAACCACCGTGGACGTAGACCAACACAGCATCGCGGTCGAACTCGGCGCTCTGCAGAAAGGCTGCGCCTGTCCGCGGTTCGCTCGCGACCTCAAGCCCGGCCATGGCGGCGCTCATCTGTGACGCGGATGGTGCGCTCATGCGCATATGTAGGTCGCGGGCGCGCTCGATGTACGCCGCAAATCGTGCTTTGTCGCCCGACTCCAGCGCGCGCACAGCACCCGCCACAACCCTGCGCTCGATCGAGCGGTTGATCGCGTTCCAACCGCGTCTCACCAGGTGGGGCACAAACGTCGTGCCAACCGGCACGCGCTCGACACGCAATCCGCCTGTTGTTTCGGCAATCATAGCCACCTCCGTCCGATGCTTCCCGCCGGTGTTAGTGTAGGCGCACAAAGTGATTCGCGTCACGAGGCTCGTGCAGCAATGCCCCCAGCAGCGAAAATCTCGCAAGTGATCGAAGAGACCTGCGTCGCGACACCTGCGACGAGCGAGTATGCGCGCACGTATCCGGACATGCCGGACCGCTTTCGCGGTATCGTCGATTGGCTGGACAACAACCTGCGCAACGCTGGATTTGCCTTCATGTTGCAACGGGTGGACGCGCAGATCGCGCAGATTCAAGACGCTTGGGCGGGCAAATATGCGCTAACGCCAGCCGAAATGCGCTTGACCGCTCACCTCGTCAACGGCGGTACAATCGCAAGCTATGCGAAAGCGCATGGGCTGAGCCGCAATACGGTGCGCAACCAGCTGCAATCGGCCTATTGCAAAACGGGCACACACCGCCAAGCCGAACTCGTTTCCTTGCTTTTGCAAGCCTGACCGCTCGGTTCGCATGGTGCGTTTGCATCATGCGGCGCGGCGCGCATGCCCCCACCCTTTCAATCGTGAAGCGAATCGCTTTGCGATTTTCGGAGGGGAACGAGGGTGATGCGTAAGAGCGTTTTGTTGGCATCGATCGCGATTGCGACGGCGGTGCCGGTGAGCTTGGCCGTGCCGTCCGCGCGAGCGGCCGAGAGCACCGGTCTCGAGTGGGCCGACAAGCGGATTAAGTGGCAGGGCGACGTAGCGCGGCTCACACTTCGCATCCGCGACTACCAACTGAGCCCGCGCTACTGCAAACCCACTCATCCCAAAGACAAGACGTTCGACGAAGTGAGTTTGAACCAGCTGGAGGAGGAGCTTTCGCTGCTCACCGGCGACTTCGCCAAGATCGAGGTCGGCACGAGGGCGGCGACGCAAGGAACGTCGGGGAGCAGCCTGACGACGGACAGATTGATGTCCAGCGGCTACCCGAAGTACCGCAACTACGACGTCACGGACGACCGGCATTGGACGACGCTGCGCCGCGATCATATCGACGAAGCGCGGCGCGTACTTGCGGACAAGAGGGCGAAGCTCGCCAAGGCGCCCGAGGATCATTGCGGCGGCACGGAGTCGAAGACCACGGGCGTCATCGGCGGCCAGCCGCCGGTCGTGCCGGCCGAGCCGCCGATCCCGGCGCCGACATTCCTTCCGGTGAACGTGCCGCCGCGGCCACCGCGCTTTTGTTCCATCGACGAGAAGTTCTCCTGGCTTACCGCGCTCTCGAAGCAACGCGAAGACATGATCGAGAACGAAAAGCGCGCCTGGACCTGGGCGCAAGCGCTCCAGTCGGGGATTAGCGCAAAGCGACGGGACGCAGCGACACTTGCCGGATTGCGCAACGGTGCTCTCGCACAACGCGATGCCTATCTCGCGATGTACCGGCAAGCCGAGAAGCTCTACGTCGATGTCCGCGACAACATGGAAGTCGAAAAGTGTGGCGGCGAAGCGCGGAAGGAGATCGGCTCGCTGCCCGGGAACAACGGCGTTTCGATCGACATGGGCGCGGGCGTGGGCGAGATCAAGATCCCGCGCAAACCGTATGTTGCGCTCGAAGACGGAGGCTCGTTGCGCCTCGGCGTCGCGCAAGTGACGCGGACCGAGGCGGTTACACTCATGCTATTGGCTGTGAGCTATGACGTGGACTTCCTGATGAAACTCGGCGTCGGCGAGTCGCTTGGTCTTGGCCATCCGCTGAACCGGATTACCAAGCTGTTCGGCGGGCTTGAGATGTCGGACGTAACGATGGAAGCGTCGGGCGGCTCGGTTGCAACGACCACCGAAGGCGTCGGCATACCCGGAACCGGCGATCCCGGGCATCCGAGCCCCGCCGGCTACTTCTTGGCCAATCCTGCGTTCAACGATGTCGTCGGTATCGATCAACGGTTCGAGACGCGCTTGGACGACTTTCAGTTCGGGATCGCCGAACAGGAGTACTACAAATGTTGGTCGGGAACGGTTGCCCTCGGCGGCCGGATCGGGCGCCTCGATACTTCGGACTCGTTCTCGGGCTCCATCCCGGGCTATGGCCGCGACTTCGCGTATCAGACCGATCTTGAGACGGCGATTTGGGGGCTGTTCGTCGCGACGGAAGCGGAACTGTCGCTCGACGACCAGTGGGATCAGGCACTGCGCTATGCCGGCGAGTTCTCAGGCTTTCGTGTGACGGCGGGTGCGCGTGCCGGCGTCAATTTCCTCTCGGCGGACGGCACCGACCGGCTCGACTTCACCGGGTTTGCTCCGCAGAGCGTCGGCGTGTCGAAAGACGATACGACGTTCGGCTATCGCTTGAATGTCGGCGTGAACTATACACCACCCGGGATACGCGGACTGACCCTCTCGGTCGGTGCGACCTACGGGCAAGACGACATTCACCCGGTTGCCAAACGCTCCGGCGAAGTCGGCGAACGCACGCAGATCGAGTTTCAGAACCAGGACATGTTCACGGGAACGATCCGCACGAAGTTCACGTTCTAACTGCGCGACCGAGCGCCATGACGGTGCCTGCAGCAAGGCCCGTCGCAAATCCTGCCACGGTAACATCGAGGGCGCCGCCGAAAGCGGTGCCCGCGAGGACGCCGACTGCAACCCATCGCAACGACAGCCAACGCTCCACAGCGCGATATGCATCCCCTACAAGCGCGAGACCGGCTATCAGCAAGGCGGTCACGCCGGCGAGTTCGCCGGTGTGGCGCCAATCGTCTGCGACGGTGGCGTAGCCCGCTAGCGCGAGGGTAACCATCACGATGCCGAGTGTGAGCAATATCCGGTTTGGTGCATTCGCGCGCGCGATGTCGGCCATGTGGGCATCCCCCCTCGCGGCCAACACTAGGCCATGCAACCTCATCAGCGACAGTGTGTGCGCCGTTTCCGGGCGTCACGAGGGCGTGATCGCCTTGCAGGAGCCTGCCATCGCGGGCATCGCCCCATATCGACTTACGGCTGCGTGCCGGTTAAGAAGGCGAATGGCCAAGCACAGAATCTACGGCGTGAGTTTTGCCAGCGTCTATCCGCTTTACGTTGCAAAGGCAGTGAAGAAGGGGCGCACGAAGGACGAGGTCGATAAGGTCATCCGCTGGCTGACGGGCTACACGCAAAAGGGGCTTGAGACCCAATGCGCGAAGAAGACCGACTTCGAGACGTTCTTTGCCAACGCGCCTAAGCTCAATCCTTCCCGTTCAATGATCACGGGCGTGGTTTGCGGCGTGCGCGTGGAAGAGATCGCGGAGCCGACGATGCGGGAGATCCGCTATCTCGACAAGCTGATCGACGAGCTCGCTAAGGGCAAGGCGATGGAGAAGATTCTGCGGTCGTAGCCGTTCTCCACGCTTGCAATCGGTTGCGGGACGACGAAATGTGAGATGCGCAATATTGGGGCTCTCATATGCAACTCAAGGACAAAATCATCGTCGTCACCGGGGCGGCGAGCGGGATCGGCAAGGCAATGGCCGAGCGGT
>CAZYGK010000076.1:0-15590 GCA_964647355.1 uncultured Flavobacteriaceae bacterium | reverse complement strand
AACGTCGCCGCCAGGCTAACCTCGATCGCGACGTCGCCCTTCCCGAAGAAGCTCCACCGGAACCCCGAGATCAAATAGACGACCGGGTTGAAGTGCGCGATCGCCTGCCAGGTCGGCGGCAGCATATTGATCGAATAGAACGCCCCCCCCCAAAAACGTCAGCGGCGTCACGATCAGCATCGGCACGACCTGCATCTGCTCAAAATTGTTCGACATCACGCCGATGATGAACCCGAAGAGACAGAACGTCGCCGAAATCAGGATCAGAAACGCGATCATGGCGAGCGGATGCTCGATGTGGATCGGCACGATCAGCGCGGCCGTCGCCAAGATGACCAAACCCAGCACGACCGACTTCGTCGCCGCCGCGCCGACGTAAGCGAGCACCGCCTCGAACGACGACACGGGAGCCGACAACAGTTCGTAGATCGTCCCCGTGAACTTCGGGAAGTAGATGCCGAACGCCCCGTTGAAAATGCTCTCCGAAAACACAGTGAGCATGATCAGCCCCGGCACGATGAACGCGCCGTAGGTAACGCCCTCGACATCGCCCATGCGCGAGCCGATCGCCGTCCCGAACACGACGAAGTAAAGCGACGTCGTGATCACGGGCGTCGCCACGCTCTGCCAGATCGTGCGAAACCAACGCGACAGCTCGAACCGGTAGATCGCCCAAACCCCGTGCACATTGAAAGAGGGCGCGTTCATCGTGCGTCTCCGCCTTTGTTCGAAATCAAACTCACGAAGATGTCCTCGAGCGAGCTCTGCGTCGTGTGAATGTCGCGAAAGCCGATGTTGAGATCCGTCACCCGCCTGAGCAGCGAGGCAATCCCCTTGCGCTCCGCGTTGGCGTCGAACGTGTACTCAAGCTCGTGCCCGTTGTCTTTGAGCGCAAGATTCCACTCCGCAAGCTCCGTCGGCACCGTAGCCATCGGCTCCTGCAGCACCAGCGTCATCTGTTTCTTACCGAGCTTCTTCATGAGCGCCGCCTTCTCCTCGACCAGGATCAACTCGCCTTTGTTGATGACCCCGATGCGGTCTGCCATCTCTTCCGCCTCGTCGATATAGTGGGTCGTCAGAATGATCGTGACCCCGTCGTCACGAAGCCGCCGCACCAGCGCCCACATATCGCGCCGAAGCTCGACGTCTACGCCCGCCGTCGGTTCGTCCAGAAACAGGATCGACGGCTCGTGGCTGAGCGCCTTCGCGATCATCACCCGCCGCTTCATACCGCCCGAGAGCGTCTGCAGCTGATCGTTCCGCTTGTCCCACAGCGTCAGATCGCGCAGGATCTTCTCGACATACGCAGGGTCCGGCGCCCGCCCATACAAACCGCGCGAAAACTTGACCGTGTTGATCACGGTCTCCCACCGGTCGGTGGTCAGCTCTTGCGGCACCAACCCGATCTTCATCCGCGCGTCGCGATACTCTTCCTGAATATCGTGCCCGTCCGCGATGACCGTGCCGCTCGTGGGCGTGACGATCCCGCAAATGATGCTGATGAGTGTGGTCTTCCCCGCGCCGTTCGGCCCGAGAAGCGCGAAGATTTCGCCCGGGCGGATATCCAGCGATGTGGGTTTGAGCGCCTGAAGCCCCGACTTGTACGTCTTGGTCAGGTTCTGAATCGAAACAATGGGTGTCATGCAACTGTTCGTGCCAGCTACGCGCGCATCGTGCAACTGCCTCGCCCGTTCGTGCGCCGCTGTGGCTGTTTGTGCCCTCGGGGCCGGTGTGGATACATTACATCTCATCGGGAATCGAACGGAGAAACACAGTGATCGGCAGAATGAGCACGGGCGTGTTGATGGGCGCCTTCTTGGCGCTGGCGGCCTGCGGCCCCGCGCCTGAGAGCAAGAAAGACGAAACGCCTGCCGCGCCGCAAGCGCCGAAGGCCGAGGCGGCGGCACCTGCACCGATCGCCCCCGTCGTGACGGAAGCGCCCGCCGGCACCTACAAGCTCGACAAATCGCATGCGAGCTTGGATTTTCGCGTCAGTCATATCGGCTTCTCGAACTACACCGCGCGCTTCGCGAATTTCGATGCCGAGTTGCAGCTCGACCCGAAGAATCCGGGCGCATCCAGCGTGACGGCGACAATCGACACGAATTCGCTCACGCTGCCGGCGCCGCCGAAGGGCTTCCTCGAAGAGCTCTTGAACGACAAGTGGCTTGGCGGAAAGAAATTCCCGCAGATGACGTTCAAGTCGACGAAGGTGGAACTCACCGGCCCGAACACCGCCCGCATCACCGGCGATCTGACGCTGAAAGGCGCAACCGCACCCGTCACGCTCGATGCAACGTTCAACGGCGGCTATGCGGGTCACCCCTACGATCCGAACGCCCGCATCGGCTTCTCCGCCCGCGGCACGTTGAACCGTTCGGCCTTCGGCGTCTCGGAAGGCATCCCGCCGCCGGGCTCGACCATGGGTGTCAGCGACGCCGTCGAAATCACCATCGAGGCGGAATTCGGCGGACCGCCGAAAGCGCCTTAGGGCAACGGCCCCGGCGTTCCGACGTCGATCCAGATCTTCCAGGCGCCGCTCGCGTCGCGCCGCCACACTGTGGTGTAGCGCGTTGTGAAGGCGACGGCATTGCCCTTGTCGTCCTTATCGGTGATGAGCGCGATCCCCCACGTTACGCCCAGGTCGCCGTTCGCGACGGCCTGAACCGGCGCCCATTCCCACTGCGCCTTGTCGTCTTTGAACAGCGCACGCGTGGCCTCGGGCCCCACGACGATGGGCGCGCGCGGCGGAAACATCTTGCTGTCCGGATGCATCCGGTCGCCGAACGCCGCCGCAGAGCCGCGCTTGGCGCAATCGGCCGCAAACGCAAGATCGGCCTCGACGATGGCTTTTTCCGCGGCGCTATTCGCGTTGGCGCGCGAGTTTGCTGCCGCGGCCGCGATCTTCGCGCGCGCAGCCGAAACGTCCACGGCAGGCGGTGCATCCGCAGCCACCGCCAAATGCGGGGCCAGTATCAACCCCGCCATCAAAATCCACCGCCGCATTGCTTGAGCCTCCCGTGAGGCGCGAAGTCTGACGCATCGCTACGTGTTGCGCGATGACCTCAAGCGAAAGTGTTTGCGTGGACGGATCGTCGCTCCGTTGATTTGGATCATTGCCCTCGGCGCAGCCGATCTGCTAATGCAGTTGCAACTCATTCGCAATAAGCTTCCGGGGTCTTGTTCCATGTTTCTGCGTCGCACCCTCTCAGTTTTGGCTGTTTTCTGCGCTTCGACCGCCTTCGCGGACGCGTCGGACCCGTCCGGCAAGCCCGGCGACCAGAAGGTGGATCAGGTCGAGATCACCGGCCCGCGCCAACCCGATGTCGTGGTCATCGGACAGCGCAAGAACCTGCTGCGCATCCCGGGCTCGGGTGCCACGATCGAAGCCGATCAACTCGAACGCTCGCGCGTGTTCACGGTCAACGAAGCGCTGCGCTCCGTCCCCGGCGCCTATCCGCGTGACGAAGAGGGCATGGGCATGCGGCCCAATATCGGCTTCCGCGGCATGAACCCGACGCGTTCGACGAAAGTGCTGCTGCTCGAAGACGGTATCCCGCTCGCCTTCGCCCCCTACGGCGACAACGCGACCTACTTCCACCCGCCCGTCGAACGCTACAGCCGCATCGAAGTGTTGAAAGGCGCGAGCCAAGTGCGCTTCGGACCCCACACGGTCGGCGGTGTCGTCAACTACATCACGCCCAAAGCACCGGACACATTCGGCGGCCAAGCAACGATAGCCGCCGGCAACCGCGACTACTTCGAACTCGATGCAAGCATCGGCGGCCCGATCCTCGGCGGCCGCGGCCTCGCCCACGCGCAAATGAAGGAAAGCGACGGCGCGCGCGACAACACGCGCATTCGCATGAACGACGTCGCGATGAAGGTCGAATGGGACATCGCCGACGACCAAGCCCTGGCCGCCCGCGTCAGCCGCTATTCCGAAGACAGCAAAATCACCTATTCGGGCCTGCGCCGAGCGGAGTTTTGGGCCAACCCTTACGCAAATCCGTTCAAGAACGACCGCTTCGAAGCCGAGCGCTACGGCGGCGCACTGAGCCATGCTTTGTTCATCGACGACGCGACGACGCTGAAGACGACGCTCTACGGCTCGTACTTCACGCGCGACTGGTGGCGCCAATCCTCTAACTCGAACCAGCGTCCGAACGACTCGGCCGATCCCGCTTGCGGCGGCATGGCCAACCTGAGCACGACCTGCGGCAACGAAGGCCGCCTGCGCGACTACATCGCAGCCGGCGTCGAAAGCCGCCTGGCGTTCGAGCACTCGCTGTTTGGTCTGCCGACCCGCACCGAGACGGGGTTGCGCTACCACGTCGAAGATCAGCATCGCCGCCAGTGGAACGGCACCACGCCGTCGGCCAGGTTGCCGGGCTTGGTTGTCGAGGACAACGACCGCAACATCTATGCGACCTCGGGATTCCTCACGACCGAGATCGACCTCGGCGGCTTCCTTATCGAACCCGGCGTTCGCTTCGAACACATCGAATTCGAGCGCCGCAACCGCTTGAACGGTGCCGAAGGCGAAACCGAACTCGACGTCGTCATTCCGGGTTTGGGTCTCGTCTACGAACTCACCGACAAGGCCGTTGTCTATGCGGGCGTGCACAAGGGCTTCTCGCCGCCGCGTGTCGAGGACGTCATCTCGAACACAACCGGCGCGACCGTCGACCTCGACGAAGAAAGCAGCGTGAATTGGGAGCTCGGCATCCGCGGCGACCTGGCCAAAGGCATCTACGGCGACTTCACCTATTTCCGCATGGACTTCACGAATCAGATCATCCCGGCAAGCGTCGCTGGCGGTACCGGTGCGACGCTGACCAGCGCCGGCGAAACGCTGCACGAAGGACTGGAACTGCTGTTGCGCGGCTCGGCGCGCGATGCCGGCTTTCTGGCTGAAGACGACATCTACGTACGCACGGCAGCGACCTACGTCCCGGCGGCCGAGTTCAAGGGACGCCGCTTCTCGACCGTGCCCGGCTTCAACTGCGCCGGTATCGTGCCGCCCGTCGAGGGCCCAACCTGCGATCTCATCACGGGCAACCGCTTGCCGTACGCGCCGGAGTGGCTGCTCTCGGCCGCCGTCGGCTACGAGTGGAACGAACTCGCCTCGTTCGAAGTTGAGGCGCAATACACGGGCGCCATGTACACCGACGACCGCGAAACGATCCCCGTCTCCGACGACGGTCAGCGCGGCCGCATCAAGAGCGCACTCGTCTGGAACGCGACGCTGAACGTCGACATCCCCGACACGCCCTTGACCGCCTACGTCACGGTCAAGAACGTGTTCGACGAAGTTTACGTGGTCGACCAAACGCGCGGCATGCTCCCCGGCGCGCCACGCATGGTTCAGGCCGGCATCTCGGTGAAGTTCTAGCCGAGCACTTCCTTCAAGAAGTCGACCGTCGCCGCCCATGAGCGGCGGTCGGCCGCCTTGTCGTACTTGATACCGCGCTCGGGTGCGTTCGCGCCCTCAGCCGTGAAGGCATGCATCGTGTGCCCATAGGCGTGGATCTGCCAGTCGGCCTTCGCCGCCGTCAGTTCCTTCGCCAGACCGAGTACGCTGTCTGGCGTGGCCATCGGGTCGTCCCACCCGTGCAGCACGAGGACCTTGGATTTGATCGGCGCCTGCTGTCCGATGTTGGGCGGCGCGAAGATGCCGTGCAGGCTCACGACCCCGCGCACGTCGCCGGTCCCCGACCGCGCCACGTCCAGAGCGCACAAGCCCCCGAAGCAGTAGCCGATTACCGCAATCCGGTTGGGGTCGACCGATGGGTGAGCCTTCGCCGCCGCGACGGCGGCAAGCAAGCGGGCCTTCAACTTTGCGCGATCATTGAGCCACGGTCCCATCAGCGCGCTGTTGTCGCCCATCGGGTCGCCCCGTGTGCCCTTACCGTAATTGTCGATCGCAAACCCGACATAGCCGAGCTGGGCCAGACGCTCTGCGGTGTTGCGCTCCTGATCGAAGATCCCCGCCCACGCGTGTGAAACCAGCACGCAAGGGCGCTCTTGTCCCGGTTCATGCGCGATGAAGCCCTCGCACACTGTCCCGCCATCCTTGTACTCGAACGCCTCTTTGCGCATACGCAGTTCTCCAATTCGTGAGTGTGGTGGCGGACACTAGCAAATCACGCGCGGGCTTGTACAAGGTCGCGATGGTTGCACGCACGTCATGATCCACACGTGATGGTGATTACGTCCGTGCGCGAAGCGCCTTCACACTCTTCGCACCCGATCCCACTTCCGCAAGATGGGAACATTGGGGACCCACCAAACCCGAGGGAGAGACCACAAATGAAAAAAGCACTGATCGTGTCCGCCATCGCGGCGCTGGGCTTGTCGGCGGCTGCTTCGGCTGAGACCTCGACGCTCTCGTTGACGCATGAACGCGTCCATCTCGACGTGCCGTACGGCGACTTGGACCTGAACAAACCGGCCGGCGCCAAGACGATGATGTTCCGCATCCGCAACGCCTCGATCGAGGCCTGCGGCGGCGAACCGTTCATCCGCGAAGTGCGCGAGCGCCGGGTCTTCAAGATCTGTCTGCGCCAAACGATGGCCGCGGCGGTCGACGATCTGAAATCGCCGATGGTCGCAGCCGTCTACCAAGAAGTGCTGGCGAAGGGGCTGATCTAGCCCTCGCATCTAAACAACCGGCGTGTAAGGGGCCCCGAAATGGGGCCCTTGCTCGTTTCCGAGTTTACTTTTGACGCGTCTGCGCCCCTTTGTTAGAAGCTCGGCGCCCCTAGCCGAAGCAGGTGCTGCGGCGGGCGAGGCAAAGCCACAAGCTCTCTTCGTAAGGAGGGAGCGGGTCCCGAGGGGGATGGCACATGGAAACGACGATGACGCTCTTCCGGATACCGGCACGAATTAGTCGCGCGATCGCCTGAACGGCGGATCGCCCCAAAGCCCGCGCCACGCGCGGCGGCCGATATTCACGACACGCGAACGAAGAGCACTGCCATGACAGTCACGACTGCCGACGACGACGCACCGAAGCGCGAATACAAAGACACGCTGTTCCTCCCCGACACCGACTTCCCGATGAAGGCGGGCCTGCCGAAGGCTGAGCCCGAATGGCTCGCCTGGTGGGACAAGATCGGCTTCTACAAGCGCCTGCGCGAGCAGAACAAAGGTAAGCCGAAATTCGTCTTCCACGATGGCCCGCCCTACGCGAACGGCCACATCCACCTCGGCACCGGGATGAACAAGATCCTGAAGGATTTTGTCGTCCGCTCCCAAGGCATGCTGGGCAAGGACGTGCCGTACATCCACGGCTGGGACTGCCACGGCCTGCCGATCGAATGGAAGGTTGAGGAGAAATACCGCGCCGCCGGTCAGGACAAAGACAAGGTCCCGCTGATCGAATTCCGCAAGGAATGTCGCGACTTCGCGAACCATTGGTTGAACGTCCAGCGCGCAGAGTTCAAGCGTCTGGGCTCGACCGGCGAATGGGACAACCCCTACGTCACGATGGCGCCCACGAGCGAAGCCATCATCGTGCGCGAAATCCAGAAGTTCGTCATGAACGGCGCGCTCTATCGCGGCTCGAAGCCCGTGATGTGGTCCGTCGTCGAAAAGACTGCTCTCGCCGAAGCCGAGGTCGAGTACCACGAAAAAGTCTCGACCACGATCTTCGTGAAGTTTCCGATCAAATCGGGCGCGACCGGCGACCTCGCGAAAGCGAAGGTCGTCATCTGGACGACGACCCCGTGGACGATCCCCGGCAACCGCGCGATCTGCTACTCGCCGAAGATTTCCTACGGCCTCTTCCGCGTAACCGCGGTGGGCGAGGGCGCCACGAACCAAGTCGGCGAACATTTCGTGCTGGCCGACACGCTTGCGGAAACGGCGCGCACCGCCGGTAAGATCGAAGCCTGGGACCGCGTCGCCGACGTCGATCCCGCGGGGCTCGTCTGCGCACATCCGTTCCATGCGGCAGGCTACGACTTCCCCGTGCCGCTGTTCGCGGGCGAGCACGTGACCGACGACACCGGTACCGGCTTCGTCCACACCGCGCCGGGCCACGGCGAGGAAGACTTCGAAATCTGGATGCAGCATCCGGAAGCGCATCCAAAGAACGCCGAGCCGATCCCGCACACGGTGTCGGAGGACGGCTCGTTCTTCCCGCACGTGCCGATCTTCGCCGGCAAGAAGGTCTTGAACGCGGACGGCAAGGACGGCGACGCGAACGGCGCCGTCATAGGCGAGCTCGTGAAGGCGGGCGCACTGCTCGCGAAGGGCAAGCTGCGCCACGACTATCCGCACTCCTGGCGCTCGAAGGCGCCGGTCATCTTCCGCAACACGCCGCAATGGTTCATCGCGATGGACCGCCCCATCGCAAGTCTCGGCGGAAAGACGCTGCGCGAACTCGCCCTCAAAGCTGTGGACGATACGCACTTCGTGCCCGCCCAAGGCCGCAACCGCCTGCGCGCGATGGTCGAAAGCCGTCCGGACTGGGTGATCTCGCGCCAACGCGCCTGGGGCGTGCCGATCCCGATCTTCGTACGCAAGAGCGACGGCGAGATCCTACGCGACGCCGATGTCAACGCGCGCGTCGCAGCGGCGGTCGAGAAGGGCAGCACGGACGTGTGGTTCACGACCGACCCGCAAGACTTCCTCGGCAACAAATACAAAGCCGCCGACTACGAGAAAGTCGATGACATCATCGACGTGTGGTTCGAGTCCGGCTCGACCCACGCCTTCGTCATCGAACCCGAAATCGGCTGGCCCGCGGACCTTTATCTCGAAGGCTCCGACCAGCACCGCGGCTGGTTTCAATCGTCGCTGCTCGAAGCCTGCGGCACGCGCGGCCGCGCGCCGTACAAGACCGTTCTCACCCACGGCTTCGTCCTCGACGAGAAGGGCTACAAGCAGTCGAAGTCCTTGGGCAACACGGTCGAGCCGCAAAAAGTCGCCGACCAGAACGGCATCGAGATCCTGCGCATCTGGGCGGCGTCCTCCGACTTCACGGAGGATCTGCGCTTGGGGCCGGAGATCCTGAAGGCAAACGTTGAAAGCTACCGCAAACTCCGCAACACGATGCGTTACATCTTGGCGAACCTATCCGGCTTCGCCGAAAGCGAGCGCGTGGCGCCAAAGGACATGCCGGAGCTCGAGCGCTGGGTCCTCCACCGCTTGAGCGAACTCGACCAGACCGTGCGCACGGGCTACGCCGCGTTCGACTTCAACCGCGTGTTCACGGCGCTGTTCAACTTCTGCACCACGGACCTGTCGGCGATCTATTTCGACATCCGCAAAGACACGCTCTACTGCGACGCGCCCTCGTCGGTCCGCCGCCGGGCCGCACGCACGGTCCTCGACCATCTGTTCAACCATCTGACCGCGTGGCTCGCGCCTGTCATGGTGTTCACGATGGAAGAGGTCTGGCGCGCGCGTCACAAGGGCGAGTTCGACAGCGTCCACCTGCGCACGTTCCCCGAGGTTCCGCGCGACTGGCACAATCAAGCGCTGGCGGAGAAGTGGAGCCGCATCCGCGAACTGCGCCGCGTCGTCACCGGTGCACTCGAAATCGCCCGGCGCGACAAGACAATCGGTGCGAGTCTCGAGGCCGCTCCAACCCTTCACGTCGCAGAGGCGAAGGACGCGGACCTATTGAAGAACCTCGATCTCGCCGAAATCTCGATCACCTCTCGCGCCGAGATAACTACAGCCGCAGCCCCGGCAGACGCCTTCAAGCTCGACGACGTGGCCGGCGCCGCTGTCGTTTTTGCCAAGGCCCCGGGGGCGAAATGCGCCCGCTGCTGGCGTATCCTGCCCGAAGTGGGCAAGAGCGCCGCGCACCCCCATCTCTGTTTGCGGTGCGAAGGCGCAGTCAAGGAGCACGACGCGAAGTGATGGCGTGGTTGAAAGCGCGAAGCGCGCCGCAACTGGGCTACCTGGTTGCGGTGCTAGCGCTTGTCCTCGATCAAGGTTGGAAGCTCACGTTTCTGTACGGCTTGGGCTGGATCGAAACATTGAGCGAACCCGCCACGTCCGCGCACGACATCGAACTCCTTCCGTTCTTTTCGATCGTGATGGTTTGGAACCACGGCATCTCTTACGGATTGTTACAGGCCGAAACCGGGTTCGAGAAAGCGCTCCTGGCGGTCTTTGCACTCGGCGTGACGGGGTTCCTCATTTGGTGGTTGCGGAGCATCAAGGATGCACGATTGGCGGTTTCCTTAGGGCTGATCATCGGCGGCGCCCTGGGAAATGTGATCGACCGCATACTTTATGGCGCTGTTGCCGACTTTTTTTACCTGCACACTTTCGATAGAACTACGGGCTGGTACGTGTTCAACCTCGCCGACACGGCTGTAGTGATCGGCGTCGCGATCATGGTACTTGACCTCGTCATCTCGGAATGGCGTTCTCGGGCCGGCGGCGCGAAGGAGGATAAAACGTGACGATAGTAATGCGTAGTGTGGCCATTGTTGCGACCGTTGCCACGATCGGCCTCGCCGGCTGCACGGGTGTAAAAGAATCGCTTGGCGCGGCGAAGCAGGCGCCCGATGAAACCGCGATCACCACGCGCGCGCCGCTGGTCGTGCCGGCAACGTTCGATCTGAAGACGCCGCAACCCGGCGCACCGCGCCCGCAAGATGCGGACGTCGCGGCTGCCGCCCAGAAGGTATTGGGTGGCGCGCCGAAGCAGACGGTTGCATCGCAGGCCGAGCAGGAGCTTCTCGCAGCCTCGGGCGCCGAGAAAGCAGACCCGCGGGTCCGTCAAGCGCTCCGCAGCGAGGTGCGCGAACAAAACAAACGCAAATCCTACGCCGATGGCGTTCTGTTCTGGCGCGGCAAGCGGGGTGAGGTCGGCACGCCGATCGACCCGAAGGAAGAGGCCGAGCGTCTCAACGTTGCGATGCCCGCCAAGCCCGCCGAGGCACCGGTTATCGAGAAGGGCGCGTCCGAACCGGTCGTCGAGAGCAAGAAGAAAGATAAAGAAGAAGGCGGCGGCTGGTTCGACTGGTTCTGATAAGCCGCGACCTGTGGAAGATTTGTAGCGGGGGCAGGTTTCTGCCCCCGCTTTTCGTTCCGGCACTTCCCCGCACCGCCACCGGGCGCTACATCTCGCCCCGGATGACCCATTTCACCCACGATATCGCCCCCGCGATCGCCAAGGACCCGTTGCGCGCGGCGTTCGCCAAGCGCCTTCCCGACGCCCAAGCGGGGCTGGAGCACTGGCGAAAAGCCGCCAACCCACGGTTCGACGCGGTCCGGCGTTCGGTCGAAGACACGGGCGACCTCGCCCGCATAGGTGAGGTCGCCGAGCATCTAATGAAGAACACGACCGATCTCGTCGTCTTCGGCATCGGCGGATCCAGCCTTGGCGCGCAAACGCTGGCCCAGCTCGCGTTCTGGGGCACGCAAGCCTACAAGCCGCGTACCGGCCACCCGCGCCTGCACATCGTGGACGGCATCGACAGCGCCGTCTTTCGTACGATGCTGACGCTGATGGACCTGCGCACCACGCGCTTCCTCGTCGTCTCCAAATCGGGCACCACGACCGAAACGCTGATGCAGCTCTTGGTCGCCGTTGAAGCGCTGGAAGAAGAGGGCGGCGGCAAATACCTCAAGCACCACTTCGCCGGCGTCGCGGAGGAAGGCGCAAATCCGCTCCGCAACATCCTGACCGACATGGGCGCGCCCGTCGTCGGGCACGATCCGAACCTCGACGGCCGCTTTTCGGCCTTCAGCTGCGTCGGCCTCATCCCGGCGTTGATCGCGGGTCTCGACGCCAAGACGATCCGCGCGGGGGCCCGCGAAGCGCTCGACGCCGCGATGGCGGGCACATCCCCAGCAGTCGAAGGCGCGGCCCTGAGCGTCGCCGCACGCGACGTGGGCTTGAGCCAGAGCGTGATGTGGGTCTACCGCGACCGCCTCGCACGGTTACCAAAATGGTGGCGCCAACTCTGGGCCGAGAGCCTCGGCAAGCAGGGCCAGGGCACGACACCCATCGACGCGCAAGGTCCCGTCGACCAGCACAGCCAACTCCAACTCTATCTCGACGGCCCGAACGACAAGCTGTTCACGCTGATCGACGCGCCGGCCCTGACCGACGCCAAGGCGAGCAAGGCCTGGGCCGAAAAACACAATCTCCCACTCCTCGCGGGCCGCGGCATGTCCGATGTCGTCGCCGCCCAAATCCGCGCGACCGCCGAGACACTGACGAACGCAGGCCGCGCCGTGCGCCGCATCTCGTTTGCATCCCCGCTCGAGGAACGCACCCTCGGCGCCCTCATGATGCACTTCATCCTCGAAACACTGATCGCCGCCCGCCTCTGGAAGGTCGATCCGTTCGGCCAACCGGCCGTCGAAGAAGGCAAGCGCCTGACGCGCCAATACCTGGAAGGCAAGAAGTGAAGATCCGCCGCCTCGCCGAAGGCACGATCAACCGCATCGCCGCGGGTGAAGTGGTCGAGCGCCCGGCCTCGGCGGTGAAGGAACTGGTCGAAAACGCGATCGACGCCGGCGCCCACAACGTGGAGATCACGATCGCCGGCGGCGGCATGAACCTGATCCGCATCGCCGACGACGGCATCGGCATGAGCCCGGAAGAGCTGACGCTCGCCGTCGAACGCCACGCAACCTCGAAGCTCCCGCGCGACGACCAAGGCGTCGACGACCTGATGTCGATAGCGACGCTCGGCTTCCGCGGCGAAGCACTACCGTCGATCGGCGCCATCGCTCGCCTGACGATCACCTCCCGCGCGAAGGACGCCAAGGAAGCCTTCGCGATCACCGTCGAAGGCGGCAAGGTCGGCAGACCTCGCCCCGCGCCGTTCGAAGGCCACGGCCAACACGGCACGATCGTCGAGGTCCGCGATCTTTTCTACGCGACCCCCGCGCGCCTCAAATTCCTGAAGTCCGAACGTGCCGAAACCGCGGCCGTCATCGAAATCGTAAAGCGCCTCGCACTCGCCCGCGCCGACGTGGGCTTTCGCCTCGCAACGGAAGAACGCACGGTCGTCAAAGCCGCGGCCGAACCCGGCGACCTCTTCGACGGCAGGCTCCGCCGCATGGCCGCAATCCTAAGCGCCGACTTCGCTGAAAACGCGCTCCCGGTGAACGTCACCCGCGAGGACGTGAAGCTCACCGGATACGCAGGCCTGCCGACCTACGCCCGCGGCACCGCAGCCCAGCAATTCCTGTTCGTGAACGGACGCCCCGTGCGCGACAAGCTCCTCGTCGGCGCCGTGCGCGGCGCCTACGCAGATGTGCTCGCACGAGACCGTCATCCGGTCGTAGCGCTATTCCTCGATCTCCCGGCGCACGACGTCGACGTCAACGTCCACCCGGCAAAAACCGAAGTCCGCTTCCGCGATGCAGCCCTGATCCGCGGCCTGATCGTGAGCGCCTTGAAAGCCGCGATCCACGCCGGCGGAACGCGCACCTCGACGACGGTTTCATCGAGCACGCTCGACCGCCTCGCGCCGACGCAAACCTACGCCTTCGCCGAACCGCGCCCGAGTCCCGGCCTGCTCCGCGAAGCCGCAGCCTTCTTCGAGCCCGCACAGGCGCAGCGCAACTTCATCGACGCCCCGCCTCTCGCCAGGCCCCTCGACCAACCACAGGCGCCGCCGCCGAACGCCGAGCGCTTCCCTTTGGGCGTCGCGCGCGGCCAGGTGCACAACACCTACATCGTCGCGCAAACCGGCGACGGCATCGTTATCGTTGATCAGCACGCAGCTCACGAGCGCCTGATGCTCGACCGCATGCAGCGCGCAATCGCCGCCAAAGGCATCGAACGCCAAGCGCTCCTGATCCCCGAAGTGGTGGACCTCGACGGCCCCTCGGTCGACCGCCTGACGAGCCGCGCCGGTGAGCTCGCCGAACTGGGCCTCATCCTCGAACAATTCGGCGCCGACGCCGTCCTCGTTCGCGAAGTCCCCGCACTCCTGAAAGGCGGCGACATCAAAGGCCTCATCCAAGACCTCGCCGACGAAATCGCCGAATACGGCGCAGGCCTCTCGCTCAAAGAACGCCTCGACGAAATCTGCTCGACGATGGCCTGCCACAGCGCGGTCAGGGCAGGGCGAAGCCTCACCCTCGAAGAAATGAACGCGCTCCTCCGCGAAATGGAACAGACGCCCTTGAGCGGCCAGTGCAATCACGGCCGCCCGACCTACGTGGAACTGAAGCTGGCCGACGTGGAGAAGCTGTTCGGGAGGCGTTAGTACAGGTCGAAGCCAAGCGCCAGGGGTTGAACGCTGTCGACGCCGACGCCAAGTATTTTCAGTAGGGAGGTCCGATGGACTTTCAGAGCATCGTCACTATTGCGGCCGGGCTCGCATTGGTGAGCGTGGTCATGGCGTATTGGCTGGCCGCGCACGGCATGCTGATGGAATCTCGCTTCGGGCGGACTGTCTTCTGCTGCACTGTTCTGTCAGTTGGCCTGTGGGTTTTTGTCAGTGAGATCGTGCCCGGCGGACTGCGCATGCTCGGCGCTTCGTCATTCGATCTCGCCCTTCTTCTCGTCGGAGCGGTCCTTCTTACTGGCGCCGTCGCTGCCTTCTTCGACCTCGTCGGTTGGCTGCGTGGCGAATGGCGTACACCGCCGCCGCCATTCGAGTAGCGCAAACGCGCTACTGCCCTGCGTAATACATCCCACTCTTCCGCGGAAAGAATGGCGCCACGAGCTTGCTCGGCTTAAACGGCTTCCACGTCCCCCACTTCTGCCCGAGTCGATCCGCAATCACCCAGAGCGCCGGCGGGTGAAACCCGAGCCCGATATGCGTCGAGCGGACCTCGATGTTCTCCCGCCTCTCGCCCTCGCGCTCAAGACACGCCTTCCACGCAACGACGCCGTCGGCCTTCGTGTAAATCGCCGTTGCCGGCACCGGGCTCGGCTCGGCGAGTTGCTTAATGCGCTCCGGATTGCGCGGCACGTCTTCGCCGGTGAGCAACTTCCAAATCGCGCCGACATTGTTCGCATTCGGATCGGCAAACGGACTTCCGAGCGTGATCACCATGCGCACATCGTCCGGCACCTGCCGCGCAATCTCGCGCGCCATGATCCCGCCGCGGCTCCAGCCGATCAAGGTCACCTCGGCGCCGTGCTTCGCCTTCAGCGCCTTGATTTGCGCGATCACCGCCGGCAAATCCTCGCCCGGCTTGCGCACGTTCAGCCCGCGCTTCCACCCGTGCACGTCATACCCGAGCAACGACAGATAGCGCCGGAGCAACAGCGTCGACCGGTCGTCGGCCCCAAACCCCGGCAGCACGACGACCCCATGCTTCCGCCCCCGCGGCGCGCTCAGCAAGAACGGCGCCGTCACGAACAGCGTTGGGATATCGATCAACCCCGTCGGTTCCCAAAGCAACAACCGCCGCGGCGGCGGCGAAATCGGCTCGTCGGTCATGCGGTTGAACTTACGCCACTACCGGCGTCAGCAACACCACCTTCGTATCCCCATACGTCCGCTCGTCTAGCGCGGTAAACCCGGCCGGCACCGCAAACGCTTCATCCGCCGCCATCTCTGCGACGATAATCGCCGTCTCGGCCAGCCAACCGCCGTCGCGCGCGCTCTTGAGCGCCAACTCGCAATAGCCCTTCCGATACGGCG
>CAZYGK010000075.1:0-15813 GCA_964647355.1 uncultured Flavobacteriaceae bacterium | reverse complement strand
TGAAGGTGCTCGACGTTCCGCACGAGAAGATCAACGTGAACGGCGGCGCGATCGCTATGGGTCACCCGCTCGGTGCAACCGGCGCGATGATCTTGGGCACGGTGCTCGACGAGCTTGAGCGGCGCAACTTGAACACGGCGCTTGTCACGCTGTGCGTCGGCGCCGGCATGGGCACGGCCACGATCATCGAGCGCGTCTAGTCACTTCCCCCCACCGCCCTTCCTTCGGAAGGGCACCTCCCCCGCTGAAGCAGGGGCGGAAAAAGCAGAGCCGGTTTCCTCCCCCCGCTTCAGCGGGGGAGGTGCCGAGCGGAGCGAGGCGGAGGGGGTAAGTCAAAGCGAGATTTGGAAACACGGGAAGAACGATATGGAACTCAAAGTCTTTAAGTGGAATCAAGACGCGGACGGAATCGTGACGCTGACCTGGGACGATCCGGAGCGCACGATGAACGTGTTGTCGAACAAGGCGCTCGCCGACATCGGGGCTGCGATCGTGAAGATCGCCGGCGATGCGGCGATCAAGGGTGTCATCGTCACGTCGGGTAAGGCGAACGGCTTCTGCGCCGGTGCTGCCTTGGACGAGATGGAAGGTCAAGCCAGCGGCGCGGGTGCGCCGAAGAGCGAAGAAGAGCGCATTAAGCAGCGCTACGAAGGCGTGCTGCAGTTCAACATGCTGCTTCGCAAGCTCGAGACCTGCGGCAAGCCGGTCGTCGCTGCGATCAACGGGCTCGCGCTCGGTGGCGGTTTGGAAGTCACGCTCGCGTGTCATTATCGCGTCGTGGCGGACAATCCGCGCATCCAGCTGGGGCTGCCCGAGTCGAAGGTCGGTCTGCTGCCGGGCGGCGGCGGTACGCAGCGCTTGCCGCGCCTCATGGGTGCGCAGGCGGCGGTGCAGCTGATCCTGCAAGGCAACTCGCTCGATCCGAAGACGGCCGAGGCGCAAAAGGTCGTGCATAAAGTGGTGCCGGCCGATCAGCTGCTCGCGGAAGCGAAGCGCTGGATCAAGGAATCGCCGAACGCGGTGCAGCCTTGGGACCGCAAGGGCTTCGAGGTTCCGGGCGGCCTGCCGAACGACAAGGGCACGTCGACCGTCTTCACGATGGGCAACGCGCTCTATCGCAAGCAGAGCTTCAACAACTATCCGGCGCAGCGCTACATCCTGTCGTGCGTGTATGAGGGTCTGCAGGTTCCGATCGATGCGGGTCTTCGCATCGAGGCGCGCTACTTCACGAAGCTGCTGATGGACCCGGCGTCGCGGAACATGATCCGCTCGCTGTTCCTCTCGATGCAGGATCTGGGCAAGGGCGCGCGCCGTCCGGCGAACGTTGCGCCGACGCAAGTCAAGAAGCTCGGCGTGCTCGGTGCGGGCATGATGGGTGCGGGCATCGCCTACGTGTCGGCGCAGGCCGGCATGGAGGTCGTGCTGATCGATCGTACGATCGAGGAAGCCGAGAAGGGCAAGGCCTATTCGACAAAGCTGCTCGACGGGCAGATCAAGAAGGGCCGCTCGACGGAAGAGAAGAAGCAGAAACTGCTTTCTCTCATCAAGCCTTCGACGAACTACGACGACCTCAAAGGCTGCGACCTCGTCATCGAAGCGGTGTTCGAAAGCCGCGAGATCAAGGCCGACGTGACGAAGAAGGCCGAAGCTCAGTTGACGGACAAGGCCGTGTTCGGTTCGAACACGTCCACGCTGCCGATCACGGGCTTGGCGGAAGCGAGCGTGCGGCCGAACAACTTCGTCGGCATCCACTTCTTCTCGCCGGTCGACAAGATGCAGCTGGTCGAGATCATCACCGGCAAGAAGACGGGCGACTACGCGCTCGCCATGGCGGTCGACTACGTGAAGCAGATCAAGAAGACGCCGATCGTGGTCAACGATTCGCGCGGGTTCTACACTTCGCGGTGCTTCGGCACGTACGTGGCGGAAGGCCAAGAGATGCTGGCCGAAGGCATTGCGCCGGCGATCATCGACAATGTCGGCCGCATGACCGGCATGCCGCGCGGGCCGCTTGAGCTCGCCGACGACGTCGCGCTCGACCTTGCCTATAAGGTGCGCGAGCAGACGAAGAAGGACTTGGGCGACAAGTACGAAGCGGGTCCGGCCGACACGCTGATCGAGACCATGGTGGCCAAGCTCGGCCGTTATGGGCGCAAGAACAGCAAGGGCTTCTACGACTATCCGGCGGACGGCGGGAAGAAGCGCCTGTGGCCGGGCTTGAAGGACATCGTTAAGTACAAAGTCACGTCGACGACACCGGAACTGGTGGACGAACTCAAGAAGCGTTTCCTTTATCGCCAGGCGATCGAGGCGGCGCGCTGCTTCGAAGAGAACGTCGTCACCGATCCGCGCGAAGCCGATGTCGGCGCCATTCTGGGCTGGGGCTTTGCGCCCTATACCGGCGGTCCACTTTCGGTGATCGATACGGTCGGCACGAAGAAGTTCGTCGAGGAGTGCGATCGCTTTGCCCAGAAGTACGGCAAGCGCTTCCTGCCGGGTAAGCTCCTGCGCGATATGGCTGAGAAGGGCGACACGTTCTACGGCCGCTTCAATCCGGCGAAGAAGGCCGCGGCTTAAGACTGTCACGGGCCGGGGCGGCAACGTCCCGGCCATTTCTCAATCTTGACATATCTTGAAGATATATCTATTAGATATTCATGCGCGAGCGAAGCACGGGACATGTGATTTTGGGGATCCTGGCGGTCGGGGGCGACTTGTCGGGGTACGAAATCCGGCAGTGGATCGATCAGGCGATCGGCTTCTTTTGGTCTGAGAGCTTCGGCCAGATCTATCCAGAACTCGGACGGCTCGCGAAGGCGAAGCTGATCAAGGCGCTGCCTGCCGATAGGAAAGGGCGTGAGGTCAAGCGCTACCGCATAACGGCTCAGGGGCGGGCCGAACTCGAGCGGTGGTTGGCGCAGGAGCCGCAGGCCGAGCGGCCGCGCAACGAGTTGTTGCTGAAGACGTTCTTTGGGTCTGTCGCCGGTGCCTCCAACATACGCGGGTTTCTCCAAGAGGCCGAGCGAGCGATGGGCGCGCGTTGCAAAGGGATTGCAGCGGCTGAAGACCTCGTCGTTCGCGAGGATCGCGGGGCGGACACGCTCGTCTATTCACTCATTACTATCTTGAGCGGGCAGGCCGTTTATGCGGCGCGGCGGGCGTGGGCGGAAGCCGCCGTCGAACTTCTCGATGCTCATGTGGCGGGCGGCAACGACGCGGTGCTGCGCGCTTATGCGAGGGCGAAGAAGCGGATATTGGCGGGGGCTTGATGTGAGGATTCTGACAGCGGAGGAAACACGGGAGCATTCGATCTTCACAATGCTGGGGCAGGAACGTGCGGGTGCGGTTCGCTGGTTCATGCTTGGACTGCTCGCCGCTCTAGCCTGGCTTGGCGGGGTCGCTTTTCTGGCGCCGTACCGGCCGACCGAGGTTTCGCGGTTCGTCGCAACGTTGGCGCCACTGGAGTCTGTCTATTGGGGTTCGCTTCTAGCTGCCGTCCTGTTGGCGCTTACGGGGGTTGCCGCGCGGCGCTGGGCTTTCGCATGGGCCGGTGCGACGGTTGCCGGATATCTCGGCGGCTTCTTTCTGATGGGCTTTCTGTTTGCCGCGTTTCCACCGGGCGTAAAAATTCCGCTGACGGGTGTCGATGGGGCGCTTGCCTTCGCGCTGTCTCGTCTTTGGTTCGCCGGACCGATCGCGATCGTGTTGCTGGCGTTCTGGTTGGTGCTGGGACCGCGCGCCGGTGTAGGCCAACCGGCGTTCGGTTTCGGGAATTGGCTCCTTGCGTCGCGCGATATGAGCGTGCGCGAGGCCCCTGCCAGTTGGCTCACGCGGCTGTTCGGGGGGTATCTGCTCTTCATCGCCGTTCTGTTTGTGCTGATTCAGTTGCCGGTCGGCTTTGGACCGATTGTCGGCGGCACGCTTTGGCCCTTGCTCGCCGCAGTCCTATTGGCTGCAGCGGCGAATGCGGTTGCGGAGGAGGTCATCTATCGCGGGTTCTTCTTGCCGGCGTTCGTTCAATATGGAGGGGCTGCCGCGGGCCTATGGATGCAGGGGCTGTTCTTCGGCGTGATCCATTGGGGCTTGAGCGTCGGCGTGCTGGCCGCGCTGCCGGTGTCGCTTGCGATAGGGTTCGGATCGATCGTTTGGGGGAAGGCCACCTACGAAACGCGCGGCCTGGGCTGGACGATCTCGGCGCATTTCCTCGTCGATGTCGTGATCATGGCGGCCTACTTCGTGCCGCGCTGAGTGCCGGGTGGCCTTTCAGAAGATTCCGAGTTGCCGAAGGAGGGGGGCGCGATTTCAGGTTGCGCCGCCGGCGGATGCTGCCGACGTTAGGTGCCCCTTTTCCTGAGGCTTGAGGTCGTGTTACCTGGCGGACAACCACAAGGGGTGTTCGTTATGCGCGCCATCGTTGCCGCCGTTGTCTTTGCCTTCGCTTTCACTGCCGTTTCGCAAGCCGCAAACCGGACTGTCGCAGACTTCGTCGGAGTCTATCTGGGGCATGGTGAAGCCGACGCCTCGTCGGGAGGGCAAGAGAAGGAAAAGCGCTTCAGCCAGGTCGTGATCCGGCCGGCGCCCGCCGAGAAGGGCTTCACGATCGAATGGTCGACGCTCAAGCTAAAGGGGGATGAGCTGCCCTCGACTGCGGATACCAAGACCTACACGCAGACTTTTCGCGCGACGGACAAGCCGAATCAGTTTCGCGACATCACGTCGGGCGATCTGAACCTGAACCAGGATACGTCCTGGGCCGTGATCACCGGCGACACGCTGAGCATCGTGCAGGTGTCGGTTGCCCCCGACGGCAGCTATTACGTGACCCACTACGACCGCAGCTTGACGGCCAAGGGCATGGATGTGCGGTTCACCCGGTTCGAAAACAGCCGGATCGTGCGGGCCGTTCATCTGAGTCTGCTGCGGGGGCCGGCGAAAGTTAACTAGGCCGTCATTGCGCCCCTGGGTCGCGGCGTGTTTGGATAGGCTCCGTGAAGGGCGGGGGCGCCCGTAGCTCACATAGGGGAGTTGTGCATATGCGCATCGCGCTCGCGCTTGGATTTGCCGCCACGCTGGTGGCGTCGGTAGCTCAAGCCGCCGACAAGAAGATCGAGGATTTTGTCGGCCGCTGGGTCGGCACGGGACAGGCGACGCAGGGTGTCGCTTCGCCGACCGTCACCCAATCGCGCGACTCGGAAGTCGTGATCGAGAAGGCGGCGGACGGGTTCAAGATCACCTGGACCACGATGTCAACATCCGTGGGCGACGGGTCGAAGTCGAAGGTCAAGACTTCGACCTTGACCTTCAAGAAGGGCAAGAGGCCGAACGTGTATGCCGACGTGAAGTCCGGCAGCGCGACCGACGGCAAGAAGACGACCTGGGCTCGGGTGTCCGGCAATACACTCAGTATCACTCAACTCGTTATCGCCGAAGACGGGCAGTGGGACGTCACGGTTTACGATCGGACGCTGAAGGACGGGGATCACATGAATCTCGCGTTCACACGGCTGACGAACGGTGCGGTCGCCCGGCAGGCGGCGCTCGCCATGACGCGAGCCAAAGACTAGGCACCGCGAAAAGCGGCGTTTGAACGCCGTTCAAATTTCATCGCGCTTTTGTTGTGCGCGCGGGACTGGCAAAGTCCCGCGTGATGCAACTGATTCAGGCCGCTGCGTCCGGCCGGATCGATGCACGATGAGGGGATTGTATGAACGCGGCCGCCGCCATTCGTGTGGCGCAACAGTTACCCGAACGGCGTTCCATCAAGATGTGGGACGGCGAGGTATCGCTCCTCGTCTGGGAGTCGGCGGACGCGCGTGCGCCGGCGTTGCATTTCGCGCATGCCAACGGGTTCAACGCGCTCACCTATCGCACGCTGCTCGACCCGCTCGAGCGCGACATGCGCATCTATGCGAGCGATCTTCGCGGGCATGGGCTGACAACGCTCGCCGCTAATCCCAAAGGGATGCGGTCGTGGCAGATCTATCGCGACGACATAGTGCGGACGCTCAACGAGTTGGACGGGCGGCCCAAGCTGCTCGTCGGCCATTCGATGGGCGCGACTGCGAGCCTCATGGCAGCCCTTGCGAAGCCCAGTTGGGTGACCGGTCTCGTGCTCGTCGAGCCGGTGATCATGCCGCCCAGCTACATTCGCTGGACGCGCATCCTAGGCGCGCTGGGACTTGGCGCGCGCGTATCTCCGCTTGTTGCGCAGGCGCGAAAGCGGCGGGGAATTTGGCCATCGCGCGAGGCGATGTTCGAGGCCTATCGCGGGCGCGGTGCTTTCCGCTCGTGGCCGGAGGACATACTCCGCGACTACATCACGGGCGGCACGGTCGACTTCGTGGATGACAAGCAAGTGCGGTTGGCGTGTACGCCGGGCTGGGAGGCGGCAAACTACGGCAGCAACGCCGTGGACGTTTGGCGGGAGATGGATCAGCTGCGGTGCCCGCTGACGTTGATCGTCGGCGATCGCCGCTCGACGTGCCCCGATCCGGTCATCGAATTGCTGATCGCCCGGCGCCCCGAAGTTCGGGTCGTGAAGGTTCCAGGCGCCAGTCATTTTCTCCCGATGGAGCATCCGGAGATCGTGCGGCGGGAGATTCGCGCAATGGCAGGGCTGTAGCGGAAGACCGAGTACGGAATACAGGTATCAGACGAGGCGTTTCACCTTCTGATCCCCGTTGTCCGTCTTCCGCCTAAGCGGATAGGCCGGGAATCACCAAGCTCTCCAATTGCGCGCGCATGTCGGGTGGGATCTCGATCGCTTTGCGGGTTGTGAGATCCATCGCCACGGCGACGGCTTCTGCGGTGGCGAAGCACTCTCCGGTTTCGCCGTCGAACATCCAGTGGCACCAGACGTACGTCTTCGACGAGACGGAGCGTAAGCCGCTCTTGATAACGAGCAGGTCTCCCTCGCGAGCGGCCATGCGATAGACGAAGCGGTACTCCAGGGCTGCGCCACCGTTCGAGCTTGCCGAGCGGTCTTCGCCACGCGTCTGGGCGATTAGGTTCGGGATCGAATCCGACAGGCGGCCCATGTAGTGCCGCAGCTGCATGTAGCCGTGCGCATCGCAGTGTTCGCGCAAGACCGTACCGCGTAACGTGGTCATCAGCCCCAAGGCTTCGGCATCGGCGAGCGTCGGGGCGGGGCGGGGCGGGGCCATGTCGAGGCCGCGCGGTCGGCCATGCTCGGGCAGATCGATCATGTGGGGGGCTGCTTTGGCGACCGCGACGACAGGGAGCGGCAAGCCGCCGCGGATCATGGCATCGGCCCACTCGGCGCGGGTGACGAATGTCGCGGCGACCGTGCGGGCCACGATGTTCTGCATCTCTTGATAGAGAATGAGGCCCTCGCTCTTTGCCGTCAGAACGCCGGCGGTGACGACATAGGGCGCACCGGGTCGAAGTTCGCGGTGGAAGCGAATGTGCTGCTCGCGGGGGATCAGAGCCGCGCGGTCGCTGCCTTGCGCGCGCGGGCTCAAGCCCAAACGCGCGGCGATGGCGCTTAGGCCTTCGTCGGCCTTGGCCACATAGAACTGAACGTTCATGTGGCCCATCTGATCGCACTCCCATGTTTGAACGCTGGAGCGCGCGACTTCGAACATTGTCGACATGTTTACCCGGTACGTCTTGCGAAGGTGATGTTCTGCGGCCAAAGCCGGATGACGAGAAGACCTATGCCGCTGATCGTAAGCGCGAGGGCCAAGACGGCCATCAGGATGATGGGCCAGTGATTGAAGTCTTCGCGTGCGCTGTAGTCCATGATGTGGAGCGACCAAAGGAAATCGTAGGTGCGCCATAGGCTGGAGCGGCGGGCGGCGACTTTCCCGGTGAGCGGCTCGACGTAGAGATGCGTTTGGCCTTCGTCGTCGAAGATGATTTGCCAAATCGGCAGGGCGCGGCGGTACTCGATCGGCGGGTCCTTCTCGATCAGCTTGGCGGCGACGATCTTGCCTTCGCCTGCGAAGTCGGCCGCGGCGATGCGGCGGGCCGCAGCTTCGTCGAGCGGGGAGACGACTTTGCCTTGCTCGGCGTCGATCAGCATGAAGGGTTTGCCCTTGCTGTCGATGCGCCACATCCAGCGGCCTGCGATATCGACGAGTTCCAGGCGCGATACGGGGGCATTGGCGGCGGCTATGGCGCGATCGGGGGCGATCAAGTCCTTGGCGGTTTGGAGGTCGCGCGGCGCGGCTTCGCGGATCGTCTTTTCGCTGCGAACGTCCTCAATCGGGAACCAGGTCATGTAGAGACCGCTGACGGTCCAGGCGAGGATCTGCAAGCCCACGATCAGGCCGACCCATTTGTGGATCGTAAACCACCATTTGCGCATGCCGGTACTCTCCGAAGATTGGCCGCACTCTATCGCGCGATTCGCGCTGCCGCGATGGTGTGCTATGGACGTTACGGAACGCCATTTTGCGGAGGTTGCGCTTGGCACAGGGGCCGTTGTCGGGTGTGAAGGCCGTCGAGTTCGCGGGGCTGGGACCGGCGCCGTTTTGCGGGATGCTGCTGTCGGATTTGGGCGCGGATGTCGTGCGCATCGACCGTAAGGACGCGCGCGCGGCGGCGCACCAGGTCACGCAGCGTGGGCGGAAGTCGGTCGCGCTCGACCTCAAGAACAAGGAATCGATCGAGCTTTGCCTGCAGATGTTCGAGAAGGCGGAGATCGTGTTCGAGGGCTTCCGGCCGGGGGTGATGGAACGCCTGGGTCTCGGACCCGACATTGCATTGAAGCGCAATCCGAAACTCGTCTATGGGCGCATGACCGGATGGGGGCAGACAGGGCCGTTGGCACAGGCGGCCGGACACGACATCAATTACATCGCCATAACGGGCGCATTACATGCGATCGGGACGAAAGAACGTCCGGTGCCACCTTTGAACTTGATCGGCGACTTTGGCGGTGGGGCGCTGTATTTGGCGTTCGGGTTGCTCGCGGCGCTGACCCATGCGCGCGCAACGGGCAAGGGCCAGGTTGTCGATACGGCGATGGTGGATGGGGCGGCGTCGCTGATGTCCTACTTTTACGGATTTCGCGCGGAGGGTGTGCATACGGCGGAGCGGGCGGCGAATAGGCTCGACGGCGGGGCGCATTTCTATGACGTCTACAAGTGTGCGGATGGGCAGTGGGTCGCGATCGGATCAATCGAGCCGCAGTTCTATGCGCTGTTGCGCGAGAAGGCAGGCTTGAGCGACCCTGCGTTCGATGCCCAGCTTGATCGCACGCTATGGCCGGAGTTGAAGGAAAAGCTCGCCCGCGTGATCGCAACGAAGACGCGGGATGAGTGGTGCCGGATCATGGAGGGAAGCGACGTGTGCTTTGCGCCGGTGTTGGAGCTGGGTGAGGCGCCGCTGCACCCGCACAACGTCGCGCGCAACGCGTTCGTGACGGTTGAGGGCGTTGTTCAACCTGCGCCGGCACCGCGGTTCGACGTCACGCCGGGGGCTGTGCAGGGACCGCCGCCTGCGGTCGGGGCGCATAATCAATCGAGTTTGCGCGATTGGGGTTTCACCGCCTCGCGCATCGAGGACCTGAAATCGATGGGAGTTATCTGATGGCTCGCCGTGCAGCGATTGTGGCGCCGGTTCGTACACCGGTCGCAAAGTATCTGGGAGCTTTGAAAGACGTGCCGGCGGAGACGCTGGCCGCGCATGTGGTGAAGGAATCGGTTCGCCGATCCGGTATCGATCCGGCGCGCATCGACGACGTTGTCTTCGCACAATCCTACGCGAACAGCGAGGCGCCCTGCATCGGGCGCTGGGCGGCGCTGGCTGCCGACTTGCCTATCGAGGTGCCGGGGATGCAGCTCGACCGGCGCTGCGGCGGGGGCTTACAGGCGATCGTGACGGCCGCGATGATGGTCGAGACGGGCGCTGCCGATGTCGTCATTGCGGGCGGCGTCGAGAGCATGAGCAATATCGAGTACTACTCGACGTCGATGCGCTCCGGCGCGCGGGCCGGAAACGTGACGATGTACGACCGGCTTGAGCGCGGTCGCGAGCGGTCGCAGCCGGTCGAGCGTTTTGGCGTGATCTCCGGCATGATCGAGACGGCGGAGAACGTGGCGCGCGAGTGCCAGATCACGCGCGAAGCATCGGACGCGTTTGCGGTCGAAAGCCACCGCCGCGCGGCGGCGGCGTGGGGCGCGAACAAATTCGCGGAAGAGATCGTCGCGGTGCCTGTGCCGCAGCGCAAGGGCGATCCTGTGATGGTCAGCCGCGATGAGGGGTTTCGCGCGGATGCGAGCGTTGAAACGCTCTCCGGTTTGAAGCCGATCATCAAGGGCGGGGTTGTTACGGCGGCGAACGCCAGTCAGCAGAACGATGCGGCGGCGGCGTGCTTGATCGTGGCGGAAGACAAGCTTGCGTCCCTAGGTTTGAAGCCGATGGGGACACTTGTCGGTTGGGCCGCTGCCGGCTGTCATCCGGCGACGATGGGCTTAGGGCCGGTCCCTGCCGTCGAGAAGCTGTTCGCTCGCACGAAGCTCTCGTGGAAGGACATCGATCTTGTGGAGCTGAACGAGGCGTTTGCGGCGCAGGTGCTAGGCGTGCTGAAGCGCTGGGGTTGGGATGAGCGCGCGAAGCTGAACGTCAACGGTTCCGGCATCTCGCTGGGGCACCCGATCGGTGCTACGGGCGCGCGGATTCTGGCGACGCTGCTTTACGAAATGAAACGCCGCCGCGCACGGTACGGTCTTGAGACCATGTGCGTCGGCGGCGGGCAGGGGGTCGCGGCGGTGTTCGAGGCGGTCTGAGTAACCGCGGTTAGGTGCCGGTTTTTTCTTCGCGCTTCGGCGCCGTTTTCAGGCAGTGCGCAACTTCGCGGAGCGTCATCGCTGCGGTGACGCCCAGCTTCTGCAGGCGGCCGGTGCGGGCGAGCGTGGCGAGACCGATCGATGTCGCCGAGAGCGCCAGGGCGCGAGCTTGCGCGTGCTCCGGCGGCAGGTCGTCGAGGGCCAAGGGTTCGCTCACCGTTTGGAACAGCGAGATCAGGCGGCCCATCAGCGCGCGTTCGGAGCCTGGGCTTGAGCGCTTGCCGGTGTCGAGTTCGAAGATGTTCGATGCCGTCGCGAAGGCGTCGGCCGCGCGCGAGGCGAGGTCGGCTGCGTCTTTCGAATTGCTCGTGCGAAGTTCTCGGGTGAGGCCGCCGAGTTCGTGGACGGCGAGGTCGGCCAAGATCGCCGATTTCGAGTCGAAGTAGAAATAGACCGCGCCCGGCACGTAGCCCGCTTCGGACGCGACCGCTCTGATGGTCAGGCCCTTGGCGCCAACGCGTTCCATCACGCGTTTGGCGGCGGCAAGAATTTCGGCGCGCTTGTAGGCGTGCGCCGCTTCCCGACGCTCTTCCTTGCGGCGGTCATGCGGAAACTCATGTTGAGACAAGATCGTATCCCCCCGGATTTGAATCTCAGGATACAATTGGCGGATGTTTGAACCGCGTTCAATACATCAGAAGCGATAGAACGGCTTCGATACACCTTCTGCGATAGGCTCCCCGCTATCGCGCTGGCGCACTGCTTCCTTGAACCCTTTTTCCTCGGCTTGTTGCTTGAACCACACGCCCTCCGGCGAATGCCGCGCAATTCCGTCAAAAAGCGTCGCGAACATTTGCGTCTGAACGAGACCCATCGACTCGATGGCCTGATTGATCATCAGTTTGACCATCATGAGTTGGTTTTTTGGCACAGCTGCGATGCGTGTCGCCAGAGCAACAACGCGGGCGTTTAATTCGCTCTCCGGGACGGCCTCAAGGATTAGACCCATGTCGGCCGCTTCTCTACCAGTGATCAGGTCGCCAGTGAGGAGCATGCGTTTCGCTTTCTCGGCACCCAGCCGGTAGACCCACATCGCGGGGGTCGGTACGCCCCACACGCGTGCTGGCGGGTAGCCAATCTTCGCGTCCTCGGCCATCACGACCAGGTCGCAACACAGAGCGATGTCGCTGCCGCCCGCGACCGCGTGGCCGCGGACTTTCGCGATCGTCGGTTTGTTCGAGCGCCACAGGCTCATGAAGTCCTGGGTGTTGCGGCCCATCATGGCGAAGTCGACCATGGGGTCCCAGGGGCCTTTGGCGGTGTTCTGCCCGCCAGCGGCGCCGCTCTTGTTTTCGGCGAAGTCGATGAGGTCGTAGCCGGCGCAGAACGAGCGGCCGGCACCTGTTAGGATGATCGCATGGACGTCGTTGTCGTCGTTCGCCTGCTCGACCGCTTCGCGAATTTCCTGCGGCATGCCGCGGGCGATGGCGTTCAGGCGGTCGGGCCGGTTCAGCGTGATCGTCGCGATCCGGCCCTCGGTTTCGTAGGTCAGATGCTTGAACGTCATCAGATCTGGAAGGTCAGCATGAAGCCCAACACCGCTTCGGCCCCGAGGAGTGCCCAGATGATGTTGTTCGTCGGGCGCTCAAGCCATGCAGAGTAGCCGCGGCCTGCGGCCATGCCCATAAGAGCGAAACCGAGCGCGAGGCAAATGCCGCCGCGCAAGGGCGACCAAACAAGGGCGATGAAGAGGGCGAGCGCTGCCGCTACGCCGAAGCCGCCGTACACGGCGCGCACTTCATTGCGCGCTTCGATGGTCGTGAGTTCTTGACCGGTGACGCGGGTGATGAGTTGCGGCTGCCACAGCAGGGCGCCGCCCATGGCCGCGAGCAGGAGGAAGCAGATGTAGACGGAAAAGAGCATGGTTTAGAGTCCCATTTGTCTGGCGGCGAGGTCGCGCATGATTTCTTCCGAGCCGCCGCCGATCGCGTTGACCCGGACCTCGCGGTAGATTCGTTCGACGCGCGAACCTCGCATATATCCGCTGCCGCCCAAAATCTGCATGGCCTCACGCGCGCAGAATTCCATCGTTAATGTGGCTTGGACTTTGAGAAGGGCAAGGTCCGCCGCGGGCGTTTCGCCGTTTTGCACGCGCCAGGCGCAAATTTCGAGATAGGCCTGGGTCGCGTTGATCTGGCGGACCATCTCCGCGATTTTGTGGCGGATGACTTGGTGGTCGGCGAGGCGCTTGCCGAAGGTCTGGCGTTCGCGGGCCCACTTCACGGCTTCTTCCAGGCAGACGCGCGCGTAGGCGCAGGCGCCCGACGCCATGCCGAGGCGCTCGCCGTTGAAGTTCAACATGATGCCCATGAAACCCATGTTCTCGCCGCCGATTAGGTTTTCGGCCGGGACGCGCACGTCTTGGAAGTAGACGGCCGCGGTGTCGGAAGCCCACCAGCCTTGCTTTTTCAGGTTCGTGCGGCTCAAGCCCGCGCGGTCGGCTTCGATTAAGAGCAGAGAGATGCCGCCCATGCCCGGCCCCCCCGTGCGCACGGCGGTCGTGAAGTAGTCGGCACGCATGCCGCCGGTGATGAACATCTTCGAGCCGTTGACCACGTAGTGGTCGCCTTCGCGGACGGCCTTCGTTTTGAGCTGCGCCACGTCGCTACCGCCGGAGGGTTCGGTGATGGCGAGCGAGATGCGCTTGTCGCCGGCGAGCACCGGCGGGGCGATGCGGCGCTTCATAACTTCGTCGCCGATGGCGAGGATCGGCGGCAGGCCGATGCCGTGCACCATCAGGCTTGCGTTGATGCCGCCGGCGCCGAGCCTTGCGAGTTCTTCCGACGTCACGATGCCGTGGAAGCGGTCGAGCCCTTCTTTGATGCCGCCGTACTCTTCCGGATAGCCCATGCGAAGCAGGCCGAAGTCGGAGGCCTTTTTGTAGAGCTCAAGCGGGATCTCGCCTTTCTCGTCCCACTCGTCGACATAGGGCATCATTTCTTTGTCGATGAATTTGCGGAGCTCTCGCCGCCAGGCGTGGTGACTCTCGTTCATGAACGGCGAGGGTGGGCGCGACGAGTCGAAGTCGAGGGTTTGGTAGGTTTTGGTCATTTGTGTTGCTTTCGCGATCACCCCAATTTGTCATGGTCCGCGCAGACGGACCACCCACGACTTTGCGTGGGGATGGAGGAAGTCGTGGGTGGTCGGCCTGCGCGGACCATGACAGTAGGGGAAAGCGGCATTGCCTTTGGTAGGAACGCATACCAATGTTCCGGCAAGAGCTATTCGAAAATGGAGGACGCAATGAGTGCAGCTGAATCGGTTACGGTGTTTCCGGGGTACTCGTCGGCGACCGTCGACGACAGGCTTGTGAACCCTGCGCTCTATCAGGATGAGAGCATTCACGACGTCTATGCGGAGGTGCGGCGGACCGATCCTTTGCATTGGACGAAGCCTCAGGGCTTTCGGCCGTTCTGGTCGGTGACGAAGCATGCGGACATCTTGGAGGTCGAGAAGAACCACCCGATCTTCGTGAACCGGATGCGGACGTATCTCTCGCCGATCCAGGGGGAGGAATGGGTGAAGTCGGTGACCGGCGACACGCATTTGTTCCGCACGCTCGTCGATCTCGACGATCCCATTCACATGAAGCTTCGCGGGCTGACGCAATCGTGGTTCATGCCGCCGAACCTCAAGAAGCTCGAGGGGCGGATCGCGCAGATCGCGAAGGACCATGTCGACCGGATGGCGTCGCTCGGGTCCGAGTGCGACTTCGTGAAGGAAGTCGCGCTTTGGTATCCGCTGCGCGTCATCATGATGCTCTTAGGTGTGCCGCCCGAGGACGAGCCCTTCATGCTGAAGATGACGCAGGAAATCTTCGGCCCGGGGGATCCGGATGTGGCGGCGCAGACGGACAACAAAGCGGACACGGCGGCATTCGGCGCGCAGGGCGATCAGGCGGTCGACCTGATGCAGACGGCGATGAAGCTCTTCGAGTATTTCGGTGCGATCACGGCCGATCGGCGAAAGAACCCAAAGGACGACGTCGCCTCGATCATCGCGAACGGCATGATCGACGGGCAGCCGATCGGCGATCGGGAGGCGATGAGCTATTACATCATCGTGGCGACGGCGGGGCACGACACGACGAGTTCGACGGCGGCGGGCGGATTGCTGCAGTTGCTGAAGAATCCGGAGCAGATGGCGAAGCTGAAAGCCGACATGAGCTTGGTGCCGAACTTCGTCGAAGAGTCGATCCGCTGGGTCACGCCGGTGAAGCATTTCATGCGCACCGCGATGCAGGACTACAAATTGCGCGACAAGACGATCAAGGAAGGCGACGGTTTGTGCCTCTTCTATTGGTCGGGCAACCGCGACGAAGAGGTGTTCGAGGATCCGTTCAAGTTCAAGGTGGATCGCAACGTGTCGAAGCACGTCGCGTTCGGCTACGGCGTGCATGTGTGCTTGGGCATGCATTTGGCGCGGATGGAGATCAAGGCGCTCTACAATGAGCTGCTGCCGCGGTTGAAGTCGATCGAGCTCAACGGCACACCGAAGAATACGCTGGCGAACTTCGTGAGCGGGCTGAAGACGTTGCCAGTGCGCTACAAGATGGCGTGAACGAAGGGCGCTGCGCGGACCAGTTGGCGCTTGTCCTGGGAGCGCGGGCGGCCTCGCCCGCTCTTCCCAGCCTTTCAAATGCACGAACCATTTCGAGTCAGCAAAGAGCGGGCGAGGCCGCCCGCGGTCCCAGGACAAGCGCCTACGCGTTGGGGCTCAGCCCTTCGATCGAGTTAGCCGATCTGCACGCCTTCGGCTTGCAGGAGCTGGAGCAGTGCGCCGGCGTTCGGGGTTGTCTCCGGCACGGCGATTCCTGGGCGCAGCGGTGTGCCGTTCAGGCCGAGGATGGTTCGCGTGGCGTGGACGGCGCCGAGCGCGGTTAGGTGGGCTTGGCCTGCCGGATCCAAGATCGTGATCCGGCGGCTCGCGGGTTTTCCGTCGCGTTTGCCTGCGATCTCGATCACGAGTTCATGCAGCGCGCCTTTGGCCTTTGGGTTGT
>CAZYGK010000074.1:11646-15844 GCA_964647355.1 uncultured Flavobacteriaceae bacterium | reverse complement strand
GGATGCAGCGAAGCGGCACGTCGGCACTCGCGCGCATCGTGAACTTCCTGGGCGCGGCGATGCCGCGCCATCTCGTGCCGGCAAACGAGTGGAACCCGCGCGGTTACTGGGAATCCGCCCCCCTTACCGCGTTGCACGACGAACTCCTCGCAGAGCTGGACTCTTCGTGGGATGATTGGCGTGCACCGCCACCGCGGTGGAAGGACGGCGACACGGCAAATCGCTTTGCCGGCAAGATCCGTGCGGCGATCGATGAGGAGTTCGCAAACGCGCACCTCATTGTCCTCAAAGACCCGCGCATGTGCCGCACACTCCCGTACTGGATGTCGATCCTGGAAAAGTCCGGCATCCGCTCCGCGCCGCTGCTTGTGATCCGCAACCCGCTTGAGGTTGCCGAGTCGCTCCGCGAACGGGACGGTATCCCGTTCGAAAAGGCAATGCTCCTATGGCTGCGCCACTATCTCGACGCCGAGTACGAAACGCGCCACCTGCCGCGCAACATCGTAACACTCGACGCGCTGCTCGAAGACTGGAAGCTTCTCGCGGTGCAATCCGGCGCCCGCATGGGCGTGCAATGGCCGCGCCAGCCGAACGACGCCGCCAGCGACGTGCGCGAGTTCTTGGACATAGAGTTGCACAACCATCGCGCAACGCTGGCCGAACTCGACGCACACACCGAGGTTCCTCACTGGGTCAAGACCGCCTACCGCGCGCTCACATTGCTATGCGACGAGCCGAAGGCAGCAGAACCGAAGCGCGAACTCGATCGCATGCGCGCAGCCTTCGCCGAAAGCTCGCGCCTGTTCGGCGTCGTGGCCTTCGCGCAAACCGAAGCGCTCAAGAAAGCCGAAAAAGACGTCGCCGAAGCCAACGCCAAGGGCGCCAAGGCCGATGCCTTGAAAACCGATCTCGCAAAAGCCCGGGAAGAGAAGGCGGAGGCGAACAAGCGTGTCAAGGCGATGGAGAGCGACCTGGCCGCCGCTCGCGCGCGCGTTGCCGAGTTCGAGCAGATGGGCGTCGAAATGGAGGCGGCGCTCGGTCAGGTGAAGAGTGAGGCGAAGGAGGCCTCGAACGCCGCCGACGAACATCAGCGGCGGTCGGAAATGTCGGTGCAGAAAGTCACCGCTCTGATGAAGGAAATCGCGGAGCTCGAGAAGAAGCGCGTGCAGGCGCAGGAGACGGTCAAGAAGGCGGTCGCCGACGCCAAGGAACTGCAAACGCTGGCAAAGCACCTAAGCGAACGCACCGACACGATCGAAGCGCAGCTCAAAGCTCAGGTGAAGAAGAGCGACAAGGCGCACGCGGAAATGGAGGAAGCGCGTTCGCGTGCCGTAACTGCGCTGGCGAACGCCATGGACTTGAGCAAACAGCTCGCCGCCGCCAAGGAACAAATCCACGCACACGAAACCAAGGCGATCAAAGCCCAAGCCGAGGCCCGCCAGCATCAGGAAGCGCTGATGGCGGCGCGCGAGCGCATCGCCGAACTTGAAGCGAACGAACGGGACATACTGTCCGAAACCGCAGAACTGCGCGCCGAGCTCACCGATGCGTGGAACCAAACAGGCGCAACCGCACCGCAAACGGGAAGCGAGGCAAAGCATAGCGCCGTCCCGCACAGCGACCTCGAGTCCCGCGCGCGCCGGGTCGAGGAAGACCTTCGCTTCGAGCGCATGCATGTCCAGCATCTGGAACGCCGTCTGAGCAGCTGGAGCGGCATCGCCAGCGCGGCGCTTCGCAAGATAACTAAGCTCGGCCGCAAGCCCGCACCCAAGCGCAAGCCCCCGGCTAAGCGCTTGACCGGCCCAGTGCCCGCCCGCGGCTGATCGGCGACCGCATTTTGTTAAATCTGTAGCGGCTCGACGCGCTGGGCACCGTCATGTTTGCATTTCGGTTCCGTCCGATCGCGAAAATCGAGGCAATCCTTGCCTCGTCCAAGATTGGACGCAATGGATCAACCGTCCGCTCATCCAACCGCAGAGCTGCGGCCACAGCTTTTGGCGGCGTGCCGCCACCGCTACAATTTGGCCAAATTCCGCGGCTCGTCCTTGAACCTCTCTTGATGTGACGGCGTCACACTCCTCGCATCTTGGGGGCATCAAGGAGGCCCGCAAATGTCCGATATGAGCATCATCACGTTCTACTGGCAGCTTCTGGTCAACCAAATCGGCAAGCTCGGCCTGCCCGTGGACAAGCACCTACTGGCCTACGCGCTGATTGCGCTGTTCGTCTACGCATTCGGCTACGTTTCGAAGAAGATCGCAGGCCACGACGACTAGGCTACTGGGCAGGGGTATCCTGCCCGCCGGCGACGGCAATGAGCTTATCGACGCGGCGCTGAACCGAAGGATGGCTCGAGAACAAGTCCGCAACCGTATTGCGCTTGTTCTCGATGCACATCTCCATGATCCCCGACGGCACGAACGGCATCTCGGACTTGCCCTCGATCTTGCGCAAGGCGCTGATCATGGCGTCCGGGTTCTTCGTCAGTTCGACCGCCCCTGCATCGGCGAGATATTCGCGCGAGCGCGACAGCGCGAAACGAATGACGAGCGACAGGAACCAAGCGATCGCGATGATCACGACCGCAATCAGAATGGCGGCCGCACCGCCGCCCTTACCCTTGCCGCCGCCGCTCGACGACGAGCCGCCGCCCGTGCGCCAGCGCGTCGACCGGATGCCGTGGCCGCTGTTGTCGAAGAGGCCGCGGAACACCATCTCGCCCACGAACGTCACAACGCCCGCGATGATCACGGCGACGACCATGAGCTTCACGTCGCCGTTGCGGATATGCGTGAGCTCGTGCCCGAGAACCGCCTCCATTTCCTGATCGTCGAGCGCGTTCATCAGACCGCGCGTCACCGCAATCCGGTACTGCTTCTCGTTCATGCCCGACGCATAGGCGTTCATCACCTCGGTTTCGATGATCTGGAGCCTCGGCATCGGGATGCCGCGCGAGATACAGAGGTTCTCCAGCAAATTGTAGAGCCTCGGCTCGTCGTCCCGCGCGACGTCTTTCGCCCCGGTCGACCGGTCGATCATCCCCTGGTGAAACCTGAAACCGATGAAGACCCACAACCCCGTCGCCAGCGTGGCCCACGGCACCAGCCAAAGGAACTGCGACAGCGTCTCGTCGAGGATGTACCCGAGCGACTCGTCGCCGATGACGAACCCGTTGAACGCAAGCACGAACGCAAACACGAGCAGGTACACAAGAAGGAACAGCCCGGCGATCAGGATCGCCGAGCGGTACCGGTTCGTCTGAATGTGCGAGTAAAGTCCGTACGCTTCGCTCATCGCGGGCGCTCGAGACCTCCGCTCAGAACTTCACTTGCGGTGCGGTGTCTAGCGTCTTGCGCTGATCGTCGCCCACATCGAAGAACTCCCGCTGACCAAAGCCGAACGCGCCGGCGAACAAGACTGCCGGGAACTGCTGGATACCGGCGTTGTACTCCGACACCGCGTTGTTGAAGAACCGGCGCGCCGCCGACAGCTTGTTCTCCACGTCGCTCAGATCGCGCTGCAGCTGCTGGAAGTTCGCGCTGGCCTTCAGATCCGGATAGGCTTCCGACAGTGCGAACAACTGCCGGAGCGCACCGGAGAGCATGTTCTCCGCCTGTGCCTGCGCCGCAGGGCCGTGCGCACCGACTGCCGCGTTACGCGCCTGAATGACGGCGTCGAGCGTCGTCTTCTCGTGCGCGGCATATCCCTTCACGGTCTCGACCAAGTTCGGGATAAGGTCGTGCCGCTGCTTCAGCTGCACGTCGATATCGGCAAACGCCTGATTGGTCCGTTGCCGCATCGCAACAAGACCGTTGTAAATCGCAATGACCCAAACCACGAGGAGCGCAATCACGCCCAACACGATCCACAAACCGTAGCCTTCCATGAACTTCAAGCCTCCTGCCGACTCGTCGGGTCACCTTAGCATGGGACCCATCCAAGGCCCCTTCTAAGTGGCCCCGGCGCCCAGGCCAAGCAAGACCCCACGGCGCCAAAGGAGCGTTTCAGAAGACGTTAGTCCGTCTGCCGCCCCGGCAAACCCGTCATCTCGCGCGCACCCAGCACCGACAGTGCCTTGCTGCCCTCGCTCTTGTCGAAGGCCGCCATGATCGCCGCGAACCGGGCTTCCACGGCGGCCCGGAACTCGACATGGGTGAAGATGTAGAGATCGTTGTCCTTGATCGCCTCGACCACACGC
>CAZYGK010000074.1:0-11546 GCA_964647355.1 uncultured Flavobacteriaceae bacterium | reverse complement strand
GCCATAGACGCCGTGTTCACAAAATGCCCGCCCTCGCCGTGGCTCTCGATCAGCGGCGCAAACACCTCGGTGCCGTAGACGACCCCCATGAGATTCACATCCATGATCCAGTCCCAGTCGCGCTCGGCGATAGTGCCAACGTCGCCGCCAACCGCGACACCCGCATTGTTGCAAACCACGTGCACCTTGCCGAACGTCGCGATCGTCTTCAGCGCCGCTTCGCGGATTGAGGCGCGCGAACCGACGTCGCAGATCACGCCTTCCGCGCGCACTTGCGAGTTGCGCAGTTCCTGAACCGCTTTGGTCACGGCCGGTTGGTCGATATCGGCGACCATCACCTTCATGCCTTCGCGTCCGAAAGCCTTCGCCATGCCGAGCCCAAGCCCGCTGGCGCCGCCGGTGACGAACGCCACCTTGTCCCGCAGATCCTTCATCGCTGCCTCCTAATGTCTGGGCTTGCGGCCGCGAATGCGGTCGAAGCCCATCTTAATCTCGGCAACACGCTTGTCGAACATCGGCTCGAATTCCGTGTCGGTAAAGACGTAGAGCGCGTTGTCCTCGATCGCCTCGCGCACGAGTTCGCCCACGTAAAGCGGATCGATCCCTCCGCCGATACGCTGCTTCACAAAATCGATCATCTGCTTCGTCGCGTCGTCCGGCGCCTTCGCAGTCGACAATATCTGAGCGCTGGTTCCCGTAAATCGCGGCGGCACGTTTCGGGCAGAATCGAGGATGTTCGTACGTATGAACCCGGGACACAGCACCGAGACGCCGATGCCGTCAGCTCCAAGCTCACCCCGCGTCGCTTCCGAAAGGGCGACGACCGCGTGTTTCGTGACGCCGTACTGCGCGCCTTGCGTTTGAATCATCCCCGCCATCGACGCCGTCGAGACGATGTGCCCGCCCTCGCCGTGCTGTCTCATCAGCGGCACGAACGCCTGAAACCCGTAGATCACACCGAGCAGATTGACGCCGAGCACCCAGTCCCAGCCCGCATTCGTCCAGCGCGCCATCGGCCCCTCGCCGCCGACACCCGCGTTGTTGACGAGAATGTGCACCTTTCCGAAGCGTTCGATGGTCTTTGCGGCCCCCTCCTCTATGGCAGCCCGCAGCGATACATCCACGACAACACCGTCAACCGCCGCGTTCGTGCGTTTCAGCCCATCAACGGCTTTGTCGAGCGCCGCTCTCTCGATATCGGCGAGCATCACCTTCACGCCGGCCTGCGCCAACGCCGTCGCAATGCCGAGCCCAATCCCGCTCGCCCCGCCGGTGACGAAGGCGACTTTGTCCTCAAGATGCTTCATGACTTATGCCGCCGCGGCTTTTGCTTCCAGCGCATCGAACTTGGCGATCAGTGCTTTGCCATCCGGCCGTTTGGCAAGCCGCGCAACGATCGCTTCGCGACCCTGCTCGCGGCTGAAATCTGCCTGCGTGACCGAGTGCCAATGGATCATCCCTTCCCAGATCGGATCGATCATCTGCGCGCCTTTGATGCGCGAACCGTCCAGGCACTTGATCGTGAACGAACGAAGCTCCGACACGACCGTCTGTAGATAAGCGACATGGATCGCCTCATCCGTGCGAATACGCTCGACGAGTTCCGCCGCATGCATCGCAGCCTGCCGGCGATCGCGGAACACATCGGGCGAACGCATCAGATTTGTACAGAACGAAAAGAACGACTCCGCACGCACTTCGATCATCAGCACGTTCATCAGAAGCAGTATCCACTCTTCGTAGACCTTGTCGATTTGCGGCATCAGCCGCCCGATCTCGGGCCGTCCAATCGACGCCGGAATCTCTGGGATCGGATACGCGTCCTTTCCGAACAGCGCATCGCGAACGGCGAACCACATATCGTCGTGTCCGCCTTGGCCGTGCGCCTTGTCCCCACCTTCATCCAGCCCATGCGCGACAAGGAGCCCCTTGTTCAAATGGCCAAGGCACGCGCCGGAAATGTCTTCATCGACGATCGCCTGAAAATCGGGCGCCACCGCTTCGGCCAACAGTTTTCCGCGCGCCTCGATCACACCCGTGATCGTGAGGGCGTTCCACAGCGTCTCGCCGAACGCGTTGTTGAGAAGCAGCTTTTGCTGATCGATCCCCGGATAGGCCCCGCGCTTCAAAAGCCGCGTCGAGGCGTCAATCAACGGAAATCCGCGCCCCGTCAATTGCGCCTGCCACGCGTGCACCGCCGACCAACGATGAAGCGTGCGCGGCGAAACATAAGTGCCCGCCGCATCGAACCCGCCGTGCAGCCGGTAGCCCGCTTCGACCTGAGGCTTCACGTAAGCGTGCTCGGCCATGATTTCTTCGCGGGTAAAAACGGTGCGCGCCATCGAGGCCTCCTTCGGAAATGGAAAACTGATAATTTGTCAGCGGGCGGTCGAAGTCAATTCACTTCGCGCCATCGCTTATTTGCGCGGCGACAGCGCCCGCACAATGAACTGTGTCAGTGTCTTGACCAACGCCCCACGCGATCGTCCGCTACGAAAACTAAAGCTCGATGCCTGATGGATAGCACCGACGATGGCTTGCCCCAGCAGAGCAAAGTCGAAGTCCTTGGCCACCAGACCGTCTTTTGCCTGCGCCTTCAGAAGCTCCGCCCACTCCGCACCCCACCGATGCAGGAGCGTGTCTTCGGTCGTGCCGCTGCCGGAAGCTATAACCGCCTCGTCGGACAACGCCGTCACGAGGACGCCGGTGTTTTCCTCCGCATAGTCGTAGATCGCTGTCAGAGCCGCTTCGACGAACTCGGCGAGGCTCTTCGCATGCTGCGCGCGCGCCACGACGGCGGCGTCGATCTCGCCCCGCGCCTCCTCGACGAAGGCAAGGAAGCACTCGCGCTTGTCTTTGAAGTGCAAGTAGAACGTGCCGTGCCCGAGGCCAGCCGCCTTCGAAATATCCTGCGGCCGGGTCGCGTGATAGCCGCGGCTCACAAACAAATGGCGCGCAGCAACAAGCAGCCGCTTGCGACTTTCCAGGCGCCGCTTTGCGCCGCGGGGACCGCCCTCAGGTACCTCAACCGGTGATTGGCTCATGCCCCATGCTTGGTTTGACCGCATAGTGAAGTCAAATTTGGCTTGAATTGCACTGTCGAGACCGGCGTCCTTGCCCTGCCAACGTTAACATCGCATTCTCAGGCCCAGCTGATTGGAGACCGTCATGAGCCTCGCCCGTATCGCGATTGCCGCCGCATCGCTCTGCCTTTTTGCCCCCCTTGATGCGCTGGCAGCTGCGACGAGCCCGGCCCCCCGCATCGAAGCACCGCGCCCGCAACCCGCGACGAAGAAGGAAGAGCAACGCGAGACCGACTTCCAAAAGGCGGAGTACATGATCAAGGGCGAACAATACGCCGACGCGATCCCGATCCTGCAGAAGGTCGTGGCCGACAATCCGCGCGATGCGGACGCGTGGAACTACCTGGGCTTTGCCGCGCGCAAACTCGGCCGCAAGGACGAGGCCCTGGGTTACTATGAAAAGGCGCTGAAGGTGGACCCGCAGCACAAAGGCGCAAACGAGTATCTCGGCGAACTCTACCTGATGATGAACAACTTGCCGAAAGCCGAAGCACAACTCGCAGCGCTCAAGGCGATCTGCGGCACGAACTGCGAAGAGGTCGAAGATCTCGAAGCCGACATCGCCGACTACAAGGCTCAAGCCAAGCCGGCAGGCTAGGCCGCTCTTGGCCGGCGCAGCTGCCCGAGCACGTAGTCGAGGTCTCCTGCCTCAAGCTCGCGATACTTGGCGAGAATGCTCTCGACGACGCGATCCGTGAACGCTTCGGCTTTGCACGCGTCGGCATCGAGCTCGCGGTCTTGCACCATGTCGATCGCAACACGAAACGCGGCGAACAGCTGTTCCGGAAAGCCGCATTGGCGGTAGATCGCCTTCAGTCCGAACGGGCTGGCATCGTGTATCAAGAGCCCTGCCTTCTCGGCGCTAACACCCGCGATCTCAGCCATCGCATCTTCGGCAAAACGAATGTCGCCACCGCAGAGCGCTTCCAGCACCCGGGCAGGCGTCAGCTGACCGTCCGCATGCAGCCGGGCGACCTGAACGCGAGGCGTCGCCGAACTAGGAACATCGCTCGCATACTGTTCCACGGCCGGCTCCGCACCGCGCGAGGCTTGGCGGTGCAACCGCTGGCAGATGACGGCGGGCAAGTCGCTTCGCCCCGCCATTGCCGTCTTCACCGTCTCGAAACGTCCGTATCGATCGAAGATCCGCGTGAGAATATCGGCGTCCAACGGGGCACCTTCATTCTCGACAAGCGCGGCAACGGCGGCCGCGTTACCGGCCGCAACCACGCTCGCCGCGACTGCGACACTAATCGACCTCCGACGCGCGATGCACACCTGTTTGCGGCCATCGCACTCGGCTAGAACCGTAAGAAGATCGCGATCGCTCAGGATCGGCGACTCTTCCAGGATCGGTTGCGCAACCGCAATCGTGTCGTCGGCAAGCGAGAGCGCCACGTCGCGCGGCAGGTGTTTGGAGTGACGCACCGCCGTCGCCAACGCCACGCGAACGACGAGTTCCGAATCGCAGGCCGCCCGCTTCAACTGTCCTTCCAGAAAGGAACGCCCGGCCGCGTCAAGTTCGTCCGATGCGATTTCGACCGCAAGATGGCGCACACCCAAAGATCGGCGCGCGACTGCGCGGTCGGCCAACAGCGCTTGCATCTCTTGGAAGCGCTGGCCGTCGATCGATGGATTTTTTCCGCTAGGAGGTTGGGCGGACATGCGGCAACGTTAGGTCCCCATGGTTAAAGCGCCGTTATGATCGCACTGCCCGAGACTCTGTTGGACGCCGTAGAGGCGGAACTGCAGCAGCACGATCCGAACGCCATTCGCAACGCTGCGGACGCCTTGTCGCGATCCTATCGAGGCCAGGCGGGCATCGCGCCTGCCCTGTCCCCGCTCGCGCGGGCGGCCTACCTCGCCGTTAGGTTTCCATCAACCTTTGCCAGCGCAAGCGTCGTCTGGAATCAGCTCGCGCAGATCCTGGCCTCAACGGGTGTCGAGACCGTTCTTGATGTCGGTGCCGGGCCCGGCACCGCTTCGCTAGCCGCGGCGGACGCCTTTCCCTCGGCAAGATTCCTCCAAGCAGAAAGAGACCCAGGCTGGCGCGCGCTCGCCGAACGATTGGCAGGGGCGGCATCGATTGCAGCTTCGTTCCAACCGGCGGCACTACCCCATCGCTTTGCCCAACACGATGTCGTCGTCGCCGGCTACGCCCTCAACGAACTCCAGGCAAAGGACCTCGCCGCCGTCACGCGCGACCTTTGGGATGCGACGCGCAACGCGCTCATCGTGCTTGAACCTGGCACGCCGAGGGGCTTTGCCATCGCCGAGAGCGTCCGAGCCCAGATACTGGCCGCAGGCGGTCACGCCGCCGCGCCGTGCACGCACAGCGACCTGTGCCCGATGACGTCGACGGATTGGTGCCACCAGCCTGTTCGCGTCGCCCGCTCGGCCAGCCACCGCGCAGCCAAGTTGGGTGCACTGCCGTTCGAAGACGAGAAATTCAGCTACATCATCATGACGCGCGAACCGCCCAAGCGCATTGCGCCGGCTCGCATTGTTCGCAAACCGATCCGCAACGCGGGCCACGTCCACCTGGACCTCTGCATGGCGGGCACGCTCCAGCGCGTCACGGTCGCCCGCAGTGACAAAGAACTCTATCGCGACGCGCGGGACGCCGCCTGGGGCGATCTCTGGCCGCCGCGCTAAGCGGGCGGCTTTGCGAGCAGCGCGCGATACCTTTCGGCCTCGCGTCCCAGCGCGGCAGAATCGAACCGCTCGGCAGCCCCCTTGCCCCAAACCGGGCCGGGCCACGCGGCATCGCCTTCGTTGCGGGCGACAATATGCACGTGTAGCTGCGCAACGATATTTCCGAGCGCCCCCACATTCACTTTGCGGCAGCGCGATGACGCCTTGAGCGTCGCACCGGCATGTCCAACTTCACGCCAAAGCCGCGCTTGATCTGCAGGTTGAAGGTCGAACGGCTCGACAAGATTTGGCTGCCGCGGCACCAGCACCAGCCAAGGATACCGGCTGTCGTTCATGAGCAGGACCGCCGACAGCGGCCAGTCGCAGACCCAGACGCTATCCGCCGCCAACCGCGAATCCAGCACGAACCCATCACCGCTCATCGCCACCTATCCCTCCGGCTTACGCATCTATAGCGCGTTCGGCGCGCCATATGCCATGCTGGTCCGGTCTAGCGGAGCCCACACCTTGCGCCTCACACTCGTCTTTCTTGCGAGCTTGCTCGCCGCCGCAGTGTCGTTCGCGGCGCTCGCCTACAGCGTCGTGAACGTGCGCCCTGGCGACGCGCTGAACATGCGCGCGCACCCGAACCCGAACGCACCGATCGTTCTGACCATCCCGCACGACGCAACAGGCATCATGCTGACGGGCCGTCGCGGCAACGGCGACTGGGTCGAAGTCACCTTCCAGCGCCGCCGGGGATGGGTGAACGCGCGATTCTTAGGGCTGTCGTCCGGCCGCTACGAAATACCGGCCTTCCTCGACTGTGCGGGCACCGAACCGTTCTGGTCGATTCAGCTCACGCCGGGCTACGCCCGCGCCGATCTCATGTTCGCCGAACGCCGCTACCTGTTCCGCATCACCCGGTTTCAGCAGGCGATGAACCGCGTCGACATCGCCCATATTCGCGCGGCATCGCGCGCGGCAAACCTCTCACTCATCGTCCGCCACGAAAGCTGCAGCGACGGCATGTCCGACACAAACTACCCGTACTCCGCCGTCGCCCTGATCTCGGGCATTCACACCATCGCCGGCTGCTGCCGGCCTGCACAAGCACGCTAGATCATGAAATCCGCTCTCGAAGGCATCCGCGTTCTCGACTTCGGCCGCTACATCGCCGGCCCCTATTGCGCCGCACTGCTGGGCGACATGGGCGCAGAAGTCATCCGAATCGAAAAGCGCGAAGGCTCCGAAGACCGCACGCTGATACCGCTGCTGCACAACGCCGACGGCTCTCCCGGCGAAGGCGCGCTGTTCCTGCAAATGAACCGGAACAAGAAGGGCATCACACTCGACCCGGCCCATCCGAAGGGCCGCGAGGTCGTGAAGCGTCTGATCAAGACGGCGGATGTCGTCGTCGTGAACTTGCCGCCGCAAACCCTGCGAAGCCTCAACCTCGATTGGGAAAGCGTGCACGCACTGAACTCGCGCACCGTGCTCACCACCGCATCGGCCTTCGGGTCCGGCGGTCCATATGAAGAACGCCTCGGCTTCGACGGCGTCGCGCAAGCGATGTCGGGCGCCGTCTACATGTCCGGCACACCGGAGCAGCCGGTCCGGGCCGCCGCGTCGTGGGTCGACTTCGGCACCGCCTCGCTTGCCGCGTTCGGCACAATGGCCGCACTCTTCGCCCGCGAAAAGACAGGCCGCGGCCAACACGTCGAAGGCGCCTTGCTTAGAACCGCTGTGACATTCATGGCCCAAACGCTGATCGAACAAGCCGCGCTGAAGAAGGACCGGGTCGCCACGCTCAACCGTGGTCAAACGGCCGGCCCCTCCGACATCCTGCGCTGCAAGGACGGCTGGATCACAGTACTCATTAACGGCAATCCGCTGTTCAAGCGCTGGGCGAAGATGATCGGCGAGGAAAGCCTTGTCACCGATCCGCGTTTTGCAACCGACGAGGCCCGCGGCGACAACGGCGAGCTCTTGAGCGAACGTGCGGCCCGCTGGTGCGCGGCACGCACCGTCGCCGAGGCGCTTGCCGAACTGGAACGCGCCAAGGTTCCGGCCGGCCCCGTCCTTTCACCGCAGCAGCTGCTCGACGACCCTCACGTCGAAGCCGCGCGCTATCTGACAAAGATCATGTTCCCCGGCCTTCCCGAGCCGACACCGATCATGACAACGCCGGTCGTCCTCTCTGAAACACCCGGACGCATCACCGCACCGCCGCCGGTATTGGGGCAGCATACGGACGAAATCTTGCACGAACTCGGATTGTCGCCGGCCGAGATCGCCGGCCTGAAAGCTTCAGGTGCCGTCTAACGCGGCGTAGCTGCAGCGGCGCGGCGGCGTATCTGCTCGGTTTCCTCAAGACCCAGGATGACGTCCGACAGCGCCTCGGCTTGGCTCTGAAACGCCATCGCGCGAGGGCGCTTGTCGAACTCGAGCGACTTCAACTCCGCCATCATGCTCTCGGTGTACATGCGCAGGTACTGTGACACTTCCTCGAAAGCATCCTTGTGCGCGGCATAGAAGGCACCGCCCCCAGCGTAAGGCGTCGACCCCGCAAGCAGCCGCCCCCACATCAGCGCGCGCTCGCACCGGGTCGGATCGGGATCGCGGGCCAAGTCCGGCCGCCGTGGTCCACGCCCGCCGAACGCACCCAGCCGCTGCACCGGAAGCGCCGCCGTAATCTCACGCGGCGCCCGCACGATCAGTGAATCCATGGCATCGGACGCAAGTTGGCGGATCTTGATCAGCCGCTGGCCCCACTTACCCTCGCGCTTGACGCCGATCTCGCGCACAAGCCCGCCTGACATCTGCACGAACCTGTCGAGCTTCGTCAGCAGAATATCGGCGTCGATATTGTCAGGCCGCACCGAGGCAATATCGAGAGCCAAGTTTTCCATGTCCGCAAGCAGGACGTCGCCGACGATCCCCATGTCGGACGCGCTGAACAGCGCATCGTTCGTCCGCCGCGACACGATGCTGGCCAGCCTGAGCGCTTCCCACGGACGCTTCAACCGCGCCAAAACAAGCAACCCAACATACGGGCTCAGGTCCGACTTGCGCGCCGTCAACTGATCGTAGATGTCGCGCACGAACGTCGTATGCTGTTCGGTCAGTGTGTCGATGCGGCGCGGCAACAATCCGCGCAGCGGTGCCAAATCGTTCGCACCCATGAGCAACGAAACGATCTCTTCCAAATCGGCGAGCGCCTCTTCGCTGCCGAACTTTGCAGCGAGCACACGCCGCTCGGTGCTGCCCTGCGCCGCGCGGTCGAGCGCGGTGCGCAGCACCGTCAATATCTCCGCATGCATGCGCTGTGAGACTTCCGCCTGCATGCGCGCGTCGCGCGCGAACACGGCGCGCGAAACCTGCGTCTCGATCTCGGCCAGACCGACGCGCAACGTGTCTTTCAGCCAACGCCACATGGCGCGCACGGTGGAACGCGCAATTCGCCCCGGTTGTTTGTACTCGCGCGGATCGTCGACGAGGAAGTCGGCGAACGGTTCGCAGAACAGCCGCTGCGCCGTCGGTACGCGCCTCGCTTGCGCCCGCCGCAACGTTGGGCGAAGCCCGTCCAAGATCATGTCGACCGGCAGCGATCGATCGCCCGCCAAACGCCCGCGCTCCACCGCCGCCGCCAAGGTCAAAGCCTTGTCGGCCGGCAGCGTCGCCAGCAAACGTTTTAGCTCATGCTCTTTTGTGGGCAGCTGCATGTCGCAAAGCAAAGCCCCACAGCGCTAACCGGCTGCGGTCGGGGGTTCGATCTTCGAGGTGCCCCCACCAAAGCCGTTTGCCCGCCACCAAACAATATCTCTTTTTGCCTTCGCGTATTCCGTTCACGACATTCGCTCGCCGCGCGAATCGAGGGTTAGTCGTTACTGGATCCGCCGCCGGACGAGCCCGCACCGTCACCGCCGCCGGTACCGCCGTCGGGTCCGTGGTTGCGCTGACCGAACGGGTTGAGGCCGTAATCCACAGCTTCGTCACCGGCGCTCCAGTCTTTGTTCTCCGGCGTACCGATTTCGCCGTTCGGGCCGATCTTGACCATGTCCCCTTGGCCCATCTGCACAGCTTTGCCCTTGCCGTTATCGACGTAACCTTCGCCATGCTCGAAGAAGATGGTGCCGACACCCGCCGCGTCGGTCAGAATCTTGACGATGGTGCCGCGGATACCGATCGTCACCGACGGAGTCTGCAGCCGCACTTGATCCTTCGGCATCGCGCCCGAAACGAACCGAAACAGCCCACGCGTCATCTTCAACGTCTGACCGCCGGCGCCCTGCCCACCGCCAAACACGTAGTTGTCCACGACGACGGTCGACGCCGAACCAAGCGTCAGCCGGCTACCGTCGGTAAAGGTCACTTCAAGCGCACCGGATGGAACCGTCTCGAGCCGCGCATTGCGCACGACAGGATTGAGCCGATAGAGCGGCGCGCGCGAGGTCTGCGGAGGTGTCTGATAGGCGTAGCGCTGGACCCGCGTCGCCGAGCCGACATTCTCGGCCGAAGCCGCCGAGACAAATCCCGAAAATGCTGCCAGCACCGACGCCGCAACCAGAATACGCATGGCAATAGGCCCCTATCGTTAGACAAAGAGGCAGCGACCGCCCCTTGAGACGGTCCCTGCCCCCACTGAGTCGCGAATTTAGGCTTTCGCAAGCCCAGCCGCAACGGTGCGCAGCCGCCGACTATGACGGGGGACACACTCTTTGCGTCGTCGAAAGCAATGGTTTCCGCCATTTCAAGGGTCCGGACCTACGCGCACGCTGTGCGCGCAAGCCTGTCACTCGCGCCGTAGTGGACGCCGCCGGATCGTGTTATCGTCCGTGCACTGAGTTGTTTTACCGTTCGGCATGCCAAAAGGGGCGTCCATGAAGGGGAACGAGTTCAAGCGCTGGCGCAAAAGCCTCGACCTATCCCAGAAGGAGGCTGCCGACGCTTTGGGGCTCAAACGCCGCGTTGTTCAGTACTACGAAAAGGGCAAGCGCGACGGCGACACCGTGAAGATCCCGCGCTCCGTCCGCCTCGCATGCTACGCGATCGCCGTCGGCATCACCGACTATCACGGCCCCGAAGCCGAACGCCGGCGCAAGAAGAAACCGACAACCGAACTCGCCCAGCAAAGCGCCTAAGTCGCCCGCTCGACCGACGGCAAATCCAACTCGGCCGACAGACCGCCCGCCGGCGCGCGCTCTAGCTTCAAGTGCCCGCCGTAAAGCGACGCAATCTCCTTGACGATGCCAAGACCTAGGCCCGATCCCGGCTTCGACTCATCCAGCCGCTCGCCGCGCTCGACGACGCGCTTCTTCTGCTCGTCGGTCAATCCCGGACCGTCGTCGCAAATCACAACACTGATCCGCCCCGGTTTGCCCGACGACACCGTCAACATGACTTCACCTTCGGCCCACTTACACGCGTTGTCGAGCAAGTTCCCGACCATCTCCTCGAAATCCGACCGGTCGCCGCGGAAGAACAAACCCTCAGGGCACTGCTTCTCCACGTGGATGCCGCGTGGCGCATAGATCTTGTTGAGCGCACGCGTGAGGTCTGAGATCACCGGCCCAACCTCGGCCCGCGCCCCGATCACCTTCGCCGAGGCAACCGCGCGCGCCCGTGCCAGATAGTGATCGACCTGCCGCCGCATTGTCTGCACCTGGCGCGCGACAGTCTCGGCCAAAGGCCCTGTCGCGCCCTGCACTTCGTTCGCAAGCACGCTCAACGGCGTCTTCAGAAAATGCGCCAAGTTGCCGACATGCGTGCGCGCTCGCGAAACAACCTCGGCGTTGTGAGCGACAAGCGCGTTGAGTTCGTCGGCCA
>CAZYGK010000073.1:0-15850 GCA_964647355.1 uncultured Flavobacteriaceae bacterium | reverse complement strand
TCGCTCACGCCCGCTCTCCCTTGCCGATCCCATTGGCGCGCTCGTACTCTGCGATTACGGCGCGGGCGAAGCATTGAGCAAAGTGCGTCGGCTCGGTCACGTCATAGGGGCCGCGCTCGCGCGTCATGCCCATCGGCACTGGGCCTGCTTGTGCGCTGCGAATGCACGCCAGAATCTGCTCGTCGGTCAGTGTCACCCGCTCTACTGGTGCGGGGTGGGCGCGGTGGAAGTCATCCGTTGTCGATTTGGTGAGCGAGGCCCAGCGCTTCGCCCTGTTGATCTGCGGCTCCGACAGCCGATCGTGAGCGCCCATGCCGAGCGCGAAGCGGATCGGCTGACCTATCGGGCTGCTGCCGCCTTGGTGATGCCACAGCACCCATAGGAGCGCATCTCGGGCCGAGTCGGTGAACTCAGGCGACATTTCCTCGCGCGGCTGCTCGGATATGGCGGCTTGCCATGCTTTCCAAGCGCTTTCTGTCTGCGCCAGCACGTAGTGACCATAACGATGCGCAACGGCATCAGGCCACTTCCCGTCTTCGCTCATCCAGCGCTCGAAGGCTTCGCGTACAGCATCAGTCATGGTTGTTCTCCATCAGTTTTGCCGCGCGCAGCAGGCGAGTCCGGGCACGGTTGACTTCGCTGTCTGTCAGCGCACCGTGGATGTGGCACAGCGTCAGTGCGTGACTGATCCTGTCTACCATTTCCATTGCCATGCCAGTAGCGACAAGCCCTCGTTTTGCGCACTGCTCGCTGATGCTCGGGCCGAGCGCTGAAATCTCGATCCTCATGGTTGTTCTCCAGATAGGGCGGCGTATGCTTGGCAGAGCCTGTGCAGCGCATCCATGTGCGCTCTGCTGCCGCTCCACTGCAGCGCCATTACTGTGTCCAGCGCCTCGCGCACCAGCGCCACCGGCTTGGGCTGCTCTGCAACTTTCACGAACTTCTCGTTCGCGCCCAAATCGCAGCCCGGCTCCCACTCGCCAGGACACTCAGATGCTGGTCGGTATTTGCACACGCACATCTCGGGCTGCTCTGCGGGCGAGGGGGTGGCGGCGAGTACGTGCGCCAACATCTGCCGAGCCTGTATCGCTGTCAGCAGGTTCGTGCCGGTCGGCCACGTCTTGTTCTTGTTCCACTCGTCGTCCTTGCGGCCGTCGAACGAGATTCCGCAGTCCGGGTAGAAGTCGCGCGGCAGCGGCCAACAGAGGAAGCGACTCACCATGTTGTCAGTGACAACCGGCACAGCCCGCGCCTCTGCTTCGTACACCGCAATCGTCGTGAGCGCATCCGCGATGTCTGATTTCAGCGCCTCCGTCTCAGCCCGCGCCTCGGCCACGGCGGCGTCGATGGCGGTGCGTAGCTGGTCGGCGGTGTAGAGCGCGGTGCGACTCCATCCATCCTGGTAGGTGTATATCTGCGCCGTGTCGCGCGGGTCAATCATCCTGTCAAGATCGTCGCGGTTGACCCATGCCACCGGCTCCGGCAGCCCATCCGCCGCAGGGGCGGCCTGCTCGGCCTTTTGCTTGCGCACCGCTGCGTGGTACTCGTCCCAAGTGGCGAACATGCTTGCGGTAAGTTCAGTGGCGGTCTTGGTGTCGCTCATGGCTTCGGCTCCTGTGGGGATGGTGCGGCTGCGAGCATGGCGGCCCAGTCAGAACGTGCTGACGAGAATCTGCCAGCCATGTTGACGTAGGCGTCAAGCATCTCCCGCGTCGGCTCCACCGGCACCAGCACCCAGCCGGCAGGTGGCTGCGCCATCGCGGCGAGGCGGTCGATCAGCTTTTCCATACCGACAGCGATGTCAAACGTAGGTTCTCCTACGGCTGCCGAACTCGCGTAATGGACAGCAGTGCGCTTGATCTCATCCGCCAGTGCTTGTGCTTGGTTCATGACTTCTGCTCCTGTAGGGCGGCGCGAGCGCGAAGCACGTCGAATCCGAACGTGTCGCGGACAACCGGGCTCGTTAGGTCTGCATCTGCAAACGGCTTCAGAGCCTTCCGCAGCGCCGCTACTTCTGCCTGCAACTTGGCGAAGGCTTCGCGCGGCTCTTCGGTTTCCGAGAACAGTTCGTCGCCGCACTCCGGCAGCATGTCTGGCTTGAACGTCCCGAGCACCCAGCAGCGCAGCAGTTCGCGGGCGCGGCCGGTGCTTATGCCCCAGTTCTGCACCGCTAGCAGCAGCGGCTGCGCGTCCATCGCATCAAGCCCCAACTTGCTGACGGCTTGGATGTTGCCGACGAACGCTTCGCGGTGTGCTTCAACCAGTTCCTTCGCGTGCGTTGCCCGCGCTTCTGCTGCGCGTGCGTCACCGTAGGCGCGGAGTTGGTCGGCGGTGTAGGCATCCTCTGTAATCATCTGCGGCGCGTAGGCGCTCGGCTCCGGCAGCGGTACATCTGTGCTCATGCGTGCCCCTCGATTTCAGGCCGACACTCGGCGATCATCCTGTCGATAGCTTCGCGCATGGCCGGCCATTCGTCCGCATCAATCCGCACCTTTGCGGCGCCAGAGCCCCGCGATTGACTCAGCGTTACGAACTCGCCTGCGGCCTCGTCATCAATGGCTATGTATGTCGCCATGTCGCTGTACGTTGCGCTGCCCTTCGGCAAGAACGTCAGTTGCGTTACTCGCGTCTCGAATTCCGTCACGCTGTAGCCTCTAGTTCCACGCCGCGATCAGCCGCGACTGAGTGAATGAAATCTATGAACTCGGCAAACTCGCGCTTGCCCATCTTCGACGTGCGCAGGCCAAGCATCACCATGCCGCCATCAATGCCCATCGCCACCCGCTGCGCCTCGCGCTTGTAGGCGGCGCTCAGTAGGTCTTTCCATTCCTCGGGCGCGAGCTTGACCATGCGGCCGTTGACGGGCCATTCCAGTTGTTCGCTGAACGCCGCCAGCAAGACCCACATCAGCGCGTTTTGCTCGCTGTTCCGCGTCGGTTCGCTGATGCGAACGATATGCCCGGCCGGCGCCTGCTGTACGGCCAGCGCAGCACGGCGGCGGGCCTCGGAATGCACGAGGCGGAACACGGTCACGATTCCAGCCCCAGCGCTTCCGCAGCAAGCCGCCTGCATGCCTCACGGTCGCGGTTCCACGATCCATCCGGCCGCTGCGGCGTGGCGATCAGTTCCAGCGCTTCGCGGGCTTGCATGGCCCACAGAGATGGGCGGAGGGTGAATCCTGCGGCGGCCATCTTCTGACTGAGCGTTGGCTCGGCAGGCTGCGCCATTGCAGCGAGGCGGTCGATCAGCTTTTCCATACCGACAGCGATGTCAAACGTAGGTTCTCCTACGGCTGCCGAACTCGCGTAATGGACAGCAGTGCGCTTGATCTCATCCGCCAGTGCTTGTGCTTCCGTCATGTCGTCAACCGCTCGATGGTTTTGTAGAGCGCGTCCTGTTCCGTCATCTTCTTGATCCGCCAGAGCGTCCGCGTGCCATGCCAGCCAAGCGGGCCACGGTGGCACTCTGGGCAGAGGGCCGCGCAGGAATAGCCGCTTGACTGCGATAAATGGTGCGCCTCGCTCGGCGGTGGCGCGTCGCAAAGGCTGCACGGCAGTTCTTTGACGCGGCGCATGTGCTCGCGCTCGGCGTTGGTGGTGCGCTTGCCTTTGCTTTGCACGATCAGAACGGCACGTCGCCCATGTCATCGGCAGCGCCTGCGCGATACCGCTCATCCTTCGGCCGCTGAGCGGGCATCGAAGCCTTGGCGGCATCCAGCACCGCGACATTGAACGCCTCGCTCGCGTAGACGTGGTTCCAGTAGCTGCCGGATTCCAGCTTGCGCGCCGGCCAGGACACGAATTCACCGTTGCGGCCGTTGCCGATGCGGCAGCCCTTGATCGTGATGAACGGCTCCCGTCCTTCGCCGGATGCGAGCGCGACGTTGAACTGGTCCTTGTGCCACTCGGCAGAAATCTTCATGCATGCTCCTTAGCTTGCTCTTGTTGGGATAGCCGTTTCAGCGCAGCCCGCAATGCGGAGTGCGGTTTGAAGATCGCATTGAAGGCGAGCTTCACTTGGTTCGCCTTGTCGCTGTCGTCTTTGCCGAGCGAGTCAACGCACGACATGACTTCCTCGAACGCGCCCAATTCGTTGCCGGCATCGAACGCCGCGATAGCCGCTGCGGCAGCACGTCGGATCGCGGCCTGAGCCTGCGGAGCGAACATGGTTAGCGCGCCTTGCTGGCCGTACTGGTCGTCGGGCTTGGCGGCGACAACGTGCGACTCAGCATCGGCGTCCGCGTTGCCTTCCGTGGGGATGGCGAACGTCTGGAATGCCGCGTACTTGTAAGCCGCGCTCATGGCCTTGTTGGTGGCCTTGTCGCCACGGTCCATTGCCTCGCCGTAGGTTTTGACGGTGTGCTTCGTGCCGTCCTCGGCCGAGACGAAATCGAATTCCGCCTCCACGGTCACATAGAACAGCGCTCCGCCCTTCTGGCTCTGGCGCTCTTCGCATGATCGGCTAACGATGCGCGGCAGGATGCACAGCCCATGCTTGGCGAGCAGCGGGGCGAGGGCGTTGTAAACGTCATCGATGCCGCGGAACTTGTAGTTGTCGAAGGTGTTGGTACGCTCCTTGCCGATGCCGTCCTTCGCCAGATCGCCCTGCACCGCGTTGATTGCTCGATAGACTTTCATCCGTACACCTTCATTGCCAGTTGCTCGGCACTCATAGCGTGCATCCTTCGTGAAGATTGCGCTTGGCAGTCACATAGGCGTTGTACGCATCCTCTGGTGTTGAGAAGCACCCCAAATGGATGTTTTTGCCGCTGACCCATATGCCAGCCCTCCATCTACCGCCGTCAGATGGAGATACACCAAGATAGCCAGAGCCGTTTGTCTTGTGTGGGCGCTTCTTGTTCTGGTTGTTGACCTGGTGCCGCACATCACGCAAGTTTGCTATGCGGTTGTCGCTAGGGTCGCCGTTGATGTGGTCGATATCGCCAAGCGGCCAAGCCCCACGCGTGAGAAGCCAAGCAACGCGATGCACTGGCATGCTTCTGTATGGTCTTAGCGTCACGTACCAATAGCCCCTGCTGTCGCGTGAGCCGGCGAGGCTTCCGGCCTTGTGCCGCCACCTAGTTACGCGCCACCTAAGAACACCAGTTTCCGGCTCGTAAATCAGCATTGCGTTGACTAGGTCATATGAAGCCAGCGGTTTCATGTTTTCGCCTCCAGCCAAAGAACAGCCAACCCCTCCGCGAGATCGCGCAGTGCCTCGCATTCCGTAGGCCCGCGCCCGGTTGGGCCGTCTTCCTCTTCTCCGTCAACCCATGCCATCCAGTCAAACGCCGTTGTCGGCACTGGCGGCAGAACGCATTCGGTGTGTATCAGCGGCCCCTGCGGGATATCGCGCGTCGATACGCCTGGCGGCATGTTCCATGTGCTCATCAGAACGTCCCTTCATCCGGGCATCCGCCCCTGCGGTAGTACCGCCTATCCCGCCAAGCTCTCAGCCCGACTCGGATGGCGTGCATCAGATCGTGGATAAGCGCTTTCATCGCCACGCCAGCCAGGACAGCACCAACACCACGTAAACCGACAGCGCGACTATCAGCACGTAGATAACGCCGCTGGCTGCGTCTAGCGAGCCGTCGTCATGCCAGCCCTGTTGGTCGCAGCCGCGCGGGATGTACGGACGTTTCATGGTTTCCGACTCCATGTGTTCGATAAGTTGCTGTTCAACCTCGGCGGCGAAAGCAGTACGCCGGCCGCGCAGGAAATCCTGCGCAGCGTCGCGGATCACTGCGGCGTGTAGATCGCGGTTCATGGCTGCTCCTTTGCCTCGTGCTCGTAGTCGTCGGCAAGGTCGCGGCACAGTCGGATCAGCCGCTTGGCGGCTTTGCGTTCTTCGTCGCCCAGTTGCGCGAACGGGTTGCCGTCTGCGTCAAGCTCCTCTACGCACTCACGCAGCGCTGCAAGCGTGTTGCGGAAGCGGCAATAGCTCATGTTCACGCTCATGGCTGCTCCTTCGTTGCCGCCGCGAGTGCGGCGCGGGCCTTACGCCATGCCGACTTCCACCCCTCGACCGGCGTATCTCCATTCGGGTCTGTCGCTGCCAAAAGGCCGTTCAGAGCCTCCACAAGTTGCGCGTTGATGGCGCTCAGGCGGGCAAGTTCGACCAATCCGGTGCCCAGCGGGCCGAACTTGATGCCGCACGCTTCGCAAGCCCACAGCCCGGCCGGCTTGCCGTGTTCCGGGCCTTCGTCGGCGATGGCGAATGTCGTGATTCGTGGGTGCAGGCATTCGCTCATCTCCACCCCCCAGACAGCCCATAGAACGCCACCAGCGCCAGCGTTCCGCCGATGCACACAGCGCACAGCACGTCAGCCACGCGCGAGCGGCGATACACAGTGCCGGCCCAGCCGGCGTTATGCGTGGCCTCGGGCCATGTCCTGCCGTGCAGCGCTTTGCGGTATTCGGGCAGGCTCATGCTTCGACTTCCTCGGTTGCCAACGCCGCGTGAATAGCCGCGATCAGTTCCAGCGCCTCAGCAGCGGTAGGGCGCAGGTGCGTCACGGTTTCGCCGCTGTAGATGGCGATGCAGATGCGGCCTTCCTTCATGGCGAAGGCCGAGACCTCGGCGGCCGGCTCGCCGTACATGTTCGTGATTCGGACGCTCATGCCACATGCTCCCCGGTTGCCACTTCCATCAGTTCCGCCACTGCGCTGCCGAGCAGATCAGTAGCGGCACGCTGATCCCCGGCTTGCAGGGCACGCTCGGCGCGGCCGATGTGCTCCTGAGCGATGCGGATTTGCTCGACGATGACGCCGGAGTTGTCTTCCTCGTCGTAATCCGGCACCTGTTCCCACAGGTCTTGCGCTGCGTATAGTGTGGTCATCACGCGTCCTCCGCCAATTGCGCGGCCGGTTCCAGTGCCCGCTGCAGGGCCGCGATCAACTCGCGGGCTTCCGCAGCGGTAGGGCGTAGGTGGAAATGCGCGACGCCCGTGTAGACGCCGACCGTCAGGCGCCCGTCTTCTTCATCGGGCGCGAAGACGGTTACGTCGGTGTCGCCCTGGTGCTTGTGCCGCGGCGTGACCGTGACGCTGATCTGCTGTTTCGCCATCTCTCGCACTCCTGCGCCTTGTGTGGCGCGATGGTAGGCAGTCTATGCCACGTAGACGGCACTGTCAATGACGGATAGACGTTTGTAGGGTATCCACCTAGAAAAAAGTTCGCGGACGAAGAAAAGCCCGCCGAAGCGGGCCTCTTGCCGGTCGCCTGCATCGCGCATGGATAAGCCCGGCCGCCTGGCGGGCCGCGCGCAGCCGGTCGCCGACCGCTTTCCTGAATGCAATGTCGGGTGAGTCCATAGCGCAGACAGTAGTCGCGCTGGCGCAAATGCCGTCTATAGGCCATTGACGCGCGCTGTCTATGGCATGTAGACTCGCGCCGTGCCAGAAGAAATCACTCCCGAAAAGGCCGCTCTCAAGCGAGCTGCCGACCTGCTTGGCGGTCAGGCAGCCTTGGCTGCGGCGTGCGGATTCAGCGACCGGCGTCATGTCTGGCCCTGGTTCAACACCGACCGCCGCGTCCCTGCCGAGCACTGCCCGGCGATTGAACTGGCGACGCGCGCGGCCGGCGCTCCGGTGCTATGCGAAGAACTGCGCCCCGATGTGCAGTGGGGCGTGTTGCGCGAGCAGTCGCGGGAGGCGGCATGAGGGGCGAATCCCCCCACGTCCCGTCGCACCACGGGTATGGCTTTGATGCTCTTGCCGCGGGGGAGTGATGCCTACAAAGCGCAAGCCCCCAAAGCGGCACGGCGAGGCGACGCATCCTGCTGGCTATTTCCTCGAACTGGTGAAGCGCCACAACTGGCCGCCCAGCTTCACAAGCCGCATGCCCGCTCCGCAGGCAAAGGACTACAGCGCCATCGCCAGCGAGACGCGCGACAAGTACGGATTCAGCGGCTCAATCCTCGGCGTGTCGGCTAAGGCCGATGCGCTCATCAAGCAGTTCAAGGGGGCGCGGTGAATTACGAGAGCTTTCTGCAGGCCAAGACTCAGGCCGGCGCTGATAGCGGATTCGCGCCTGTCTGGATGCCTGATTCGCTGTTCGACTTTCAGCGCGAAATGGTCGATTGGGCGGTGCGCAAAGGGCGCGCGGCGATATTCGCCGATTGCGGGCTTGGCAAGACGCCTATGGGGCTGACGTGGGCATCGAACGTCGCCAGGCACACAAGCAAACCGGTCCTGTACATGACGCCGCTTGCGGTGGCTACGCAGACCGTGCGCGAAGCCGAGAAGTTCGGCGTAGAGGCATGCGTCTCCCGCGACGGCAACAGCCGCGGGCATGTTGTCGTCGCCAACTATGAGCGGCTGCATCACTTCGACTGGCAGGCCTTCGGCGGAGTGGTGTGCGACGAATCCAGCATTCTCAAGAGCTTTGCCGGCCAGCGCAAGGGCGAGATAACCGCCTTCATGCGCAAGGTGCCTTACCGGCTTCTGCAGACCGCTACAGCCGCTCCGAACGACTACATCGAGCTTGGCACCAGTTCCGAAGCCCTGGGCTACATGGGGCACATGGACATGCTCAATCGCTTCTTCAAGAACGACCTGAACAACAGCGCGCAGGGGCGGATGCGCGGCGAGGTCATCAAGTGGCGCCTCAAAGGGCACGCCGAACAACCGTTCTGGCGCTGGGTGTGCTCATGGGCGCGAGCCATCCGCAGGCCGTCCGATCTTGGTTTTGATGACGCGACGTTTCGCCTGCCTCCGCTGAACGAAATCGAGCATCTTGTAGAGGCCGACACGCTGGCCGATGGGATGCTTTTTGCGTTGCCTGCTGCTGGCCTGAAGGAACAGCGCGAAGAGCGCCGCCGAACCATCGGCGAGCGCTGCGCGAAGGTTGCGGAGCTGGTCAACGGAACAGGTCAGCCGGCGCTTGTCTGGTGCCACCTGAACGAAGAGGGCGACGAGTTGCTTTCCGTCATTCCTGACGCGGTTCAGGTGAGCGGCAGCGACAGCGACGACGCCAAAGAGGAACGGCTGATCGCCTTCGCGGAAGGCAAGGCGCGGGTGCTCATCACCAAGCCCAAGATCGGCGCATGGGGCTTGAACTATCAGCACTGCAACCACGTCACTTTCTTCCCCTCGCACAGCTTCGAGCAGTATTACCAAGCCGTCCGCCGCTGCTGGCGCTTCGGCCAGAAGCGCGCCGTCCGCGTGGACATCGTGACGACAGAAGGCGAGCGCGGCGTGATGAGAAACCTGCAGCGCAAAGCTGAGCAGGCCGACGAGATGTTTTCCAACCTCGTCGCAGAGATGAACAGCGCGCGAGGCATTGCCCGCGTGAACCGCCACACCAAGCAAATGGAGATGCCCGCATGGCTGTAGCCGACCAGTGCGTGACGGATCGCTTCGCGATTTACAACGGGGACTGCATGGAAGTGATGGCGGGCCTGCCTGCCGGCAGTGTTCACCTGTCGATCTACTCGCCGCCGTTCGGTGGCCTGTATCACTACAGCAGCGACGAGCGCGACCTGTCCAACTGCGACGACTACGGCGCCTTCTTCGAGCACTACCGCTTTGTCGTGCGTGAGTTGGCCAGGGTCACGATGCCGGGGCGGATCACCGCGGTGCACTGCATGGATGTGCCGCGCAGCAACAGCGGCACCGATTCTCTGATCGACTTCCCCGGCGACATCATCCGCCTGCACGAGGCCGAAGGCTGGCGCTACACCGGCCGGAGGATGATCTGGAAGGAGCCTCTCGCCGTCCGACTTCGGACGATGCAGAAGAACCTCGCGCATGCCTCGCTGTGCGCTGACTCGATTGATTGCGGCGTCGCCAGCGGCGACCAACTGCTGACATTCCGTCGCGTCGGTACGAACCCTATTCCAGTGCAACACCCAACAGGTCTGCACGACTACGCGGGCGAGCGCGTTCCGCCTGCAGATCTGCTGCCGTATCGCGGCTGGACAGGCAAGCAGACCGAAAACCGCTGGTCGCATTGGATCTGGCGTCAGTACGCGGATTGCATGTGGGATGACGTGCGCATGAATCGCGTTCTGCCGTTCCGCGAGTCTCGGGAAAGCGATGACGAGAAGCACGTTCACCCGCTGCAGCTCGATGTGATCGACCGCTGCGTCGTGCTGTTCAGCAACCCCGGCGAAACCGTGCTGACCCCGTTCATGGGCGTTGGCAGCGAGGTCTACAGCCCCGTCCTGTTGGGCCGCAGGGGCATCGGCGCCGAGCTGAAGGCCAGCTACTACAGGCAGGCTGTCAAGAACGTCCAGATGGCCGCCGCAGGGCGCAAGGACATCGAAACGTCCGAGGCCTTCGACTTCGGCGAAGAAGAGGAAGCCGCATGAAACCCAAACCCTCCCAAGGCCGCCGCCTGGTCGCACTGCTCAAGCGCAAGCAAATGACCTACCGCGAGATGTTGCAGGCCAGCGAGAGCTATAGCCCTTGGAAGCGCATCAAGGAGTCCCTGCGGGCTGACGAGCAGATCGTCAAGGGCAAGCGCGGGGAGTTGGTGACGTGGCGCGTAGTCGCGGCGACGAGGTGGACTGCGTGAGCACGGCGCTGGTTCGATACGAAGCCGCACGCACGGCTCTAGCTGAAGCACATCGCGTCGATGAAGTGAAAGACATCCGCGATAAGGCCGAGGCGATGGCCGCCTACGCAAGGCAGGCGAAGGATACGGAACTGATCCAGCACGCCACAGAAATCAAGGTGCGCGCAGAGCGCCGGTGCGGCGAACTTCTGCGCGACTCCGCAAAGACTGGCGAGCGCGCTAGGGCCGGCAGGCCAAAAACATCGAACGATGCGACGTTTAGCACCCTAGCCGACATGGGCCTGGATCACAGAGTTCCGCTCGCCAGAGGCGGCTCGAACGAAATCGAAAACCTTCAGATCCTTTGCGAGCCATGCAACTTGCGCAAGGGCGCGTGGCGAACAGACGAAGAAATGCGCCAGTGGTATTTGAAGAACAAGGCTGTTGTAGATAAAGACCGGCGAAACAGAGAGGTCAGCCGGTTCAACTTGGACAGGTTCTAGCAGTGCCAACCAGACTTGTCCGCGAGGGCATTCTCTCCAGTGAAGCCGTATGCAGCCTCAACTGGGCGGCTGAAGTCTTTTACCGGAGGCTGATGTCTGTGGTGGACGACTATGGTCGGTTCACAGCCGCGCCGAAACTCATTCGAGCGGCCTGCTACCCGCTACAGATCGACAAGGTATCCGACTCGGACATTGGCAAGTGGATGGCACAGGTTGCCGAAGCGGGCCTTGTAAGGGTGTATCCGGCATCGGACGGAAAGCGGTACCTGCAGGTCGAGAAGTTCGGGCAGCAGGTACGCTCAAAGAGCAAGTACCCGGATCCGCCAGCGTCTGATATCAATTGTTTGCAGCCGATAACAGATGCACCCGTATTCGTAGACGTAGACGTATCCGTAAAACCCCCCCTCCCCCCTGCGGGGGGTGCCTCGGCTTTTGAAAAATTCTGGTCCGCATGGCCGAGCCACGAGCGCAAAGCGGCGAAGGATCAATGCCGACGCAAGTGGCAGGCGAAGGGCTGCGAAGCAATCGCAGATCGCGTGCTTGCCGCGCTTGAGGCGCAGAAGGCGTCGGAGGGGTGGCGCAAGAACGGCGGCGAGTTCATCCCGTCGCCGCTGGTGTGGCTGAACCAAGCCCGTTGGGAGGCGCCTGTTGCCGCGGCTGCGCCTTCCCATGCGCCGCCGCTGTACGTCCATGAGGCGCCGCTTTCCAGCGAGGAAAAGGCGGCGGCGAACGAGGCCAGATTGCGCGCGCTATCGGCCGTCAAAAGGCTGCACGCATGAGCATCGTTCAATGCCTCGGTGGCTGGTGCAAGCAGCGCGAGAAGTGCGCCCACTACCACGCCGAACAAACGCCCGGCCGGCAGCCTGTAGAGCGGCTGTGCGAGCAGGGCAAGGACGAACCGGAAACGCTCAAGAAGAAAGAGAAGGCCGAATGCGCTTAACAACGTCGCAATGGGAAAAGATGATCCTTCGATGGGCGCCTATATCAGCAACACCAGAGGTTCGATTGCTTTGCGCCGTGCTTGCTACGGCAATCGCGGAAGAGCCGGCAGACGCCGGAAGAAGGCACAGGCAACCATACGCACACGGCTTCTTTAGCGACGGAGGTTTTGAGCGCTACTGCGCTGTTCTAGGTCTGCATGCTGATTTCGTTATGGATCAGATAAAGCGCGCGGTTTGTTTTGATGACGGGCCGGCGAAGCTGGAACAGCAGCAATGAAGCCCTGTAGAACACACGGCGAGACAAAGCGCTACGCCAGCAACGGCAAGTGCGTGCTCTGCGTATCCGAGCGCGGGAAGGTGAGGCACGCGGCGAAGATCGAGCGCAGAGGAAACCAACACACCGGCCTGAAGGACGGATTTATCCGGCTGGGCACCGTGGCGCACCGAATCCTGCTGTATGTCCACGAGGCGGGGCCTTCGCTGCATGCCGAGCTTGTGGAGGCTCTTGGTGAGCGCGGAGTGAGCGCGAATCTCGGCCGGCTGGTGAGGCACGGATTCCTGTATCGCGCGGGGCGGCAGTCGTACAAGCCCGGCGTCAGGGGTGGTGCGCTGTTCAGCTTGCAAAAGCTCCGAGCCGTCGCCCAGGTGAACACCGCGCAGGCCAGCCAGGCGCGCTACAGGGCGGCGAAAAAACAGGAGGCTCTGCGCGTGGCGAGCGTGTTCGAGTGGCGCGGCGCTATGCCGCTGGCGGCGTGAACATCGTCCTCCCGTGGCCCCCAAAGGCGCTGAGCCCGAACGCTCGCCAGCACTGGGCTGCGCTAGCCAATGCCAAGCGGGCCTATAGACGCGCCTGCGCGTGGCAAGCGACAGAGCAGGGGGTGAGGCGCACCCCGGCCGAAAAAATCGCCCTGAGCCTCGTTTTCGTGCCTCCTGACAGGCGCCGCCGTGACTGGGACAACCTCATAGCCAGCATGAAGAGCGGTCTGGACGGATTGGCCGACGTGCTTGGCGTTGACGACAGCCGGTTTCGGATTACGTCCGAGCTGGCGGAAGGGCCTGGCGGGTTTGTCCGTGTCGGAATCGAGGTATTGGCTTGATCGAAATCGCCCGCCTGTTCGTCGCGCTGTTCGTGTTCGCAGTGGCGGTGCCTGTGCTGCTGCTTGCGAAATACACCGCGCTCGGCTGCGTTGTCTGCATGAGCCGGCCGCTACTCACGTCGGCGGTGATCCTGTGCGGGGTGGCGCTGTGGATTCTGTGAACTGCCCCGGCTGCGAAGCGGCGGCGGTGAACCCTCGAACGCGCGTGTTCGGGCTGCGTAGCTGCGACGAATGCCACGCGAGGTTTCTTGCTCAGTCCCCGCTACTGGCCGAAGCGGCGTCGGCGAACGCGATCACGCCGCGCTATCGGGATGCGCTTGTGGCTCGGTGGGGTGACGACTGGCGCCTGTGGCATTTGGCGGTCAAGCGGTGGGCGGAAAGGATTGGGAAGTGAGTCGCGGCTAGGCCGGGCTGGGCTGGGCATGGCTGGGCGTGGCACGGCAAGGCAGGCAAGTAAGCAGCTAGGGACAGCCTAGCCGGGTAATGCAGCCCGCCCGCACAAGCGGCTGCGAATTAGTGGAGAAGCAAATGGCGACGAAGATCAACGACAGCGGTGCGGTAACGGTAAAGCCGGTGGAAATCACCACAAGCACCTTCATGCTGCTTGGGATCACTCCGATGATCCAGAACCGGCTGCCCGAAAAGGCGCGCATGGAATTGCTAATGCCGAAGGGCAAGAAGACGGCGGCCGAGAAGGCGTCGAGCCTCAAGCACGATCCGATTGCGGAGTTTCGTGCAAGCCCAACAACCATCGCTGATGACGACGCGCCGACGCTGATCGGTGTCCCAGCGTCAGCAGTCAAGAAGGCGATTGCAGCGGCTGCCCTCGATATCCCCGGTGCGAAGAAATCGCAGATCGGCCGGCTGACCTACGTGCGCGGCGACGTTGTGCCGGTGTACGGGTTGCCGCAGGTTATGTCGGCTGTCGTTCGCTCGGCTGACATGAACCGCACGCCTGACGTTCGTACGCGCTGTGTGCTGCCCAAGTGGTGCGCGATGGTGACGATTGAACACCCGTCCGCAATCATCAGTTCGCAGTCGCTGGCAAACCTGCTAGTTGCCGCTGGCCGGTTCATCGGCATCGGCGACTGGCGCAGCGAGAAGGGCGCAGGCAACTACGGCAGCTTCGTCATTGCGAACGCTGACGATGCAGCGGTGAAGGCAATCATGAAATCGGGCGGGCGCAAGGCGCAGATAGCAGCGATGGCGAATCCCGACTACTACAACGACGAAACGAAGGAACTGCTTTCGTGGTTCACGGGCGAGTTGAAGAGCCGCGGACTGCGGTTGGCGGCGTAGGGCTATTGAGCCTAGGCGCGGCGCGGCAGGGATTGGCAGCGACCGGACGGGCTTGGACAGGCGCGGCAGGCGTGGCACGGCTCGGCCCGGCACGGCGAGGCCCTGGCTTGGCACGGCGCGGCGTGGCATGGCAGGCAAGGTGACAACGCAACACTGAAAGGACGTTGAAGTGACTAAGTTCAAGTGGGCAGACGGCACTCGCGGACGCGGCGGCCGTGGCGTGACAGCACAAGTAGCCGGCGAGGAAATCGCAAAGATCGAGGCCCGCGACGGCCACGTATCCAGCGAGGCGCTAGTCGAGGAATCGCGGCCGGAAGATGCGCCACTGCATCCGGCTTTCGAGTGGGACGATGCAAAGGCCGCCGAGCGGTATCGGGTGCATCAGGCAAGCACGCTGATTCGCGCGGTGATCACCGTCGAAACGCAAAAGACTCCGGAGCACAAGGCATGGGTGCTGACTTCGGTTGAAGAGGCGCCTAAGCCGGTTTACGTGGCCGCGGCAAAGGTCGTCGAATCGCCTTCGATGTTCGCCGATGCGGTTTCCCGTTTGTCGCGCAACGTAGAAACGGCGAAGCGCGGCATTGCCGAGCTTGAGGCGCTGGCGCAAGGCGAAGGCAGCGAGCCGGAACGCATGGCGCGCATCTCTCTGGCGGCAAAGGCGCTTGAGGCGGCGAGCACAGCGATTAGCGCACTCCACTGACTAGGCAAGGCGTCGCAGGCGTGGCAGGGCGAGGCGGGGCGAGGCCGGGCATGGACAGGCAGGCATGGCATGGAGACGCAAGGCACGGATAGGCGGGGACAGGACTGGACTGGCAAGGCAGGCGGGGCGCGGCAGGGCGCGGCCCGGCGAGGCATGGCAAGGCAGGCGTGGCGAGGCAGGCAAGGTAAATGAATGGCTGAAAACTTCGCGGCAGACATACCGGCCGATCTAGCGGAGGCGGATCAAACGCTTACCCGCTACGGGCGCTGGGCAACCACGCGCGGGCGTTCTATCCCGCATACCGTGGACAGGATGTATATCCGCGAAGCTGACGGTCGCGCTACGTATGACGACATACAGCAGCGAAGGGCGCCAGTCGATCCGATGATGACGACGCAGGATGCGCTCAATGCGCAAAGGGCGTTAGCTCGGGTGCCGGATCAGGAGCGCGTGGTGTTGGCGATCCTGTATGTGCCGCAGCGTATGCCTGTTGCGGTGCAGTTGCGGATTCTGCGGATACCGCCTGCGCTGTGCAGGGCGCGTCACATTCATGGGCTGCGGATGTTCAGGAACATCCTGAGAGTGAGCGGCAGGTGAGGCTGGGCGCGGCCGGGCGAGGCGCGGCATGGACAGGCAAGGCAGGCAAGGAAACAACACATACGCTTGCGCGCATGCATGACATGCGTTATAGAATATGGCACCTGACCTAAAGGACAGAGAAGCGGCAGCCTGAAGGCTCGCCGCCGCATCAGTGCAAAGCCCGCCTACATGGCGGGTTTCGCATTTATGGACTCCAAAGCCACCACTCCCC
>CAZYGK010000072.1:0-15976 GCA_964647355.1 uncultured Flavobacteriaceae bacterium | reverse complement strand
TCGTCGCGGTTGCCGGAGACGTACCACATGACGACCTTGTCGCCTTCTTTGATCTGCTTGCCCTCGAACTCGTAGTCCTTGACCGCCGTGCGGCGCATGTGGGCAAGCGGCGTTTGCCAGCGGATCGTTTCCGAGACCATGTTCGGGATCAGGCCGGGGTTCGCGCGCAGCTTCGCGTATTGGTCCGGGTTGCGGTTCAAGGCGAGCACGGAGCCCGAGATCGTGTTGCGCGTCGTGTCGTTGCCGCCGACGGTGAGCAACACCACGTTCCCGAAATACTCGCGCGGCGCCATGTTGCGCGTTTCCGGGTGGTGGGCGAGCATCGAGATCATGTCCGCTTGCGGCGGGGCGTTCACCTTCTCGTTCCACAATCCAACGAAGTAGGCGTTGTATTCGTCGAAAACTTTGAGCTTTTCCTCGAACGTTTCGATGAGGCCGCCCTTCATCGGCACCGCTGTCACGACGTCGGACCAATGCGTGATCTGGCGACGATCCTTTTGCGGCGCGCCGAACAGCGTCGCCAGCGTCATCGCGGTCAGTTCCTTCGAGACGAGGTCGACCCAGTCGAACTCTTTTCCGATCGGAAGTGCATCCAAGATGCCGGCGGCGCGTTCGCGAATTTCAGGTGCCATGGCGGCGAGTTGCGCCGGCGCGACGGCGGGCGTCACCGCCTTGCGCTGCACGTCGTGGCGCGGCGGGTCCATGGCGATGAACATGGGCAGCGGTTCGAAGTTCGTCGTGCCGCCGGCGATCGTGATGCCGCCGCGCGTGTAGTCGGACGAGAACGTCTGGTGGTTCGAGTCGATCGCCACGATGTCGTTGAACTTCGTGATCGACCAATAGGCGCCGAACTCGCTTTCCGCCGTGTAGTGGACGGGGTCTTCTTTGCGCAGGCGTTCGAAATAGGGCCACATCGCGTCGGCCTGGAACAGCGCGGGCTGGGCGGGGTTCAACTTCTCCAGCGGCAGGGCGTAAGCCTCTTCGCGCGCGGCTTTGATGTCGATGGCGGCGTGGGCATTCATGGGGCAGGCCTCCGATGCGAATAGCGGGTTCGGGGTCAGTGGACACCCGTTTGCGGCGTTCGGCAATGGGGCGGAGTAGCCAATCCCTACGCGCGCGATTGCGGGCGGGCGCGCATGACAGTACGGTTTCTCAGGTTCTTCGGAGGGTTTACGGACGATGGCGCGGGTTTGGCTGGCGGTGGCGGTTGCGGCGATCTTGCTTGGCGGGCGCGCAGATGTGCGCGCGGAAAGTGTCGATGCCTGGGGCGCGACGGCGATGCTCGAAGGCACCTGGCGCGAGGTCAAGGGGCAGCTCGTCATCGACGAAGTGTGGACGAACAACAAGGGCAACGTGATCGTGGGCGTGAGCCGCACGGTCGACGGGCTTTCGAACGCGTTCGAGTTCATGCGGATCGAGAACCGGAAGGAAGGCATCCTCTTCATCGCGCAGCCCGGCGGGGAACAGCCGACGCCGTTCCGTCTCACTGCGCATGATGCGAGGACGCTGGTGTTCAGCAATCCCGCGCACGACTTTCCGCAACGGATCGAATACCGGCGCACCGGCGCGGACACGTTGGAGGCGACGGTGGGGATGCTCGACGGTAAGGGAAAGAAGCTGACGTTCAAGTATGCGCGGGTGAAGTAGGGCCCTCTTCCTGGGGACGCCGGCTTCCAGCCGGCTCTTTGGTGCAGGCAAGGTCGCCGAATTTGTCGTGTGTCTGCTGATTACGAGTCATCGGGCGACGCTCGGCTGCACAGATCACGACCGCGTAAGACTCCTCAAGGAGAGGACGGCAGAAGGAGCACAAGAGCGCGATCCGTTATCTATGATCAAGGACTTAAGTGCTTACGTGGAATACGCAGGACGCCAGAAGGCGGCCTTGGTACCTGATCTCCATTGTCCAGTCGCCCGCTACGAGTTCGCCCGCATGATCTGGATGCCAACCAATCAGCCTGTGGGACCTGCCGATGGTGTAGTTCGCATAACTCGTATAGACGAGGAAATGCTCTCCCGTCGTCGGATTTATAGCGCCCGGATTGGGAATCACTATGCGATGCTCCATCTGCACGTCCGCACCGTCTGGTGAACCGACGATTTCATAAAAGCAACCATAGTCACTGCCAATTCTTGCCGTCACATATTGGGTCGCCTTCGTCACACGGCATTCGCTGACGTTGCGGTTGTTGCCGCCAGTTTCAGATGGTTTGTAACTATTAAGCGTTTGGCATTCGTAAACACCCTGCTCTTGAACACGCACGCCATACACGGTCGCTGCGCTCGCGGGCCATGACGTCAAAATAAGAGTGGCAAGCGCGAGCCAAGCGTTCAGCTTCAGAAACATTCTCGTCGAGTCGATCATCTTTTGGCCCTTGGTTCAAACAGCGTTTCACAGGTTGGCAGTCGCGGGCACGTCAGAAGCCCAGCCGATAGACCTCTAGTTTTGAGATGTGTTGGCGATCCCGATCATTTGCGCCAGGTCAGCTACTGTATCACCAGCACGCTGAAGATGAGCCCAAAATTGTTCGAGCCTATTTGGTCGAGTCGGCGCACGTTCACGGTAATCATGTCTTCGCGAACCTCGTGCACTGTGACTGCGACAGTGTTGGTAGCAAGGCCCGGCCACCCGGCGCCCTCATTCTCACGTTGTCCTGGTGTTGTTCGTGCCGTTACAAACACCGCCGCACTGTCCGGATTCCTAATTCTTGAACCGGCGGGCAAGGCAATGGGCTGGTTATGCATTTGATTGTTCGAAGAGCCGACATCCGTCGTAAATGCCAAGATGTTCGAAACGTCCAACCGACCAGGCATGTGCACTACTCCTTCTTTCCGCGTTTTGCAGTGCCTAGTCGGCCAAGCGGAGCGGCGCACCCCCCAAATAGGGGTCTTGATCGTTGTGCACCGCAATATTCGGTCCTTTAGTCAACGCGATGTGTCGTGTCGGCAACGAATTGGGTCGGCGGTTATCTGGACAGACCATGTTGCTCGCGATCTTGTCAGCCGCAAATGCCGCAACACGACACGCCATTGGGCTCCTTGCTCATCGACCGCGCGATGACCGTCGTCGATGCGCTTTACGCGTTTGTTGAGCATCCCGAGCGCGCCTCGGACATCTTCGAGGCCCTAGAGCGCCTCGTTACTTCGGCCGGGGGCGTCGAATTCGTTCCGATGGAGCTAATCCTGACGCACGCGGACCGCGCTATGCGGCTTGCCGAAAAAGTGCACGGCGACCGACGGAATGTCAGCGAAGGGAGTGCGACGTTTGATGCCGTGTTCTTATCGGCGCAGAAGACCGTCAAGCATGTTTCTGGCGACGCCGCATCAAGGCTCGAGCCGTTTTTGAGAACACCACTGAAGGTCGGCGAGACGCCGCGCTGGCATGGCGAGGCGTCGAGTTCATTCGATCAAGCGTTTCAGTCGGCGCTGCTCAAAAAGACCGGCGGCCTATTTCCGGTACTGTTAGCTGATACCGTCACGGGGGAGCGGTGCGGTGGCTTTGTGATGACGCGCGACGCGGTGCCACCGTCCTTGGCAGCGGGAGCAGACGCTTATCACTGCGCTCTCGTGCTTGCGGTGCACAAGGGACCCAGTCTCGCGACGGAGCGGCTCAAGGAAAGTTTGCGGCTCACCGGCGCCGAATGGCGCTTGGCAGAGAAGTTGCAGGCGGGGTTGACCCTCTCCGAGGCTGCCGAGGATCTGGGCGTCACAATCGCGACGGCGCGATCCACGCTGAAGCAAGTGTTCGCCAAGACCGGGGTGCACAAGCAGAGTGAGTTGGTCGGTGTTTTGACCGACGCATCGCGAATTCTGCCGGACAAGAAGGATGTACGGCATTCGGCAGTCCGCGATCCGGGACGCCGATTTCTACGCCTTACGGATGGGCGAGTGTTCGCTTATCGCGACTATGGTCCCCCTGGCGGCGTGCCTTGCATTTTCTTCCACTCGACGATGCATGCGTCATTGCTGCAGGAAGAGGCGATCGCGCCGGCCGAGGCTGCCAACATTCGCATGATCGCCATCGACCGGCCTGGGTTTGGACATTCGACACCTGCCAAGAGCTATACATTCGCGAGCGTCGCGGGAGACGTCGAGCGACTTGCCGATCATCTAGGACTCTCGCACGTATTATTGACGGGAACCGGCGTTGGATGTGCGTTCGCGCTTGCGACGGCGAAGCAAATGGGCCGGCGTGTGGTATGCGTGACGTTGACCGAGCCGCGACTTTCCAAGATCGACAGGGAGACGGGCAGGGGCTTCTTTCACCGTGCTCATGCGGCAGTGTTACAGCAACGCTGGTTCCATCGCGTGGTCGGTGAGTTGTTTCATCGCGGGCGGCATCGCGCGATGGCACTCATGTACATTCGCAAAACAGACGAAGGGCTGGCGGAAACCGACATCCGCCGTGCCGACCCGAAATTTGTGGAGGCGCAGGTTGCTCGGGGCCTTGACGCTTTCGAGAAGTCGGGGCGCGGCATGGCCGATGAGTTGACTCTTTTGGCGACGAGCGACGGCGAGAGTCCGGTTGGGCTGGACTGCCCCATTGCCGTATGGCACGGGCGCAAGAACGATTGGATTCCGGTGGAAGAGAGCATTCGGCACTTTCAACATCACCCAACGTCCGAGTTACATATCGTCGAAGACTCGGGGACGTTTCTGCCGGTCCGGCTCTACGACGACATGATCAAGTGGTCACTGGGGCACTGGCGGGAACGAGGCCGCGGGATGAATGCTGTGGCGCGCGGTGAGGGTCGCCTGTCAACGTAGTAAGAATGTTTCACCAGGGGCTCTTGTTTAATACGGTGACAGTATACCTGAGCCTACACATCCACCGCAGTCGCCAGCATTGACTCAGCGACCCCTCACGATTTTTCTTCGCGTCGCTTCGAAAAATCTACTCTCCCACAAGGGGAGAGTGATTCACACCACGTACTGCCGCGCCGCATCATCCTGGAGCACCGGCTCGTCCGCGCCATCCGGGAACGCCCGCGCGCCGTCGGGGGCGTATTGGAGGATGTAGGCTTTGCGGGTTGCGGTCGTGAGGTTCGGGCCGGTGCGGTGGGGCGTGAGCGATGAGAAGACGACGATGTCGCCGGCTTTGGCTTCGACGGGGATGGCGCCTTCGGGGTCGGTGAGGCACTGCCAGCCGAGTGGCGTTGCTTCGTGGGCGAGTGTGCCTAAGCGGTGCAGGCCGGGCACGACCCAGGGGCAGCCGCTCTCGACCGTCGCGTCGGTCAGCGCGATCCAGCAGGTGAGGTATTGCTGCGGCTCGACATAGGTGTAGCCGTTGTCCTGGTGCCAGGGGAATTCTTGCGGGTTGCCCGGCTTTTTGTAGACGGCTTGGTCCCAATAGAGGCGCGGGTTCGGGCCCAGCGTGTCGCGCGCGATTTGCGCGAGCACCTTGTGGCGGCTGAAGGCGTTTAGCGCGGGCGACTTTGCGACCAGGTGGATCGTGAACGTGATCGCGTCGGCCTTGGCGATCAGGAATTTGCCGTTGGGTTGGGTCTTCAGCCAGCGTTCGCCTTCGGTTTCGAACGGGTCGATCGCGGCGATGACGGCCGCGACCTCGTCCGCGTTGAATGCGCGTTCGAACAGGAAGAAGCCGTCGCGGTCGTATTGCGCGGCCTGCGCCTCAGTCAGGATCGCAAGCGGCGCGGCGCTCGGGCGCCAGGCGAAGTCGCGGTTGCGCGGGTGGAGCTTTGGCATGGGGTGGAGCCTATACCGTTTACGCCGAGCTGCGAATGGGGTGGGCGTTGAAACGCCAAGCGCGCCAAGCTGCTTGTGGTCTTTATCCGGCGGTGGAGCGGTGGCGGAGCTGAGGTGTTTCCCGCAAAGACGCAAAGCCGCAAAGAAGGGGGAGCCTTCGGCGCGAAGCGCCATTCGGTTGTTGGAATGGCGCCTGCGGCGCCGGAGAGGACGGTCTTCTTTGCGGCTTAGCGTCTTTGTGGGAAACAAATCGGGCAGTGGCGCAGCGGCGGGGCGGCCAACTGGGCAGGGCGGCTTGGCGGGCTTGGCGTTTCATTCTGCCGCGGCGCCGTTGTCCTGGCTCCTTGCTTGTGGTATTATAACCTACACTTTCCACACCTCGGATACCCTCTCATGCCCGTTTACGTCTTCGAAACCTCTAAGCGTCCTTTGGTCGTTCGCGCGGCGGTTGTGGGTATCAGTGCGGCTGAAGCTGAGATTTTCGCCACTTTGACAGCTTGCCGCACACGGATGCCTAACGCTTACCTAACGGATTTCTAACGGATGAAAGCGCGGAAATGCGCCGATCTAACGGATATAACGGATTCGATTTTGCATCCATCGGGCGCAACTTCGCGTTGCGGTCGGCGGTGCGTGGTTTGCGCGTCCTTAACGGTCACTCCGGCACACTGTCCCCAAAGCCGCCCGCAGGCGGCACAAGGAGACGCACAATGACGCAGCCGCTTCGGATCGACGAACTCGACCAAAATTTGCGCGCGAAGGGGGCGATCGACGCCGGCCACGCGATGCAGCTTCGCCGGATGATCTATTCGAAGGGGTCGGTCACGAAACACGACGCCGACGTGCTGTTCAAGCTGGACCAGGTGTGTTCGAAGAAGGACCCAGCGTTTGCCGCGCTCTATGTGGAAGCGTTGACCGACTATTTCGTCTGGCAGACGTCGCCGCAGGGCTATGTCACCCAGGAGCAGGCGAAGCACCTGATTGAGAACGTGACGCGCGACGGGCATGTGGCGGCGAAGACCGAGCTCGAGCTTGTGCTCAACGTCGTGCACTGGGCGAAAGAGGTTCCGGAAGCGCTGGTGATGCTGGTGCTCGATGCGGTGCGGCAGAGCGTGATGCTGTCGCGCGAGACCGCGTTCGGCGCGAACCGGCCGCAGGCGGCGATCGGTGCGGGCGACGTTGCCATTCTGTCGAAGGCGCTGCATGCGCCGGCGGGCGACGGTTGTCTGATGATCACGCGCCGCGAAGCGGACCTTCTGTTCACGCTGAACGACGCGACCAAGGCCGGGCACAACGATCCGGCGTGGACGAATTTCTTCGTGCGGGCGATCGCGAACCATCTGCTGAATTCGATGGATGCGCCGAAGATCCCGACGCGCGACGAAGCCGTGCATCGCGAGAAGTGGCTCAACGAGCGCGGCTCGGTCGGCCAGTTGCTGACGGGTGTCGCGACGTCGCTGGCGCGCGGGAACGTGCCGTTCGCGCAGGTGTGGGAAGAGGTCGATCCGTTCGGTGCGGCGGCCGCGAAGAACGAGGCGCTGCTCGAGGAGCGGGCGCTGAAGCGCCGCTTGGCTTGCGAGCAGGTCGATGCGGACGAAGCGAAGTGGGTGGCCGGGCGCATCCTGGCCGACGGCACGGTGGACGAAACCGAGATTGCGCTGCTGCAATTCCTGAAAAAGGAAGCGATGGCGATCGATCCGGCGCTTGAAGCGGTGATGAAGCGCGCGGGTCTCTAAAGCCCCTCGTGTCTCTCATCCCTTAGGCGTGCTAGAAGCCGGGGAACCGGCATCTGAGTGGCGAGAGACATGACGAACTACGACTACGACTTGGTGACGATCGGCGCGGGCTCCGGCGGGGTCCGCGCGACTCGTATCGCGGCGCTCGCGGGCGCGCGTGCGGCGGTCGTCGAGGAGTACCGCACCGGCGGGACCTGCGTCATCCGGGGCTGCGTGCCGAAGAAGCTCATGGTCTATGCGAGCCGGTTCTCGGAGGACTTTGCGGACTCGGCCGGCTTCGGCTGGCACGTGCCGCACGCGACGTTCGACTGGGGCACGCTGATCGCGAACAAGGACCGCGAGATTGCGCGGCTTGAAGGGCTCTACAAGAAGAACCTGGCGAGCGCGGGGGCGACGCTGTTCGAGGACCGCGCGGTGATGCGCGATCCACATACGGTGCACCTGCTGAAGTCGGATAAGACGATCACGGCCAAGCATGTGCTGATCGCGACGGGTGGGCGGGCCTTCGTGCCGGAAGACGTCGAGGGTGGCGACCTCGCGATCACGTCGAACGAGGCGTTTCACCTGAGCGCGCTGCCGAAGGCGGTCATGGTGGTCGGCGGCGGGTACATCGCGGTCGAGTTTGCGGGCATCTTCAAGGGGCTTGGGAGCCGCACGCTGCTGGTGCATCACGGCGAGGAGATTCTGCGCGGGTTCGATCACGAGATTCGCGAGCGCATGCGGCACGAGCTGCAGAAGCGCGGGATCGACGTGCATTTGAAGTCGGTCGTGGCCTCGATTAGGGCTGAGGCAGGGCGCAAGCGGGTGCGGCTCAAGGACGGCACGGAGCACGTCGTCGACGAGGTGATGTTCGCGGTCGGGCGGCGTCCGAATACGGGGGCGCTTGGGCTTGAGCATTGCGGCGTGGAACTGACGGAGCGGCGGGCGGTTAAAGTGGATGCCTACTCGCGCTCGTCGCAGCCGCATATCTACGCGGTCGGGGACGTGACGGACCGGGTGAACTTGACGCCGGTTGCGATCCGCGAGGGGCATGCGTTCGCCGACACGGTGTTCAACGGGCGGCCGACGGCGGTCGACCATGCGGACATTCCCACGGCCGTGTTCGGGACGCCGGAGATCGGCGTCGTGGGCTTAACCGAAGAACAGGCGCGGGCGCAGGTCGGACAAGTCGATATCTACAAGACCGCGTTCCGGCCGATGCGGGCGACGATGTCGGGGCGCGATACGCTGATCTTCATGAAGCTCGTCGTGGATGCGGGGAGCGACCGGGTGCTCGGCTGCCACGTCATGGGCGAGGCGGCGGCCGAGATGATCCAGTGCGTCGCGATCGCGGTGAAGATGAAGGCGACAAAGCGCGACTTCGACGCGACGGTCGCGCTGCATCCGTCCGCAGCGGAAGAGCTGGTGCTGTTGAAGACGAAGTCGTGACGGCTATTTGGCCGTGCGCCAGCCCATGATGGCGAGTGCGTTGCCGTCGGGGTCCTTGAAGAAGCGCAGTGCGTGTTCCTTGCTTCCCTCGCGCTGCACGACCTCGGCGTCGCGTTCGAATTTGAGGCCGCGACTGGTGAGCGCGGCTTCGGTTTCGTACCAGTCGCCGGCGTCGAAGTAGATGTAGGTGTTGTTCTGCAGGTCGCCGGTGAAGTGGGCGGCGCCGATCATCAGGCGGGTGCCGCCGGCGTCGAAGAAGGCCATGCCGGAGACCTCGAACAAGAGTTTGAGGCCGACGACGTCGCGGTAGAAAGCGACGGCCCGGGCCAAGTCGCGGGTGGAAAGGGCGATCTGGACGATTTTTCCAAGCGACATCTTGCATCTCCTCTGTGCTGCACTATAATTAGCTTAGCTAACTAACTATGTAAAGAGGGCCGGTTGAAAAAAGGCGAGGCACATCAGATCGCGGAGCGGGTGCACTCGGCGGCGTTGAGGTTGCTGCGGCGGTTGCGCAAGAGCGACTTCGCGATGGGGCTGTCGGCGCCGAAGTCGTCGGCGCTTTCGGTGCTCGTTTTCGGCGGGCCGCAGACGCTGAAGGATCTCGCCGCGGCCGAGCAGGTGCGTGCGCCGACGATGTCGCGTCTCGTTGCGGAGTTGGAAGCGGACGGTCTTGCGACCAAGACTGAAGATGCGAGCGACCGCCGGGCGCTCAAGATCGCGGCGACGGCGAAGGGCCGGGCGCTGCTTGAGGCGGGGCGCGAGCGGCGTCTTGAGGTGCTGACGAAGCAGGTGGAGGGTTTGAGCGCTGAGGAGCGCAAGGTTCTCGCGCGTGCGGTCGCGATTTTGGTGCGGCTGAACGAGGAAGCCTAAACGCGAAACGGCCCGCCGTTTGAAGGGCGGGCCGTTCGTAGAAAAGGTGGTACTGCTAACGCGCGACGTTCACGAACGGCACCGCGGAACCGGGGACCATCGTGGTGGGCAGCTTACCGTCCCACTTCTCGGCCGCGGTCAGCGCGACGTAGCCAGGGTTGTCGCGGAGTGCCGCGGCCTTAGCTTGGAGCGCCGCGGCTTCGGCTTCGCCGCGCAGGCGGATCGCGTCGGCTTCGGCCTTGGCTGCGGTGATGCGGGCGGTGGCGTCAGCGGTCGCTTGAACGACGACACGCTCGGCATCGACCTTCTTCTGCTCGAGCTCTTGCTTGGCCTTGCGGACGGCCGCTTCGGCTTGCGCTGCACCTTCGATGGCGGCTTCGTACGTGTCGGAGAAGTCGATGTTCTCGATCTGAACGGTTTCGATCACGATTGAGGGCGGGATGCTCTGGCGGATGGCGGTTTCGACTTCTTCGCCGAGCTCTTTGCGCTTGTTGACGATCTCGCGCGAGTCGTAGCGGCCAAAGACTTCCTTGAAGCGCTTGCTCACGTTCGGGTTGATGATCGATTCGGCGAATGCTGCGCCGTAGCGCGAGTAAACCTCAATCGCCTTCGTCGGATCCACGTGATAGTTCACGGACACTTTGACGTCCGCGACCTGCGTGTCTTTGGAGTAGGAGTTGAGCGCCGGCGGGGTAAACTTCTGCGTCCGCGTCGGCAGAAGAACCACGCGCTCCATGCCGGGGATCACGATGTTGATGCCCGGGTAAAGCACGTCGACGGCCTGGCCCCAGCGGAGCTTCACGCCGACTTCGCCTTGGTCGATCGTGCGGAAGGGCCACATCAGGAAGATCGCCAAGACGACGACGATCAGAATGACGACCGGTACGCTCAGGAAGTTCGGAAGGCCGCCGGGCAAACGGCCGCCGGGGCGCTGTGTGAATACGTTCGACATTAAGTCTCTCCTCGATCTCAATGCCCCTCCCCAGTGGGCCGGACGTGGGGCCCGTGCATGTGGGGGTGGTGGGGTTCGCATTCAATTGTGCACGGGAGGGATGAAATGGTTGATAATAGTTGCAATTGAAACTATGTTGCACGCTGAGACCGCCGATGAGGACGCGAAAAATGGCCGATTTGTTTGACAATCCAATGGGTACGGACGGGTTCGAATTCGTCGAATACACCGCCCCCGACACCGCAGCGCTGGGGCGTTATTTCGAGAGCCTGGGCTTCCGCGCGGTTGCCAAGCACCGGTCGAAGGACGTCACGCTCTACAAGCAGCACGACGTGAACTTCATCGTGAACGCGGAAGGCGAGAGCCACGGCGCGCGCTTCGCCAAGGCGCATGGGCCGTCGGCCTGCGCGATGGCGTTCCGGGTGAAGGACGCGGGCTTTGCCTATAAGCGCGCGATCGAACTCGGCGCGAAGCCGGCGCAAGGCAAGGTCGGGCCGATGGAACTCAACATTCCCGCGATCGAAGGTATCGGCGGAAGTCTGATCTACTTCGTCGACCGCTACGGACCGGGGCAGGTTTCGATCTACGACATCGATTTCGTGCCGACGGATGTGACGCAAGGCTTCGGCCACGAGGGCGTTGGCCTCGTCGAAGTGGATCACGTCACGCACAACGTTTATCGCGGCAACATGAACGTGTGGGCGGGGTACTACGAGAAGCTCTTCAATTTCCGAGAGATCAAGTACTTCGATATCGAAGGAAAGCTCACCGGTTTGAAGAGTCGGGCGATGACGAGCCCGTGCGGGAGGATCCGCATTCCGATCAACGAAAGTGCCGACGATAAATCGCAGATTGCCGAGTATCTGAACGAGTACAAAGGCGAGGGCATTCAGCACATCGCGCTGTCGTCGGAGAACATCTATGAAACCGTCGAGCGGTTGCGCAAGAGCCACGTCGCATTCCAATCGACGATCGACACCTATTTCGAGGGCATCGACCAACGCCTGCCCGGGCATGGCGAGGATGTCGCGCGGCTCAAGCGCAATCAGATTTTGATCGATGGCGCGCCACATGACGGCAAGGGGTTGCTGCTGCAGATCTTCACGCAGAACGCGATCGGGCCGATCTTCTTCGAGATCATTCAGCGCAAAGGCAACGAAGGGTTCGGCGAAGGCAACTTCAAGGCATTGTTCGAGTCGATAGAGCTCGACCAAATCCGGCGTGGGGTTTTGCAGGCATGAGCAAGAATTGGATCAATTTTCCGCGCATCGAGGGCCAAGCCTCGCGCCAAGCGCATGCGGACCTGCCGGAGGGCACCTACGAGCGCGAGCTCGGGCGCGAAGGCTTCTTCGGGCCGGCCACGCATATGTATCACAAGCACATGCCGACAGCGTGGTCGTCGTTCAACGGGCCGCTTCGCCCGCGCGCTTACGACACGACGAAGTTCGACGACTTCGGGCCCACGCCGTGGTCGGCGAAGCCGCTGCTCAGCAATGCGCACGTCAAGATTCGCGTGTGGCACTTCGGGATCGCGATGCCGGAGCTTGCGCGCAACAGCGACGGCGACGAGTTGTTGTTCGTGCACCAGGGTTCCGGCGACTTCTTTTGCGACTTCGGGCACATGACATTCCGCGACGGCGACTACATCGTATTGCCGCGCGGAACGATGTGGCGGATCGAACCGAAGGGCGACTGCTCGCTGCTGCTCGTTGAAGCGGTGAACAACGCGTACCGGTTGCCGGATCGCGGGATGCTGGGCGAGCACGCGCAATTCGATCCGGCGGTGCTGGAGACACCGAAGATCAACGACCGGTTCCTGAAGCAGCAGGGCGAAACGCGGTGGGAAGTCGCGGTGAAGCGGCGCGGGCAGATTTCGACGATCGCCTATCCGTTCAATCCGCTCGACGCGCAGGGCTGGAAGGGTACGGTCGTGCCGGTGAAGCTGAATTGGCGCGACATCCGGCCGATCGTCAGTCACCGCTACCACCTGCCTCCGTCCGTGCACACGACGTTCCTGGCCGACCGGTTCGTCGTCTGCACGTTCGTGCCACGCCCGATCGAGAGCGACCCGGGTGCGCTGAAAGTGCCGTTCTTCCACAACAACGACGACTACGACGAGGTTATTTTCTATCACGCCGGCAATTTCTTCAGCCGCGACAACATTAAGCCCGGCATGGTGACATTCCATCCGGCCGGCTTCACGCACGGGCCACATCCGAAGGCATTCGCTGCAGGTGCCAAATCCGAACGCAAAGAGACGGACGAGGTCGCGGTCATGATCGATACGCGCGATCCGCTCGATGCGGCGCCGGAGGCGGATCACATCGAAGACAAGAGCTACGTGGACAGCTGGCGGGGGGCGAAGTGACCTTCTCAACTTGTCATCCCGGCCAAGCGGAGCGTAGCGAAGCGCGAGCCGGGACCCAGGTGATTGGGCACCAAAGTTCCGGCTTGCTGTTGAAGCGCTCCGGCGGTTCTCCTGGGTCCCGGCTCGCGAGCTGCGCCGCGCTGCTGACGCAGCGGGCTTCGCTAGCGTCCGGGATGACAAAGATTGGTGCGGGAGAGGGAAGATGAAGCTTGCGTCTCTAAAAGGGCCTCGCGACGGCAAGCTCATCGTCGTTTCGCGCGATCTGAAGCGGGCGATTGCGGCGGATGGGATTGCGCCTTCGTTGCAGGTTGCGCTCGACACGTGGGAGCGGTCGGCGCCGCGCTTGTTGCAGGTCTATCGCGAACTGAACGAAGGTTCGCCGATCGGGTCGTTTTCGTTCCGGCCGCAGGATTGCGCCGCGCCGTTGCCGCGCGCGTTCCAATGGGCGGACGGGTCGGCCTATGTCACGCATGTGGAGTTGGTGCGCAAGGCGCGTGGGGCGGAGATGCCGGCGTCGTTCTGGACCGATCCGCTGATCTATCAGGGCGGGTCGGACAGCTTCATCGGACCAGCGGACGATATTCTGGCGGCGGACGAGGCTTGGGGCATCGATATGGAAGGTGAGGTCGCCGTCATTACCGGCGACGTGCAAATGGGCATGTCGCCGGCACAAGCGGAGCCGCACATTCGCTTGCTGATGCTGGTGAACGACGTCAGCTTGCGGAACCTGATCCCGAAGGAGTTGGAGAAGGGGTTTGGCTTTTTTCAGTCGAAGCCTGCGACGGCGTTTTCGCCGGTTGCCGTGACCCCCGACGAACTTGGCGAGCATTGGCGTGAGGGCAAGGTGCACTTGCCGCTGCTGATCGACTTGAACGGCGCGCGCCTTGGGTCGCCCAATGCCGGCGTCGACATGACGTTTTCGTTTCCGCAGCTGATCGCGCATGTGGCGAAGACACGCGAACTTGAAGCCGGGTCGATCATCGGTTCGGGTACGGTGTCGAACGCGGATCGCAAATCGGGCTCGGCATGTCTTGCGGAAGTGCGGATGCTCGAGACGATCGCGAAGGGTAAGCCCGAGACGCCGTTCATGCGCTTCGGCGACCGCGTTCGGATCGAGATGAAGCTGCCGGATGGCTGTTCCGTTTTCGGTGCGATCGACAATCAGGTGAAGAAATACGAGGGGCCGAAATGAAGCTCTACGACTACGCGTTTTCCTCCGCCGCCTACCGCGCGCGCATCGCGCTGAATCTCAAGGGGCTTTCGTACGAGCGTGCGAACATCAGCTTGCTGAAAGGCGAGCAGAGTTCAGCAGCCTACAAGGCGATCAATCCGCAGGCGCTGATCCCCGCGCTCGAAGATAGCGGGCATAGGATCGGCCAGTCGCTCGCCATCGTCGAATATTTGGACGAGATCTATCCCTCGCCGCCGCTGCTGCCGAGCTATCCGGCGGAGAAGGCGCGCGTGCGCCAGATTGCGTACGAGATCGCCTGCGACATCCATCCGCTCAACAACATGCGGGTGCGCGCGCATCTGAAGGCGCTGGGGCATGCCGAAGACGAGATCATGTCGAAGTGGTATGCGCACTGGATTACGGTTGGGTTTGAGGCGCTCGAGAAGCACCTGAGCCAGTCGAAGGCGACCGGTAAGTACTGCCACGGCGACACGCCGACGCTTGCGGACATCTGTCTGGTGCCGCAAATGGCGAACGCGTACCGGTTCAAGGTGCCGGTCGATGCGTTCCCGACGCTCGTTCGGATCGACAAGACGTGTCGCGAACACCCGGCATTTGCGGCGGCCGCACCCGAGAATCAACCCGATGCGGCCTGAGCGCAAACCCGCGGGCGAAGGGCTGCTCGTTCTCGAGCATTTCTTGCCGTACCGGTTGTCGGTGCTGTCGAACACGGTTTCCGGGCGGATTGCCAAGAGCTACGAGCGGCAGTTTCAGCTGACGATTCCGGAGTGGCGCGTGATGGCGGTGCTCGGGCGGTTTCCTGGTCTGACCGCGGCCGAGGTGACCGAGCGCACCGCCATGGACAAGGTGCAGGTCAGCCGGGCTGTCGCAAGGTTGAAGAAAACCGAACGCATCGAACAGCGCGCGGTCGAGGGCGACCGGCGCGCGCGGCACTTGTTTCTCACCGACGCCGGGCGCGCGGTCTATGATGAGATCGTGCCGCTCGCGCGCGAGTACGAACGGCGCGTGACGGCGGACCTGAACGCGACGGAGCGGACGCAGCTGGAACGGCTGCTGGACAAACTCACCGCGGCGGCGATGAAGCTTTAGGCGGTGGATTGAAACGCCAAGCTCGCCAAGCTGTTCGTGTGCGGCTTGCTGCGTTCGTGCTGTGTTGAGTTTGATTGGCTCACGCGAAGCCGCGAAGGACGCAAAGAAAAGGCGCGAAGCGCTTGGTTTTCGCGCGCCGCAGGCGCGCTGCCCATCTTGATGGCGCTTCGCGCCGTACTCATTTCGCCGTTCGCCGCCTACTGGCTTGCATGAGCGGCTTGCCGAGCTTGGCGTTTCACCCTACTCGGCGGCTTCGCGGCGGCGGCGTTTGCGTTTGGATGGGGTGGGGGCGCCGTCGGCTAGGGCGTAGGTTTTTTCGCGCAGGAATTCCATCAGTTGCTTGCGGTCGGGGATCGCTTTGAGCTGTTCGTAGGGGATGCGCTCGCCGATTTGGATGACCATGTCGTTGCCGATGCGGTCGTGGACCTCTTTGAACAGAAGCGAGAGGCGCAGCGTCATCGAGACGTGGCTTGCGATCTGGAATAGGCGCGAGTTCTGGCCACCAAAGAAGACGGGGACGACCGGCGCCTTGCCCTGCACGATCATGCGCGCCGTGAACGTCTTCCATTCGGGGTCTTTGGCATTGCGCGAGAGCACGCTCGGCGTTGTTGAGACCGTGCCGCCGGGGAAGATGATCA
>CAZYGK010000071.1:0-16043 GCA_964647355.1 uncultured Flavobacteriaceae bacterium | reverse complement strand
TGCCCTTCGCGTTCAGCGTGCCGTTGTCGTAGTCCTTCACCTTGTCGCCGAGGCAAACGCGGTTCGACGCGGTGAGATAGCTCATCGCCTGCACGATGCCGGAGAGGCCGATACCGGGCGCGCTCATCGTGCGGGCTTTGTAGACGCCGGTCGCGAGCAGCATCGCGTCGTGCTGCGTGCGCAGTTTTGCGAGCGTGACGGTGCGGCCCACATCGACGTTCAGTTCGATCTTGATGCCGCCGTCTGCGAGACGCTTTGTGCGGCGTTCGACGATGTCCTTTTCGAGCTTGAAGTTCGGGATGCCGTAGGTCAGCAAGCCGCCGGCGCGGTCGTAGCGATCGTAGATCGTGACGCCGTAGCCTTTCGCGCGCAGCTGTTCGGCGGCGGCCAGTGCTGCGGGCCCTGCGCCCACGATGCCGACGGTGCGGCCGCGTTCGCGTGCGGGTGCCAGCGGCTTGATCCAACCTTTCTCCCACGCGGTGTCGGTGATGTATTTTTCGACGGCGCCGATCGTCACGGTGCCGTGGCCGGACTGTTCGATGACACAGTTGCCTTCGCACAGGCGGTCCTGCGGGCAGATGCGGCCGCAAACCTCCGGCATGTTGTTCGTGGCCTGGCTGAGCTCGTAGGCCTCCTCGAGGCGGCCTTCGGCCGTCATCTTCAGCCAGTCGGGGATGTTGTTCTGCAGCGGGCAGTGGACCTGGCAGAACGGCACGCCGCATTGCGAGCAGCGGCCGGCCTGCTCCTCGGCCTTCTTCGCGACGTACTCCGCGTAGATCTCGTCGAAATCTTGGGCACGCGTCTTCGCTGCCCGCTTTTCCGGCATTTGCCGGGGCACGGAGACGAAGCGCAGGAGTTTGTTGTCGGCCACAGGGAAGTCCGTAAGAAAATGAGTCGAGCGGGGCCTTATACGGACCAGATGTTACCGAAGTAAGGCTTTGCGTCAGCGTTACTTACCTATTTCGGGTGCAAGATCGAGCGTCCACGATGTCGGCGTGGCCAAGCGGCGACGAATTAGTCTCCTATCGGTACTATACTAGGTTTGTGTGGCACAGGCGGGCGATGTGGTACACGGGGCGCCCCTTACTTCATGGCGTTCTCATGGACCAGCTGATTTGGAAGATTGTCTCCGCGATCATTCTCGCGCTGGTTGAGGGGATCACAGAGTTTTTGCCCGTCTCGTCGACGGGGCACATGATCATCGTGGAGAAGCTTTTGGGGCTGACTGCGAGCCCGGTCTTCATCATCGTGATCCAATTCGGCGCGATCCTGTCGATCTGCGTGATCTATTTCGAATATCTCTGGCGCGTGACCAAGGCCGTGCCGGTCAACCCAAACGCGCAGCGTTTCGCGGTGGGCCTACTGCTCGCGTTCCTACCGTCGGCAGCGCTAGGCGTGACGCTGTCGGACTACATCACCGAGTATCTGTTTTCGGTTTGGACGGTCGCGATCGCGCTCATCGTCGGCGGCATTGCGATCATCTTCATCGAGAAGATGGTCAAGATCCCGCAGTACTACGCGGTCGAGGACTTTCCGCTGAGCACGTATATCAAGATTGGGCTCTTCCAGTGTTTGGCGCTCGTGCCCGGCGTGTCGCGCTCGGGTGCTACGATCATGGGTTCGCTCATGATGAAGGTCGAACGCGGGGCGGCAGCGGAGTTTTCGTTCTTCCTTGCGATCCCAACAATGATGGGGGCGGCCGTCTATTCGCTCTACAAGCAGGGGACCGCCATTCCCTATGACGATGCGATCGCGCTCGTGATCGGGTTCGTGATCGCCTATCTCAGCGCGTACTATGTCGTGAAGGCCTTTATCAGTTTCGTGTCGAACCACGGGTTCGGCATCTTCGCCTGGTACCGGATATTCCTGGGTGCGTTCCTGCTCGGCTATATGACGTACAACGAGTTCTCGACGACGCTGCAGCCTTTGATGAAATCGGTGCTCGGCTAGGCGCCGCGCGGCTCCGCGTACTGGCCGGACGGACGGTAGGCGTAAAGGTAGCTCGGCACCACCGCTTCGACGGATGTCGGCTGAACGCCGAGGTCGGCGATCGTTCCAACCGATGCTGCGTCGGGGCCGGCTTTCACGACGTTGTCTTTGCGCAGGAGCCGCGCTTGATCGAGCGTGATCGGCGAGAACGGCAGCCAGCCGAACAGGGCTGCGAACGTGTCCAGCAGGAAGAACGGGAACGGCCAGAAGGCGCGCTTGCGGCCGGTCGTCTCCGCGATAAACGCGAGCAGGTCCTTCAGCGTATAGACGGCAGGGCCGCCGAGCTCGAACGTGCGGCGGCTCGTGCGCGGGTCGGCGAGCGCATTCGCGACCGCATCGGCGACATCGCCGACGAACACCGGCTGAAACTTCGTCTTGCCCCCGCCGAACAGCGGGAAGGCGAGCTTTGCCATGCGCATCAGGCGCGCGAACATGCTGAAGAACCCGTCGCCGAGCCCGAAGACGATCGACGGGCGCACGACGGTGGCCGCCGGAAACGCCTCACGCACTTGCGCCTCGCCCTCGCCCTTCGAGCGCGCGTAGTAGGAGCGCGCCTTCGGATCGGCACCGATGGCGGAGACATGGATCAAGCGCTCGACGCCGGCTTTGGCGGCCAGACGCGCAATCGTGCCCGCGCCGTCGGCATGCAACTCTTCGAACGTGCGGCCGCCGCTTGGGCGCAAGATGCCGACCGTGTTGATCACGATGCCGGCACCTGCGATCGCGGCAGCGATTTCGGCTTCGTTGCGAATGTCAGCCTTGACGAGCGCGATCTGGCCAACATCGCCCAACGGCCGCATGTCGTAGGCCCGCAGCGGCTTTCTGGAGGTCACCCGGATGCGGTAGCCGTCCTTCGCCAGCCGGCGGACGATTTGGCGGCCTAGGAAGCCCGTGCCGCCGATGACGGTCACCAGCGTCGCTGCATTGTTCCGGCCCATCGCGTCTTGCCCCGTGGTTTTGAGGATTCGGACCGAGTGAATAGCGAAAAGGCCGCGCCGCTTGAAGGGCCTCGCGCCGCGGCTTTTCGTTGACAGGCAGGGCCGCTCGCGGATATCCCTCCCCGCCTTCCGTGCCCAGATGGCGGAATTGGTAGACGCGCTAGTTTCAGGTACTAGTATCGCGAGATGTGGAGGTTCGAGTCCTCTTCTGGGCACCATTGACGAAAATAACCTATAAATTTCAATGACTTAGAGGTTTTGGTGGGACACTTTTTCCTGAAATCGGAAAAGTGGGACACTTTTTTGTTCTACGAATGTCCGGCGCGCAGCTTCGCCATGGCGCTTCCGGCCAGCACCTTTTGTCTGGCCGACTTCGTATAGCGCTCGACCTCCTTCATGGTCTGGTGGCCGGTGACCGCCATGATCTCGAGTTCGGAACAGCCGAGTTCGGCGAGTCTCGACGCCGCCGCCTTGCGCAACCCGTGCGCTGAGCAGTGCAGTAGCCCCGCCTCGTCACACCAGGTCCGGAAGCGGTTTCCGAAACCGTTGTTGGAGAACGGCCGGCCCTGCTCCGTCACGAGGAACGTGGTCGCGCCGATCACCGACGCATCAAGAATGTGCTGGAGCGCCGGAACGATCGGCAGTTCGAGGGTGACCGGCCGCCGGGCTCGGTTCTTCTCCTGCGTGAACCGCAACCAGCCGTCCTTCACATGCTGCTGGCCGAGGCGGACGATGTCGGAGCGGCGCTGGCCCGTATAGAGGAGCAACGCAAAAGCAAGGCGCGCCTTGCTGCCGATCGGGTGCTTCTCCTCAAATTGCAGAACTTCTTCGATCGACCAGGCGTGAAAGCCGCCCTCCTTGGTGAACAGGTACGGCACCGTCATCGCCGGATTGGTTTCGGCGTATCCATATTCGATCGCGAATTTGTAGATTTGGCGAAGCGCCTTGATCATGTTGTTGGCGCCGCCCGGCTTGTCGGCTTTGTCGTCACGCCACTTTCGCACGTGTTTGGCGTCAAGCGCCTTGGCCGGCAGATCGCCGCCGATCTTGCAAATTCGATCGAGAATTTTTCGCCGGACATATTGGGTGCGCGGATGCAGCTGCCGGAAATCCGCCGAGCGATAATATTCATCGCAAAGCCACAGGAACGAGCCGCCGGATTGCGCTTTGATTTCCTGCGGCGTCAGCTTCTCAAGCGGCACATACCCATTCGCGGCCTGCTGATAAGCGACCCAGAATTGTTCCGAACCGATGGGGCCCGGCAATCTTACTTTTCTCTGGCCCCGTTTTCGAAAATAAAGGCGGACATTGCCGTGCCGGTCGGCGTCTTCAACCACATATCTAATTCTGATTTTCAAATCGTACGACATCCCATGGATTGAGGGCGCCATTTTCATCAGCGTGCGGCAGATTGCTGAACGCCAGGTCAAGTTCCGGCCGATCCCACAGCCGCCGGGCGCCGACAATCCGCGGTTTCGGCATCGACCCTGATCGTACCAGTTCATCGAACTTGGTGCCACTGATCCCGATATAGGCCGCCGCGACCTCTCGGCAGAGCCCGCGCGGGGGCAGGCTCAAAGGGAGAACCTCTGACCGCGCCGCTTGCCGCGCCGGCCGCAAACCGCGGAAAGTTTCAGGCGACTCCATCTTCACCATCTCTCTTCCTCATTCAGACTCCGCCCGACGCCTCCGGTCTCTGCCTCTGACTCTGACGCGTCCAGACGAGCGCGCTCGATTCTACCCCATTCGAAAACAGCGCCGCGCGCAGCGGCGCGGCGAAGCTCGGGTCGTCGAGTTCGACGCGCAGGAACTCCTGGGGCTCCTCGCCCTTGGTCTTCGCCTTCCATGCGGCGCCGAGCTCGCGTTCGCCGGCGACGATCTTGAAGTCCGGGGCCTTGTCATTGCCGTTCTTGTCGTTGGCGATGAAGGCAGCCTTGACGTTGATGGTCATGGTCCGGATGGTTCCGGCATAGCCGTCGTCCGTCTTCTTGAATGCGCCGATGATAGCCATGGCTTACTCCTTTTCACTGGCGGGTTGACGAAGGGTTTTGCGGGCGCGCCGGAAGGCCGCGTCCGAGTTCAGGAACCGCTCGATCATTAGACCTGCGAGTTCGCTCGCCGGGGTCTTCTTTCCGAATTCCGCGGCGTGGATTGCGGCGTAGTCTGCGAGCATGGCGTGAATGTCGGGCGGCAGCGACAGGGTGATCCTGACGGACTTTCGCTCCGGAACGGCGCCGATCTTGAGGCTCATCGCGCCGCCCTCCTCTGCTCATAAGGCCGCAGCACGAGATCCTTGTGGACGATGACGCGTAAGGGCCAGCCCGGGCGCACCTTGATCGTCGGCTGGATGTCGAGGTTGCGCTGCACGATTTTCTGGCCGGACTGATTGGCGGAGCTCTGCGCGGACTCCCTCAGCGCGCGGACAAGATCGCTTTCGGATTCGCCGAAAGACAATTCCGTACCGACGCCAAGCAGGGTCGAAAGAACGACGCCTTTCAAAATGCGGAAAGTGTGGAAGTCGACTTGATCCGCGAGCCCTGAATAGCCGGCGACATCGCTCGCCGGCATGTTGTCGATCGAGACCGAGGCGCCGTCCGGATAGATGATGCGCGACCAGACCAGCAATGCGCGGGACTGCCCGAAGGCGATGACGCTGTCATAGCGGCCGATGAGCTTTGCCCCCTGCGGGATGAGGACATAATGGCCGGTGACGCTGTCATAAACATTCTGAGTCACCTGCGCGACAACGGTTCCCGGCAAGTCGGAATTAATCCCAGTGATAAGGCTCGCCGGGATGACGGTCCCCGCCATCACTTCAAACGGCGTGATCGGGTCTTCGATGGCGTGCGGATTGTCAGTCGAGGACTCTGATCGATCACCAAGGAAGTCGAGCTTGCGAATCTGCCGGCCCGGATCGTCATCGCGCTCGGCGCCGAACGGGACCGGCGCAGACACGGGGCCGGGGAATTCAAAGGGCGATACTGGGAGGGTGTCGCTCAATGGCGATGGTTTCGGCGCCGCATTGGTGCGTGCGGCGAGCTGGAAGAAGACGCCCGCCTCCCGTGCCTCGGTGGCGATTTGCGCTTCACGCAAGGCGGCTTCACGCGCCGCGTCGGCTTCGGGAGAATTGCGGAACGGCGTCGGCGACAGGGCCGCGTAATCCGGACGCTCGAGAAAGCCTTCATCGCCTGATGCGGCGAGCGATTGCTCGGCCTTGAGGAGCGCGGCGCCGAGATCGCCCGGCAAGGGCGCGCCCAATTGCGGCTTAACGTCGGCATAGGATTTCGGAAGCGCCTCGAGGCCTTCGGCTTTGGGCTTGGTCTCGACATTATAGAGTTCCTTGGGCGCGGCCTCATCAAACGCGCGCGGCGGCTTCAAGGCGAGGCTCGCCGCGGCGAAGATGAGAAGGCCTGCGCCGCCCGCGGCGATCATCAGCGCGTTCCTGTTCAACCGCGTGACGGCGCGCGGCGCCGCGCGCAAGCGCAGCGCGTCCGGTTCGTCCTTTTGACGTTTGTCTTGGGCAACGGCGCTCATCTCAGATGCGCCCTTTGAGGTCGGTGCGGAGGATGCGCACGACCGACTGGCGTTTTTCGCCGAGACGCAACTCCGCCGCCGAAAACAGCCGGTCGACGACATAGTAATTCCCGCGCATGCGGTAATTGACGAGCTCGGGCTTGCCGTCGCGCGACAAGACGAAGAGCGGCGGGGCCTCGCCTTGCGCGATCGTCTCCGGGAACTGGATGAACACCTGCTCGCCATCATCGAAAGCGCGAACGGGCCGCCAGTGCGGGCGGTCGCCCTCGATCTCATAGCGGAACTTCAGATGGTCCGGATTGATGGCAGGGGCGACCACAGAGTCTGCCGCCGCTTTCGTGCGAACAGCCTCTTCGCGGCGCTTCACCAATTGGTCCTGCGGGTAGGTCCAAGAGATCGCCGCCATATAGGTTTCGCGGAAAGAGCGCATTTCGAGGTGATAGGCGCGCCGGTCCGTGGCGATGACGAGATTGGTTGAGAGACCCGGCGCGATCGGCTTGACGAGAATATGAACCCGCTCGCCCGTTGCGGCGCCGCTCCCGCCGGCGCCGCCACTTGAAGTGTCGCCGACGACCCAGCGCACGGTGTCGCCGGCGGAGACCGAATTCAATCGCTCGCCCGGTTCGAGCGCGATGTCGGTCACCTGTTCGGGGGCGGCGTAGAGCCGGTAAAGCGCGCCTTCCATGAAAGGATAGACCTGCACCGCATTCACGAAGCGGTCGAGATCGGGCTCGATCTTGGCGAGGCTGTTCGCCGCATCGATCTGCTCGAAGGGTTTCAGTTCCGGTGACGGCGCGTCACTTTCCTCGACCGGCTTCAATTGTCCCGGCAAGGGAAAGGGCGTGGCGGTCTCAATGATCTCGCGAACGGGCTTGCCGTCATCGAAGCTGACGATCTTCGCCGGGCGCATGGGCGCCGCATCGAGCGCGATGTCGGGATAAGCGGTCTCGCAGCCCAGCAGCGCGAGCGACGAAGCAATCAGAATTGAGCGCGTCATGAGGGATCTCCTGCGCTGAGGTCTTTCGACCAGTTGAGCCCGTGGACATAAAGGCCGAGGGGATTCTTCGAGAGCGCTTCGGCCGTGCGCGGCGGCGACAGCACGATGGTCAGATGCGCGGTGAAGCGTTCGAGTTTTTCGAACTGGCCGCCTGCGTACGTTTTCTCGGACCAGCGGATTTCGAAAGAATCCTCAGACGCCCTGACGACGTTTGTCACATCGACATTGACGCTGCGCCGCCCGACCTCGGCGAACGGGTCATGGTCGCGCGCGTAATCATTCAAGGCCATCGCGCCGCGATCGGTCGCGTAATCATAGGCTTTGAGCCAGTTCGCGCGAACGATGACAGGATCGATCGACACCGACCGCACGTCGCGGATGAAATTCGCGAGCGCATAGGCGATGACGGCGTCCGACGGTTTGTAGGCTTCGCTCGCCGGGCCGATATTGCGGACGGCGCCCTCGCCGTCGATCTCGACGATATAGGGCGTAACGATGGACCGACTTGATTGCCAGATGAGGCCGCCGCAGGAAACGCCGGCGATGAGCAGCGACGCGAAAGCGGCGGTGCGCCAGTTCGCGGCCTGGACCCGCGCCGAGCCGATGCGCTCGTCCCATAACTGATGCGCGCGCATATAGGGCGTCTCGGGCGGAGGCGTTTCGCCATAATGAGTGGCAGCGCGTTTGAACATTATTCGTGATCCTCCCTGAGGCGCGGCGCATCGGCGCTGCCGCCGCGATCGCCCGAGGCGATCACATGCGTCGCGGTGAGACCCGCGTCGCGCACGCCCTGTTCGCGGCGGAGTCGCTGCGCCCAATCAGGTGCGTTGTTGGCGGGCGCCCCGCTTGCCGCCGCCGTCGATGCTCCGCCGAGCTTGCCCCCGGTCGCGGTGAAAGCCGCACGCGCGCCCGATGCGAAGGCCTCGCCCGGATTGCCGAAGGCGCGCGATACAGAGTCCTTCATTCCCTGCATGACGGACGCTGCGCCCGCCGACGCGACGCCTGCAGCGCCAGCCGCGGCGCCGCGCATGCCTGATTGTCCGGAGGCGGCCGTGCCTAAAGTCCAGGCGGCGTTGGCGCCGCCGGCCATGGAGGCGCCGGCGCGAATGGCGGACTGACTGGCGGACGCGACGGCTCTCGCGCCGCCTGTTGCGAGCGCCCCGGCGCCAAGCACGGCCGCGCCGGCGCCGGCCGTCGTGGCGACCGCTGCGCCCGCGCCCAATTGCGGCGCGCCGGACACGAGCCCCGCCGCGATGCCGGGCCCGAAGATGCCGAGCGACAACAGGGCGAGTGAGGCCAATATGGTCGCCGCCGCGTCTTCGAGCGTGATTGCGCCTGGCGTGAAACTCGCAGTGACGGAAGAAAAGATTGTCGAGCCGATGCCGACAATGATGGCGAGCACCATCAGCTTGACGCCCGACGCCATGACATTGCCGAGGACGCGTTCGGCTAGGAACGACGTCTTGTTCCAGAGCGCGAAGGGAACGAGGACGAAGCCGGCGAGCGTCGTTAGCTTGAATTCGATGATGGTGACGAAGAGCTGGATCGCGAGGATGAAGAAGGCGAAGAGAACGATGAGCCACGCCAGCATGATGATCGCGATGGTGACGAAGTTTGAAAAGAAGCTCGGGAAGCCCAAAAGCGCATTCGCCTCGCCGAGGAGCGGATACGCCGCCTGGTAGCCGGTGTCGGCGACGAAGCCCGGCTGCATCAATTGCGCCGCCGTGATCGGCGAGCCGGTCGCGACGAGACCGAGGCCGGCGAAGCTCGCAAAGATGATGTCAGCGAGGAGCCGGAAATTATTGATGATGAAGGCGAAGGCCCCGACATAGAGGACCTTCTTGATGAACGCGCCGAGCACATTGTCGACGCCGTTCATCGACCAGAAGAGACCGGCGAGGACGATGTCGATGCCGATCAGTATCGCGGTCAGGAAGCCGACATCGCCCTGCAACAAGCCGAAACCGGAATCGATGTAAGCGACGAAGGTCGCCGTGAACTGGTCGATGACATTGAGATTGTTCATGAGCTTTTCCCGCTCGCGCCGGTTCGGCCTTCGGCTTCACGGCTCCGCGAAGTGCGGCCTGACCGGCCGGCGCGCGCTTGCGCTCGCCTCGCTGCGCTCGGTTTGCTCCTGAGGTTCATGGGTAAATGATCCCGTCGCCGATGAAGCGCGCATTGGCGATGCGGGCCCGCTCCTCCGTCTGCAATTGCCGCGCGCGATCGAGCGCGTCGGCGCGGGCGGCGACGGCGAAAAGCTCGGCCGCCTGCATCGACTGTTTCACTTGCAGGGCGAGGAGCTGGTTGCCGGCTTGCGCGGCTTGCAAATTGCCGACCGCAGTCTCGCTCTTCGAGACGATCGCATCGAGGTCGGTCACGTCGGCGGAGATCGTCTCGGCGATCTTCGCCTGCATGATCATCGAATCATGAAACGCCCGCGACGCCTCCTCCCAGTGGACGCGCGCATCCGACGCCATCGCTGCGTTCGAAACGGAAGAATAATCCTCCGGGAAAAGCGCCCGGAACGATGCGTCGATCGAGGCGACATCGTAAGCAAGCCCATTCGCGGTCCTGATCAGCGTTTCGATCTCGACGAGGCGCTGATTGAGCTGGACTCGCACCGTAAAGGGCAGGCTTGCGAGCTCCTTCGCCTCATTGACCAGCATCTGCGCTTCATTGGTCAATTGCTTCACCTGGTTGTTGATCATGGTGAGCGTGCGCGTCGCGGTGAGGAGGTTCTGCGCGTAATTGGTCGGGTCGTAGACGATGCCGCCGAAGAGCTGCGCCTTGGCGCTTCCATAAACGCCAAGCGTTGAGGCAATCGCGATGACGCTGGCGGCGGCGAGTTTCTTCATTCGGCGGCCCATGAGTAGCTCCTTTCAATGATTTGGTTTTCGGCGATAAGATCGGCGGCCCAGGCGAGGCCCTTGGCCCGCAGGAATTCGGCGGCGAAGTCGCCGCCCGCGTCGTTCAAAATCCTGTCGATGAGCTTTTGCGTCTCGGGGTCCGACGCACCGCAAACGCTAAGTGCGACGGGGCCGAGCCCCAATTCGAAGAGGCGATTGCCGATCGAAGATTGGTAATAATAGTGGCGCTTCGGCGTCGCCGTGGCGATCAGCTCGATCTGCCGTTCATTGAGCCCGAAAGATTCATAAGCGGACCGGATGCCCGCTTCCCGCGCCCGTGCATTGGCGAGGAAAATCCGCGACGGGCAGCTCTCGATGATCGCCGGCGCGATTGACGAGTTTTGAATATCGCTCAAGGACTGCGTCGCGAAGACGACCGAGACGTTCTTTTTGCGCAAGGTCTTGAGCCAGTCGCGCAAGCGTTCGGCGAAGAGCGGATGGTCAAGGAATACCCAGGCCTCGTCGATGAGAAGAAGCGTCGGGCGTCCATCGAAGCGCGCATCGAGCCGGTCGAAGAGGTGGGATAGCGCCGGCGCGACCGCCGACGGCCGCCTCATGAGGCTCTCCATCTCAAAGCCGATGACGTCGGAGAGTTGCAGCGTCTCCTCCTCGGCGTCGAAGAGGCCGCCATGGGCGCCGTCGAGCGTGAAGGGTTTCAAGGCGTCGCGGAGATCGGCGCGCTGCAAGAGGAGCGTGAGGCCGGTGAGGGTTCTCTCGTTAGGCGGCGCCTCGCTCAAATTGCCGAGCGCCGACCAGACCGCGTCGCGGATCGCCGGATCGAGCGTGACGCCCTCTTGTGCAAGAATGCCAAGAAGCCAGTGCTGCGCCCGCGCCCTGCCGACCTCGCTATCGATATTGCGCAAGGGCTGGAAGGCGAGCGCCGCGTCGTGTCCCAAATCATGAAACGTTCCGCCGAGTGACAGGATCGCAGCGCGCATCGACCTTCCCTTGTCGAACGCGAATATTTGCGCGCCGTCATATCGACGGAACTGCAGCGCCATCAAAGCGAGGAGCACGGATTTTCCGGCGCCCGTGGGCCCGACGATCATCGCATGGCCGACATCGCCGATATGCGTCGAAAGCCGGAACGGCGTCGTCTCATGGGTGGTCGCCTGGATGAGCGGCGGCGCGTTCAGATGATCATTCCACGCCTCGCCCGCCCAGACCGCCGACAGGGGCGTGAGATGCGCGAGGTTCAGCGTGTGGACGAGCGGCGCCCGGATATTGGCGTAGAGATGGCCGGGAAGAGATCCGAGAAAGGCGTCGACAGCGTTGACGCTTTCGCGGATGGCGACGAATCCGCGACCATTGAGGACGCGTTCGATCTCCTTCGCCTTGTCGTCAGCGAGAGAGGCGTCAACGTCTGAAACAATGACGGCGCAAGTCAGATAGCCGAAAGCGACGTCATCGGCCCCGAGCTCCTGCAGCGCCGCGTCAGCATCCGCCGCCTTGTTGTCGGCGTCGGCGTCGAGAAGGACGCTCTCTTCGTTGAAAAGCGTCTCCTTGACGATCGCCGCGATCGATTTGCGCTTGGCGAACCATTGCCGGCGATATTTTGTGATCTCTCTGGCAGCCGCCGCCTTGTCGAGGGCGATAAACCGCGTCGTCCAGCGATAGGAGAAGCCCAGGCGGTTGAGCGCGTCCAAAAATCCAGGTTCCGACGCTGGCGGGAAGCCGCGGACCGAGACGATGCGGAGATGGTCATCGCCCAGCATCGGCTCGAGGCCGCCGGTGAGCCCGCAATCGGCGAGGAGCGCGTCGAGAAAGATCGGCGTTTCCGGCGCGGCGACTTCATGGCGCTTGGTCGAGATCGAACCATGCAAATAGGTGAGCGTCCCGGAATCATCGAGCCGTTCGCATTCGGGCAGGAGCATGGCGAGGAGATCGATGGCGCGATCGGTCTCGCGGGTGAAGTGCGCGAGATGTTCGCGGGCCGAAATGGGTTTCTCACCGCCGTCGCGGGTCAGGAACACCGCCTCGCTATCCCTTGTCCGGTCACTCGGCGGCGCCCAGGCGAAAGTCAGGTAACAGGCGCTTTCAAAATGCGCGCCGCCCGTCTCGAATGCGGCGCGCCGTTCTTCATCGACGAGCCAGGCGACATTGTCCGTGAAAGTCGAAGCCGGATAGTCATTCGCATGCTCTCGCGCCGCTTCAAAGAACAGCGCCCAGCCGGATGAAAAGCGTTTCAGGATGTTATTGACGCGCGCCGTGAAGGAGAGAAGCTCGCTCTCGCTGGCGCTCTCCAGATCCGGCCCGCGATAACGGATGGTGCGCTGGAAACTGCCGTCCTTGTTGAGGACGATGCCGGGCGCCGCCAGCATCGCCCACGGCAAATAATCGGCGAGGCGTTTGGGGCGCGTCTGGTATTCGGTCAAGTTCAGCACGAGAGATAGCCTTTGTGCTTCAAATGCCTGAGGCCGACCTCGATGAAGGCGGGGTCTTTTTTCGCGGCGTAGACGGCGGCCGCCTGGCCGATGACCCAGAGAAGGATCCCCGCGACCCACATCTGCAGGCCGAGGCCGACCGCCGCGGCGATCGTGCCGTTCAAAATCGCGACGCCCCTTGGCGCGCCGGCCATCATCATGGGCTCGGTCAGGCTGCGATGAACGGGTACGGAATATCCCTCTGACATCTCATCTCTCCTTCAGATCAGCGCGCCGCCGCCGAAGGAGAAGAAGGCGAGGAAGAAGCTCGTCGCCGCGAAAGCGATCGAAAGCCCGAAGACGATCTGAATGAGGCGCCGGAAGCCGCCCGAGGTGTCGCCGAAGGCGAGCGACAGGCCGGTGATGATGATAATGATGACGGCGACGATGCGCGCGACCGGCCCCTCGATCGAGGCGAGGATCGACGCGAGCGGCGCTTCCCAGGGCATCCCGGAGCCGGCGGCGTGCGCCTCCGCCACAAGCGCGAGACTGGCGGCGACGAGCGCTGAGCCAAGCCGGATTGAACATCTTGTTGCAGTCATAAAGTCGCTCCTTCGCTGACGATTGAGAATTGCTGGGGATCGGCCGGCGCCAGGACATAGCCATGGTGGGGGTCATGGCCTCTGACGCGGAGAATGTGCTCGACGCGCCGATGGTCCCCGCGCCGGCCGATATGGATGATGAGATTGACCGCCTCCCCGATGAGCGCGCGGGGGATTTCGTAGGCGCGCTCCGCCGTCAGTTGTTCAAGCCGCGAGAGCGCCGCTTCGGCCGAGTTCGCATGAACCGTCGCGATGCCGCCCGGATGGCCGGTGTTCCAGGCCTTCAAAAGATCGAGCGCCTCGCCGCCCCGCACCTCGCCGATGATGATGCGGTCGGGGCGAAGCCGCATCGTCGACCGGACGAGCGTCTCGAGGCTGACGCCGGGCGCGGTCCGCAAGGCGACGACATCTTCCGCGTCGCAATAAAGCTCGCGCGTGTCTTCGAGGATGAGGATCCGCTCGGCTTCCCTTCCGATCTCGGCGAGCAAGGAATTCGCAAGCGTCGTCTTCCCCGTCGACGTGCCGCCGGAAATCAGGATGTTCTCGCGCCGCGCGAGCGCCGATTGCAGGATCAGCGCCTGCCCGCGCGTCATCGCCCCTGACGCCACCCAGTCGGAGAGGCTCATCGCGCGCCGTGCGGGCTTCCTGATCGAAAAGGCGGGCGCGATCGAGACCGGCGGCATGACGCCCTCAAAGCGCTCGCCCGTTCCGGGGAGTTCAGCCGAAACGATCGGGTGATCGCGGTCGCAGGGCGCGCCGATATGGCTCGCGATGAGGCGAATGATCCGCTCGACGTCGCTGGCCGGCAGACCCGTGTCCTGCCGCCCGCGCCCGATCCCGAGCCGCTCGATGAAGAGCGCGCCGTCAGGATTGGCCATGATCTCGGAAACGCGCTCGTCCTCGAGCGCCGCGCCGATCACGGGCCCGAAGGCCGTCTTCAGCATGGCGGCGCGGCGGTTCGCCGTCGTAGGGTCTGGACCGGCGCCGCTCATGACGCGACCCCGAGTTTCGGCGCAGAATTTGCGCGGACAAGATCGATGCGGGCGAGCACCTCGTCGGTGTAGCTCTCCTTGCCGAGGAGCCGCTCGCTCACCTGGCCGATGAAGCGATCGAAGCGCTTCCTGCCCATCGCTTCGGCGGCGTCGCGCGAGGCGTCCGGCAAAGGCGGCGTGATGCAGAGATAATAAAGGATATAGAGCGCGAGCGTTTCGGTCTGCGCGGTTGTCTCATCGGCGATGCGCTCGGCGGCGCGCGCGAGCTTGGTGACCCGTTCGCCGAGCAGTGCGAGCTCGGAGTTCCTCGTCTTATCGCCAAGGAGCGCGGTTAGCGCCGCCTCGACGACCCCGCTCATACTGGCGCCGCGATCCTCGACGGCGCGCGTCAAGAGCCGCTCCGCCTCGGGGGTCAGATAGATCGAGACGCGGCGCTTCCTTGTGCTCATTGGTAAACCCCGTTCAGCATGCCGTCGCCGCGATCGAGCGCGGCGCGGCGCGCGCGCTCCAGCTGAAGGCGCTCGAGCTTCCTCGCTTCGGCGAGGCCGTCGCTCTCGTCAGGGGTTTCGGGCTCGGCGTCGGCGGTGACGCCGCTTGGCTTGGGCTTCGAATCCAGTTCCGGCGTTTGTTGCAGCCCGCTCTCGTCATCGGCGGCGGGTAATTGCCCGTCTTCCTCATCCTCGATCGCCAGCAGCGGATCGAACGTCGCGGTAACGCCCGTCCAGTCATTGGCGCGCGGCTTCGGCGCGTCAGGATAAACGCCCACCCCCGCTGCGATATTCATCGGCGCAAGCTTTCGCGACGCGAAATTTCGGTCGTTGTAATATTGAAGCTTCGTGGCGCGGATCGGCGGAAGTCCCGCAACCATCACGATCGCCTCATCCGCCGGGAGCTGCATCACCTCGCCGGGTGTCAGGAGCGGGCGCGCCGTCTCCTGCCGCGACACCATGACATGGGCGAGCCAGGGCGCGAGGCGATGGCCGGCGTAATTCTTCTGGGCCCGGAGTTCCGTCGCCGTGCCGAGCGCGTCCGAAATCCGTTTCGCCGTCCGCTCGTCATTCGCGGCGAAGGCGACGCGGACATGGCAATTATCGAGGATCGAATTGTTCGGCCCATAGGCCTTTTCGATCTGGTTCAAGGATTGCGCGATGAGATACGCCCTCACCCCATAGCCGGCCATGAAGGCGAGCGCCGACTCGAAGAAATCAAGCCGCCCGAGCGCCGGGAACTCATCCAGCATCATGAGGAGGCGGTGGCGCTTTGCTGATGCGGCGCCTTCGAGCTCTTCGGTCAGCCGCCGACCGATCTGGTTCAGCACAAGCCGGATGAGCGGCTTCGTCCGCGAGATGTCGGAAGGCGGGACGACGAGATAGAGCGAGACCGGGTGCTCGGCCTCAATCAGATCGGCGATGCGCCAGTCGCAGTCGTTCGTCACCGTGGCGATGGTCGGATCGCGATAGAGACTTAAGTAGCTCATCGCGGTCGAGAGGACGCCGGAGCGCTCATTCTCCGACTTGTTGAGGAGCTCGCGCGCGACCTGCGCGACCACGGGGTGCACTTTCGGCGCGCGCTTCGTGCCGAGGTGATTGGTCGCCTTCATGAGGCCGAGCGTCTTCTCGAAAGTCCGGCTCGGGTCTGAAAGGAACGACGCGACGCGCGCGAGGGTCTTTTCCTCTTCGGCGTAAAGGACATGCAGGATGACGCCGACGAGGAGCGCGTGGC